>JAAZAP010000278.1 GCA_012514255.1 Bacteroidales bacterium | reverse complement strand
TACCCAATAATGCCACACTGTCAATTGCGGGCGACTTCAATCCGGAAGAAGTGAAAGCTCTTGTTGAGAAATACTTCGGGGAGATACCAGCGGGTGCTGACGTTGAGAAGATGAATCCCATGCCTGTGACGTTGGCAGAGACGAAGAGACTTTATCATGAGGATAACTTCGCCAATACGGCCCAGTATACAATGGCATTCCCTACTGTAGAGATGTATAATCCGGATGCATATGCACTTACGGCGCTAAGTGATATTCTTGCCGGAGGCAAGAAGTCGCCGATGTACAATGTGCTTGTAAAGGAGAAGAAGCTCACCTCCAGGGTGGGCGCCTATAACATGGCACAATTGCTTGCCGGCACCTTCCGCATATCTGTCAGCGCCAACCCAGGCGTATCACTTACTGATGTAGAGAAAGCCATCTTTGAAGCCTTTGAGCGTTTTGAGGCTGAAGGATTTACCGAAAGAGACCTGGAGAAGGTAAAAGCAGGGCAGGAGACCCGTTTTTACAACATGATCAGCAGCATCGACGGCAAGTCGAAGCAGCTTGCAGAATATAACATGTATGCCGGTGACCCCGCATTCTACCGGAAGGACATGGAAGCCATGAAAGCCGTAACTGTTGATGATGTAAAACGAGTTTATGATAAGTACATCAAGGGAAAGAATTTTGTGGCTACCAGCTTCGTGCCAAGGGGCAAGGTGGAGCTGGCTTCCGAAGGCAGTGTTGATGCGGGTATTGTTGAAGAGAACGTACTCACTGCCACCGAAGTGAAGATTGAAGGTGGTGCTGCAGAAGAGATCAAGAAGACTCCCACTTCGTTTGACCGTTCAGTGCAGCCGCCGCTGGGTCCCGATGTCTCCGTCAACGTTCCTGCGATATGGAAGTCATCGTTGGCCAACGGCATGAATATCTTTGGGATAAAGCATTCGGAGGTGCCTCTCGTGCAATACAATGTTGTTATTGAGGGTGGGCATATGCTTGACGACTTCAATGCCCCCGGTGTTGCCAGTATGCTGGCAGCAATGCTCAATGAGGGAACGAAGAACAGGACCCCGGAGGAGCTTGAGGAGGAGATCGAGCTTCTGGGTGCCATGATCCGTGTGTCGGCTGATGATGAGGATATAACTGTCAGCGTAAACACGCTGGCCCGGAATTTTGAGAAAACACTGGCACTGGTTGAGGAGATGCTTCTTGAGCCGCGCTGGGATTCCGCTGCATTTGAGCTGGTGCGTACCCGCACCCTCAACGGCCTGAGAAGAAGCTCTATCGATCCTACCTATCTCGGATCGATGGCACTCAACAAACTCATACTCGGTGAAGAAAATATCTATTCCACAGATGTGTCGGGTACTCCTGAGAGTGTAAAGGCAATGACCATGGAGCAGTTGAAGGCTTTCTATGAAAAGAATTTCTCTCCCTCAGTTACACGTTTCCTTGTCGTTGGTGATGTAGAACAGGCAAGGGTGGAGAAGGCTCTTTCATCACTTGACACCCGCTGGAGCCCGAAAGAGGTACAGATTCCGCAAATAGCTCCTGTTCCTGTACCGGAGAAACCGGCGGTTTATTTTGTCAATATTCCCGACGCCAAGCAGTCGAACATATTCATAGGAGCGCCTGCAATTCCCAGGAGCCATCCCGACTACTATCCGGCATATGTTGCCAACTATAAGCTTGGAGGGTCATTCAACGGGTACGTTAATCTTGTGCTCAGGGAGGAGAAGGGTTTCACCTATGGCGCCCGCACGGGCTTCAACGCCCTGAAGAATTACGGCACCTTTGTTGCCAGTTCGGCAGTGAGGTCAACAGCCACACTTGAGTCAGTGGAGATATTCAGGGACCTCATGGCACGATACAGGGAAGGTGTAACACAGGAAGATGTAGACTTTACAAAGAATGCACTTCTCAAGGGCAATGCTCTGCGGTTCGAAACACAGAGGGCCCTGATGGGAATGCTCAACACCATGAGCACCTACGGGCTTCATGAAGACTACATAGCTCAGGAAGAGAATTATGTGAAACAGCTGACCGTTGACGAAGTCAACACGATGGTGCAGAAATATATTGACCCGATGAGAATGTATTATGTTGTTGCCGGCGACGGAGCAACACAGCTGAAGGAGATGAAAAAACTAGGGTTTGGAGAACCGGTCCTGATAAAATAACTCTGCCATGATGAAAAAACTTGTTTCATTTACTTTATTGGTTTCGCTGCTCCTGCTGGCAGGATGTGGTGGAAAAGAGAAAACAAAGCTTACTGTCCCGCACGAGACATACAAGCTGGACAACGGCCTGACTGTAGTACTCAATGAGGATAAGTCAGATCCAATCGCCTCGCTGGTGATTCTTTACCATGTAGGCTCAGCCCGGGAGGTCCCTGGCAAGACCGGGTTTGCCCACCTGTTTGAGCATATGATGTTCCAGCGTTCGGAGAATGTTGGCGAAGACGAATGCTTCAGGTATATCGAGGGTGCCGGGGGAGACATGAACGGCGGCACCAGCTTCGATCAGACCATCTATTTCGAGCTGATACCGAAGAATGCCCTTGAGCTGGCCATGTGGCTCGAGTCGGACCGTATGGGATTCCTTCGCAATACAGTCACCCCACAATCTTTCGCTTTGCAGCAAAATGTTGTTCAAAATGAGAAGCGGCAGGGAGTTGACAACAGACCGTACGGCCATACCGATGCCGTCATCCTGAAGAGCCTTTATCCCGAAGGTCATCCCTACAGCTGGGACGTGATAGGAGAGATGGAGGACCTGGCAAATGCTACTGTGGATGATGTGAAGGAGTTTCACAAGAAGTTCTATATTCCCAATAATGCAACCCTGGTTGTGTCAGGCGACTTTGATAATGAAGAGGTCAAGGCGCTGATAGATAAGTACTTTGGGGAGATACCCGCGGGAGAGGAGTTAAAAGATCCCGAACCGATGACCGTCACCCTGGCAGAGACGAAGAAGCTCTACCATGAAGACGCATTTGCCCGGGCACCGCAGTTCACAATGGTCTACCCGGTAGCACAGCAGTTTACTAAAGATTCATATGCACTTGATGTTCTTGCCCAGCTTCTGGGCGTGGGTAAAAAATCTCCGCTCTACAAGGTGCTTGTGAAGGAGAAGCAGCTGACCTCCAATGTCAGGGTTTATAACCAGTCGCAGGAAATTGCCGGGCAGATGCAGATTAATGTGACTGCAAACCCATCCACCAGTCTGGATGAAGTTGAGAAGGCTGTTTTTGAGGCATTTGAAAGGTTCGAAACTGAAAAGTTCACCGAGAGGGACCTGGAGAGAATAAAAGCAGGCATAGAGAGGAATTTTTACCTGATGATGAGCAGCGTGATGTACAAGGGATTCATGCTTGCACTGTACACTGAGTTTACCGGATCGCCTGAATTTATGCTTGAGGAGCTGGAGATGCAGAGGCAGGTAACAGCTGATGATGTCTGGGATGTCTACAACCGTTATATCAAGGGCAAGAATTATGTTGCAACCAGCTTTGTTCCGAGAGGACAGACTGAACTTGTTGCCGCGGGCTCTGTTGATGCCGGGATTGTTGAGGAGGATATAACGAAGGCAACACAGATGGAGATTGTTGCAGGTGTAGAGGAGGTAATAGAGAAGACCCCGAGCAGCTTCGACCGCTCTGTTCCTCCTGTACCGGGACCGGATCCCTCAGTCACCATACCTGAGATATGGAAGTCTGAGGCAGCCAATGGTATGAAGATATTCGGCATCAGCCAGCGTGAGCTGCCGCTGCTTACATATTCAATTGTCATTGAAGGCGGACATCTGCTTGATGATCCTGCCAAACCCGGTGTTGCCCGCTTCACTGCCCAGATGCTTAACGAGGGCACTGAAAACCGGACTCCCGAAGAGCTTGAGGAGGAAATCCAGCTCCTGGGGGCAATAATAAATGTCGGGTGCAGTGATGAGAGGATCACCATCTCGGCAAACACTCTCTCACGCAATTTTGAGAAGACGCTTGCTCTGGTTGAAGAGATGCTCCTTGAGCCCCGCTGGGATGAGGAGCAGTTCTCGCTGAACAAGACCCGCACCATTAACAATCTGAAGAGGAACCTGGCTGATCCCAGCTATGTGGCGAGTGCGGCATTCAACAAGATAGTACTGGGAGCAGACAACATCCTTTCAACAGATGCCAGCGGGACTGTGGAGAGCGTTGAGACAATCACCATGGATGATCTTAAGGGATTCTATGAGAAGAACATTTCTCCGTCAGCAGCAACCTTCCTCATTGTTGGCGACATTGACCAGGCGAGGGTTGATAAGGCCCTGAAGGGTCTCGGTGAGCGGTGGAGTGCCAGGGATGTTGTTATGCCGGAGCTGACCTTCCCCCCTGTGCCTGAGAAGTCATCAATCCATTTTGTTGATATTCCCGGTGCAAAGCAGTCGGTTATCAATATCGGAAACATCTCTGTTCCCAGGTCTCATCCCGACTATTTCAAGGCGAATGTTGCCAATTACCTGTTGGGAGGTGGGGCCAGTGCGAAGCTCTTCATGGTGCTGAGGGAAGAGAAAGGATTCACGTACGGGGCTTACTCCAACTTCAACGGGCAGAAGCATTATGGAACCTTCAGGGCTTATGCCTCGGTGAGGTCGGATGCTACCCTTGAGTCAGTTGAGCTTTTCAGGGACATCATGGCTGAATACCGGGCAGGTGTAACCCAGGAGACGGTTGACTTCACAAAAGGATCGCTTCTCAAGGCCAATGCATTGCGTTTTGAGACCATTGATGCAAAGCTGGGCATGCTCAATACAATGACCTTCTACGGATTACCTGAGGATTATATCAGGCAGGAGGAGGATTATCTGAGGGGACTCACAATTGAGCAGGTTAACGAGACTGTTCAGAAGTACATTGATCCGATGAGGATGTACTATGTGGTGACCGGTGACGGCGCAACCCAGATGAAGGGTTTGAAGAAGGTCGGCTTCGGAGACCCTGTGCTGACGGAATAGATTGATAACTGGTAACCAGGTTGCAGAGTTCCGGGTTTGTGATATTACAACCCCGGAGCTCTGTTTCGTTTTAGACCGGGATGAAACCCGGCAGGTTTTTAATGATCACCTGAGCCTGATCTTTCTCTGAAGTCTTATATCTGTGGCCGATGCGCCTACCAGGATTTCCATCCTGCAGAGATCATTATCCCATGCCTGCTTCTTCTCGTTCCAGTACATGAGACTCTTAACGGGGACTGAAAGGGTTACCGTTTTGCTTATGCCCGGGTCAAGCGTTACTCTTTCAAATGCCTTAAGCTCCTTTTGCGGCCACTCAACTGAAGGATCAATGCGGTGCACATATGCCTGTACGACTTCATCCGCAGCCATTCCGCCCATGTTCTTCAGTTTGAATGTGATGAGGATCACATCGTTTTGACCATATTTCTTTTTATCAGTTTTCAGATTTGAATATTCGAAAGCGGCGTAGGTGAGACCGTGGCCAAACGGGTACATCACCGGTACTTCCTTCGTATCGAACCAACGGTAACCGACAAGTGACTCTTCGGAATAATATGCTATGTCAGGGTCCTTCTTCAGTTCCTGTGTCGTTTCCTTGTCGGTATGTGTAGTTGTGTCACCGGTTGTCACCAGGTTTGCAAAAACATCTGCTTTCCGGGCAGTCTGAGGATAGTTGCCAAGTGCATAGGCCGGAGAATCTTCAAGCCTTACAGGTATTGTGAACGGCAGTCGCCCCGAAGGGGAGATTTCTCCCAGAAGCATATCGGCCAGTGCATTCCCGCCTTCGGAACCGTTGAACCATGAGATGAGCAACGCCCTGGAGAGGGAATTGACCGTGGTGAGATCGTTGGGGGCGCCGCTTGTCAGCACCGTGATGATATTGGGGTTCACTCTGGCAATACGGGTGATCAGTTTGTCCTGACCCGAAGGGAGGAATATGTCATTCCTGTCTTCTCCCTCGGTTTCCACGGCCCGATTATTGCCGCCTACAAACAGAACCAGGTCTGCCTCAGAAGCTGCCCTGACAGCTTCATCAGAGAGTTTCTGTGCTGTCAATTCCTTTGCTTTTTCTGTTTTTTCCAGTTCCTCAGGCGTCCGTTTAACGAACCTGTCAGCCCAGTTGTACTGTACCGGTTCATATCCTTTGACGTATATGATTTCCGCCCTGTCGCCAATCTTTTTTGTCAATCCCTCCAGCGGGGTCACTTCGTACAGTGTTTTCACTCCTGCACCCAGGCCTCCTGATGCCATCTTCTGTGTGGCATTGGCACCGATAACCGCAATTACAGGCTTGTCAGCAAGCTTTAGAGGCAACACCCCGTCATTTTTCAGCAGAACAATTGATTTGCAGGCTACATCATATGCAACTTTCTGCTGTGCCGGCTGAGAGGTCATCTCTTTATTGGCTTCGTCTTCAGGAACCGGTTTTATGGCAAGTCTGACACGAAGGATCTCCCGGACGCGCTGATCAATAATGTCTTCGGAAACTATCCCTGCGTTGACTGAATCAAGCAGTGCCTGACCGAGATATTTTTTATCCGGCATTTCAACATTGAGCCCGTTGTTTATTGAATGCACTGTGCTGTGTGTGCCGCCCCAGTCGGAGATGACCATTCCGGCAAAGCCCCAGTCGTTGCGCAGTATCCGGTTGAGGAGCATGTCATTTTCAGCGCACCACCAGCCATCAACCTTGTTATATGCAGCCATTACCCCGTAGGCGTCGGCCTCTTCCACGGCGGCCCTGAAGGGAGGCAGGTAGAACTCGCGCATTGCCCGTTCCCCTACGATCACGTTTACCGTTCCGCGGTTATTCTCCTGGTTGTTCAGGGCGTAGTGTTTAAGGCAGACGGCCACGCCGTTGTCCTGTACGCCCTTCGTATAGCCGACAGAGAGCCGCGAGCTCAGGAACGGGTCTTCGCTGAGGTATTCATATGTTCTTCCGCCGGTGGGTATTCTCTGGATGTTGATTGCCGGACCGAGGAGCATATCCTTGCCCCGCAGTCGTGCCTCCTTCGCCATCGCGGATCCGTAGGCGTATGCCAGTTTCGGGCTCCAGGTGGCTGCCAGTGCCGATCCTGTCGGGAAGAATGTGGCTTTGTCATTTGTCCAGCCGAGTGGCATCCAGCCGTCAGGCTGCATCTCCTCCCTTA
>JAAZAP010000277.1 GCA_012514255.1 Bacteroidales bacterium | reverse complement strand
CCACAGATATACAGGCAACTACCACGGCGGCGGTGACGGCGGCGTTGCACGCCGCCGTGGCTGCGGCGAGGATGAGGGTGGGAGCGCTCCTGAGGTACAGGGCCTTGGATGCCCAGCGGGCGCGCTGGCGCAGCAACGCCGCAGCTGTGACCGCTCCTGCGGTCTCCACCGCCGCCGCCCTGCGGCCGTCATGCCTGGCGGCACCGCCGCCACGCATGACGGCCTCCAGCAGGAACATATCATCACCCGACGGTAGATCAGGACGCAACTCCCCGGCATAACGGAGGTAAACATCTCTGCGAAACGACATGTTCGCAGCATTGCACATCACCGGCCGTCCGGCCAGCGCCGTCGCCTCAGAGAGAGCCTGAAGTGCCGAGAACTCATATACACCGAATAGAGACCAGAATCCACTCATCGGCACCTGGAACACTGATGCCATTACCATGTCAGGATCCCCGCTGCTGCCTGTTACCTTCTGCTGCTTTTCGACCGAGGATGAAACCTCTGCCCGCGAGTCTTCATCCTCAACATGCCGCCCGGAGCGCCTGAACATGTACCATTCTGCATGTGACCGGACCCATCCGGGTCCTGTAATACAGTCGGCGTCAGTAGTGAGGATAACCATACCGGCAGCTTTATCTATTCCGTGGCGAATTGCCTTTTTCTTGCCAGAGAAAAGATTATAGATCAGCCTGATACGTGGACCGGACTGATCCCTTCGGCATGAGACGAATTCACTGACAACTATCGGCGTCCGGTCAGTTGAATTGTCGTTGACAATGATAACCTCTAAAAGCTCCGCCGGGTAATCCTGACAGGACAGACTTTCCAGAAGGGCAGGCAGATGCTTCTCCTCATTGCGCGCTGCTACAACAACACTGATCCTGGGAAGTGCCTCATCCACAGGTGTATCGGCAGCAGTACAGTCTTCTGCCAGACCTTCATTTCCCGGGCTTGCACCCTCACTGCGCCGGGCAAGGATGAACCACAGGACCAGAAGGGCTGATGAGTAAATTATAACAGGTATGATGAGCAACCACATGAAGGTCTCCTTTTATACCAGCCACTCAAAGGTGCAGTAATGGCTGCCGTTCATGCCCATCGCCTCGTAGGTCTTCTGGGCACGTACATTCTCCGACTCCACGTACAGGCGCAGACCGGCTATCCCGCACTCCATGCCCTCCTTCTTTACATGATCGTACATCAGCCTGAAGATGCCCTTTCGCCGGTACTCAGGTATCACGTAGACCGACTGGAACCACCAGATATTGGCATTGCGCCAGTCGCTCCACTCATAGGTGATCATCAGCGATGCCACCACTCTGTCTGGGTTTTCGGCCACATAATACTGCCCTTTGGTGGGGTCACTGAACACAGCCGTCACGCCGTTGGTTATCACATCTGACTGTAGTTCCATCCCCTCCGTCTCCATGGCCATGGCCTGCTGGAAGGAGATGATTACCGGGGCGTCATCGGGGATTGCTTTGCGGATGGTTATCATGGTAATTTTGCCCTATATGTTATATGATTCTTTATGCGCTGCCAGCAATTTTTATTATGGCATTGATCTACAATTCTTCATGCCCTACGGGCATATGTTGTCAACACTATTGCCTGTCTACAATTCTTTATGGTCTGCCATTTCCACTACTGCCTATTGCCTACTGCCTATTGCCTGTCCTACAATTCTTTATGCCCTACGGGCATATGTTGTCAACATCACTGCCTGTCTACAATTCTTAATGGTCTACCAAAATCGACAATCGACAATTCTTAATGGTCTCCGTCCAACCCTACAACTGCAACGACCCACTGCTGATCCGATCCGCCAACCGGCGGATACGGGACAAAACTGCTGACTGCTGACTGCTGACTGCTGACTGCTGACTGCACTCTTGCCTCATCAATACTCATCCCACGCCTTGATCTCCATTTCACTCTCGGGTACGCTGCAGAAGGCGTTGATGAATGCCGATGCCAGCCTCGCGTTGGTGATCAGCGGTATATTGTAATCAACGGCACTGCGCCGTATCTGATAATCATTGTTCAGCTCGGTAGCTGACAGGTCCTTGGGGATATTTATCACCAGGTCAACCACCCGCTGCCGTATCAGCTCCACTGTATTTGGTGAGGCTTCCTCATCAGGCCAGTGCGCCACCCTGGCTGCAATGCCCGCGTTGGAGAGGAATTGCTGGGTGCCGCGCGTTGCAAAGATCTTATAGCCCCGCTTCTCCAGCAGCCTGACTGCCTCCAGCAGATCAGCCTTCGATTTGGCCGGCCCTGAGGATATGAGTACCGCCTTCACCGGCATACGGTAACCCACTGAATACATGGACTTCAGCAGTGCCTCGTGGAAACTGTCGCCTATACAGCCCACCTCCCCGGTGGATGCCATATCCACACCCAGCACGGGATCAGCCTTGGCCAGTCGCGAGAAGCTGAACTGCGATGCCTTTACCCCTACATAGTCGAGATCGAAGACCGACTTGTGCGGTTTTTCCCATTGTGTTCCGAGCATGATTCTTGTGGCCAGCTCTATGAGGTTCGTCTTCAGCACCTTGGATACAAACGGCATACTCCGGCTGGCGCGCAGGTTGCACTCAATGACCTTAATGTCATTTTCGCGTGCCAGGAACTGAATGTTGAAAGGCCCTGAGATATTCAGTTCGCTGGCTATCTCGCGCGAAATCCTCTTAATGCGCCGTACCGTCTCAAAGTAAATCTTCTGTGGCGGGAAGACAATTGTGGCATCGCCTGAGTGCACCCCGGCATACTCAACATGCTCACTGATTGCATAGGCCACAATCTCGCCCGCTGAAGCCACAGCATCAATCTCTATCTCCTTGGCATACTCAATGAACTCAGATACCACCACCGGGTGTTCCTTCGAGACACTGGCCGCCAGCTCCAGGAAATGGACCAGCTCGGTGCTGTTTGAGACCACGTTCATGGCAGCGCCCGAAAGCACATATGAAGGCCTGATCAGCACAGGGAACCCAATATCCTCAACGAACTTATTGATCTCTTCCAGGCTTCGCAGCTCCTTCCAGCGCGGCTGATCTATGTCAAGCATATCACACATGGAAGAGAACTTATGGCGGTCCTCGGCACGGTCAATCGATTCCGGCGGGGTGCCCAGGATAGGCACTCCCTGCCGGTGGAGTCTCATAGCCAGGTTGTTGGGTATCTGTCCGCCCATTGACAGTATTACTCCCCGGGGTGTCTCGAGATCAATGATATCCATCACTCTCTCAAACGACAGCTCGTCGAAGTACAGCCTGTCACACATGTCATAGTCGGTGCTGACGGTCTCGGGATTGTAATTGATCATCACCCCGCGCAGGCCCTCTTTCCTGATTGTATTTATTGCATTGACCGAGCACCAGTCGAACTCCACGCTTGAGCCTATACGGTAAGCTCCCGAGCCCAGCACAATCACTGAACCCTTGTCATTTTCGTACCATATATCATGCTCCATACCGCTGTAGGTGAGATAGAGATAGTTGGTCACAGCGGGATACTCAGCCGCCAGAGTGTCAATCTGTTTCACATATGGGACAATGCCCCTGCTCTTCCTGTGCCTGCGTACACTGAGCATGGCCTCGTTGATTGATCGGTTGTCAGGCTTCAGCACATGCCGTGCTATCTGGAAGTCGCTGAATCCGTTGATCTTGGCATGAAGCAGCTCACTGTCAGGCAGGCTTTCCAGAGAGTCAAAGCTCTCAAGCAGCACCTTTATATTATTAATATTCTGAAGCTTGTAAAGAAACCAGCGGTCAATTTTCGTCAGTTCCCATATGCGGTCAATGTCAAATCCTTTCTCCAGGGCTTCGGCTATTGAGAAGATACGCAGGTCAGTGGGCTGAGAAAGCTCCTTTTCGATGTCATTAAAGCTGAGGTTACGGTTACTGACGAATCCGTGCATTCCCAGCCCTATCATGCGTAGTCCCTTCTGTATCGCTTCCTCGAAGGTGCGGCCTATAGCCATTATCTCGCCCACGCTTTTCATGCTGCTGCCTATCTCGTGAGCCACACCCTGGAACTTGTTGAGGTCCCAGCGCGGTATCTTGCATACGATGTAGTCCAGTGCCGGCTCAAAGCAGGCGGTGGTTGACTTTGTTACCGAATTCTTCAGTTGGTGCAGGCCGTATCCCAGCGCCAGCTTTGCCGCCACAAATGCCAGCGGATAGCCTGTTGCTTTAGAAGCCAGTGCGCTGGAGCGCGAAAGGCGGGCGTTGACCTCGATAACCCGGTAGTCATCCGAGTTCGGATCAAGGGCATACTGCACGTTGCACTCGCCGATGATGCCCACATGGCGAATGATCCTTATCGACAGTTCACGCAGCTTGTGATATTCGCTGTTGGTAAGTGTCTGTGACGGCGCCACTACGATGCTCTCTCCGGTGTGAATGCCCAGCGGATCGAAGTTCTCCATGTTGCAGACGGTGATGCAGTTGTCGAACCGGTCACGCACTACCTCGTATTCAACCTCCTTCCAGCCCTTGAGCGACTCCTCAACGAGGATCTGGTTAGTGTAGGAGAAGGCGCGTGCCGCAAGGGATTTAAGTTCTTCGATACTGGAGCAGAATCCGCTGCCCTGACCTCCCAGGGTATATGCTGCGCGGATGATGACAGGAAACCCCAGCCGGTCTGCTGCCGCCAGGGCATCCTCCGTTGTGGTGACAGCCACGCTGCGCGGCATCATTACGCTTATCTCGTCGAGCTTTTTGACGAAGAGTTCTCGGTCCTCAGTGTTCATAATGGCTTCCACCGGCGTGCCCAGCACCTTCACCCCATGCTTCTCAAACACCCCGCTGCGAAAGAGGGTAG
The DNA here is from genome assembly GCA_012514255.1 of Bacteroidales bacterium. Next base: position 2,886 of record JAAZAP010000277.1, on the reverse strand, counting down.
TGCCACAGTTAAGAGCAGTCTGACCTCCGAAAGAGAGCATTATGCCGTCAGGCTTCTCACGCTCAATGACCCGCTCAACGAACTTCGGGGTGACCGGAAGGAAGTATATCTTGTCGGCAATCTTTTCCGAGGTCTGCACGGTGGCAATATTCGGATTGATAAGTACTGTGAAGATTCCTTCCTCACGCAGGGCCTTCAGTGCCTGTGAGCCGGAGTAGTCAAATTCACCTGCTTCACCAATCTTAAGGGCTCCGGAGCCCAGTAGCAGTACCTTCCTTATATCCTCATTCATCGTTCCCGTTTGGGCTGTAAAAGTACAACTTTTTGTTGCCCGAAGGGTTGCAATAATAAAAAATGTATAAATTTGCATCAGTAATGAATAAAAATACCAACATGAACAGAGCAATGAGACTGGCCCTGATAGAGAAGCTTGTCAGAGAGAATGTCATTGTATCACAGGAGGAGTTGCTCATGATGATGGAGGGCACAGGGATGAAGTGTACGCAGGCTACACTCTCCCGCGATTTAAGGCAGCTGGGTATCAGCAGGGGATTTGACGGCAGCGGGGGCTATCGCTATCTACTTCCCTCAGGAAGTGAGGAGGCAGAGGAGGTCCTTCCAGACACTTCAGCGACAGCAATAACCGGGATGACCTGGGCAAGCGGGCTTCTGCTGATAAACACACCGCCGGGATTCGCATCGGCTGTGGCTATCAGGATTGATCGTGCCGGCCGTTATGAGATAGCCGGAACGGTTGCCGGTGATGACACCATCCTGCTGATACCGCGTGACAATATCAGCAATGAGGCGGTTGAAGAGTGCCTCAGCACAATTTTTGAAATTAAAACAACAACAAAAACCTGAACCAGAGCTCACAGATATTTGATGCATATTTGCTTATCTGCCAGATTACCAGGCATGTAGACTCTGTCCGGCAAAATAAATATTCAACGAATGAAGAAAGTAATGCTTGCATATTCCGGGGGACTTGATACCTCCGTGATTCTCAAATGGCTTATTAACAAAGGATACGAGGTTATTGCCTATGTGGCTGACGTGGGGCAGAATGACGATTTCGGGGCGGTACGCGAGAAAGCTTTTGCAATAGGCGCCTCGGCAGTAATAATTGAGGACCTGAAAAGGGAGTTTGTTACTGACTATATCTTCCAGGCTGTCAAGGCAAACGCCGTATATGAGGACCGCTACCTGCTCGGGACGGCGCTGGCTCGTCCGCTCATCGCGAAGAAGCAGATCGAGGCTGCCATTGAATACGGAGCTGATTACGTATCACACGGCGCAACCGGGAAAGGGAATGACCAGGTACGCTTTGAGCTGGCTTATTATGCCCTGAAGCCTGATATCAAGGTGATCTCCCCCTGGAAGGATGCCGAGTTCCTCGCTCAGTTCCAGGGACGGTCTGATATGATCAGGTATGCTGCCGGGCACCGTATCCCGGTCAAGGCTTCCATATCAAAACCCTACAGTGAGGATGACAACCTGATGCATATCAGTCATGAGGCCGGTATCCTTGAAGATCCGCTCTATTTCGGAGGCAAGGAGGTCCTTCAGAAGATGGTTATGCCAATGGATGCGCCTGATAAGGAAACACATATTTCAATCACTTTCAAGGACGGGATCCCGGTAAATGTTACCAATAAGGATGATGGTATCAGCTACCGCGACCCGCTTGACCTATTCACCTATCTTAACAAGCTGGGCGGCGCCAACGGCATAGGCCTGCTTGACATGGTAGAAAACAGGTTTGTGGGGATCAAGTCGAGGGGCATCTATGAAACCCCCGGCGCAACTATCCTGTACGCTGCACACAAGGATATTGAAGGGATTGCCATGGACCGCGAGGTGATGAGGTTGAGGAATATGCTGGCACCGGTCTTCGCCGAACTGGTCTACAACGGGTTCTGGTTCTCTCCCGAGATGGATTTCCTGAAGGCTGCCATGGACAAGAGCCAGGAGGTGATTGACGGCGTGGTACATATGACACTTTACAAGGGTAATATCATCATTGAAGGACGCGAGTCGCCGTCGTCATTATATAATAAGGAGCTATCGAGCATGGATATCGAGGGAGGATTCAACCAGGCCGACAGTCTCGGATTCATCCGTATCAACGCCATACGACTGATGGCTCACCATGCCATCATGGAGGCAAACAAAAAGAAGATGACTGAAGATGCACTTGTGGGATAAGGGAGGCAAGACGAGGGAATCGCTCATCAGCTTTACCTGTGCAAATGACAGGATTTATGATGCCAGGCTGGCTCCTTATGACATTGTTGGTTCAATGGCTCATGCTGTCATGCTTGAGAGGTGCGGGCTGATAACGACCGGCGAGAGGGAGAGCCTTCTCGCCGGTCTGGTCCGGCTCTTTGAGGAGGTGACGCAGAGCGATTTCCAGATAGGGAAGGAGTATGAGGATATTCATTCATGGGTGGAGAACCGCCTTCATGCAATGGCCAGGGAGGCGGCGGGGAAGCCTCAGGCAGACTTCGAGCGCAATCAGATTGCGTTGGATGCCGCAGGCAAACTTCATACAGCCCGCTCACGGAATGACCAGGTGCTGACTGATCTCCACCTGTATATCAGACATCATTCCTGTATGCTGGCATATGACCTGAAGAAACTGGCAGAGGACTTCCTTGATCTGAGTGAGAACCATAAAGGTGATCTGATGCCCGGATTCACACACATGCAGGCCGCCATGGTAACATCATTCGGACTCTGGTTTGCCTCTTATGCCGAGAGTCTTTGTGACGACCTCCATGTTCTGACCGGTGCGTCCGCCCTGGCTGATGCCTCGCCGCTGGGAACTGCTGCGGGATACGGCACCTCCCTTCCGATAAACCGTGAACTGACGGCTGAGCTGCT
>JAAZAP010000276.1 GCA_012514255.1 Bacteroidales bacterium | reverse complement strand
GTTAAATGAAGTTTTTGATTATGTTATATATTGAGTTAATCCGCTTACCATAGCAAAGGCAAGATAATAGAAATAGTTGCATGATGTATTACAAGTTTTAACTTTTTTTCTCAATTATTCCTATGCCGGGCCGGTCAGGCAGGACGATCCTGCCGTCAACAACAGTCATGCCGTCATAGATGTCATTGCTGATCAGCAGATTGCCATCCAGGTCAGCCCAGTCTACAAGTGGAGAGAGCTGGGCAGCCGCAGAGACGGCACAGGAGGTCTCTGTCATACATCCTATAAGCACCTTCATGCCCATCTGCCTGGCCATGGTTATCATCTTGTAGGCAGCATCCATGCCGCCACACTTCATTAACTTGATATTGATGCCATTATAGATGCCTTTCATGTCCAGGAGCTGTTCCACCGTCTGCAACGCCTCATCAGCAACAATCGGCAGAGGACTCCTCTCCGTCAGCCAGGCAATATCATCAATTTGCTCCTTAGGCATCGGCTGCTCAATGAAGAGAGCCCCCCTCTCATTAAGATAGTGGGCCATTTCAAGTGCATACTCACGATCTTTCCATCCCTGGTTCACATCAACAAAGACTGGTACATCTGTAACCGAGCGGACCACATCTATCATCTCTTTGTCATTATCCCGCCCCATCTTGATCTTCAGCTGCCTGAAAGCGCCTGCCTCCAGGGTCTTCTCCCTGACCACGTCGGCAGTGTCTATTCCTATGGTGAAGCTTGTTACCGGGGCTTTCAGGGGATCCAGTCCCCAGAGCCTGAACCAGGGCTGTCCGAGGAGCTTGCCGGTAAGGTCATGCAGGGCAATGTCAAGCGATGCCTTAGCAGCATAATTGCCGGGCATGATTCCGTCAATGTATGCCAGTATATCCTCACGCAGGAAGGGATCACTGAATTGCTCCAGGTTGACCTTTGACAGGAAATTGAGCACGGATTCATGGCTTTCACCCAGGTATGGCGGCATGGATGCCTCTCCAAAGCCGGTAACACCATCATACTCAATTGTTGTAAGAACCACCGGAGTTGTGGTCCTGGAACTGGAGGCAACAGTAAAGACATGCCTCAGCTGCAATTCATAGGGTCTGTAACTTAGCTTCAGGGTCCCGGCTCCTTTTTTAATTGCCCGGGATTTACCCGCTGCCTGATCAGCGGAAGATGATTTGCAGCCCACCATGACAGCACCTGCTGCAAGGCCTCCGATCTTGATAAAGTCTCTTTTCTTCATTTAAAAAAATATCTGTTTATATAAGGTCATATGCAACCTTCACGCCCCTGGAGCACTTATTTGCGTTTCTTTGAACACGTGGTTTTCATGCAATGTTAAAAATACCAGCTGTGACCGGACACTCTCTGCAAACCTTTGCCTTCGGTAAATCCGGTCACCCGCCTGGCGCCCTGCAGTATGTCAAGCAGGCTGGCGCTATAGTTGGTCCTGGTGGAGTCGAAACTGTTGATGATCACCATCCCTGAACCTGATGCATGAATATATTCAGTATCCCCGATGTACATTCCTGTATGGGTAATGTTCTTCTTTCCGTTCCTGTCACTGCCAAAATAGAGCAGGTCTCCGGGAATGAGAGTTGCGCATGGTTTTTCAGTATTAACTTCATCACCGTACCTGAACTGGGCGGATGCATCACGGGTCATGATCACTCCGCCATAATAATATATTGTCTTGGTGAATCCGC
>JAAZAP010000275.1 GCA_012514255.1 Bacteroidales bacterium | reverse complement strand
TATCTGAACCAGGCCGGAGCATGCACGGGTCTGATTCGTACTGTCTGCCGTCATGCTCAATGCGAAGGGTATAAACATACCCCGGGATGCCTGTAAAAAGAGTTGAATCGCTGAGGTAAACTCCCCGCTCTTCCTCAGTAAAAGTCCAGGTATTGCCATGGTCATCAGTCACAGAGACAAGGGCATCGGTTGCCGGCACCACGGCAGCTGTCTCATCAAGGGGTCTGGAGAGGCTCAGCCTGATCTCATAGCGCCTGTTGGCATCGGAAATAAGACCATTGACCGTCAGATACCTTTCCTGTGTTTCTATCTCAGGGGTGAAGCGGCTTATGCATGACATAGCAGCGAGGCCGAGAATTGCAGATATGAGAGGTATAATCTTCATTGCATTGTTCAGAAATCAATTCTGTAAGAGACAGTGGGGATTGTTCGGCCAAAAATTGAGAGGGTATAGCCCTGGATCTTTCCGTTCTCTATACGGAAAAAGGCGGAATAGATATTCTCCCGGCCTGTAATGTTGTATAATGAAATATTCCAGGAAGGTCTGAATAACCGGGAAGCCTTGAGGTTGCTGTAGATGTTCATGGATACGTCCCACCTGAAATAGTCAGGAAGCCTGTACTGGTTCCTTTCAGAATAGTATATGACCGGTATCCCGTCATGATCATACCAGGTAACCGGGTACGTCACCGGCCGGCCCGTTGAGTATACAAGGTTCATACTCATATTCACCCTCCTTGAGTAGAGCCAGTTGAACTGCAGGTTGAAATCGTGCGGCCTGTCATAGGCTGCCGGATAAAAATCTCCGTCATTGATCACTTCCGTTGGAAGCTGGCTGGTACTTCGCAGCCATACATTTGACCACGTGTAGTTGAGGGTTGATTTCAGCTTGCCCCTGTTCTTCCTGAACATTATCTCAATACCGTATGAGCGTCCTTCTGCCGGGATAATATCCTGCTCAATCATATTGTTCATAATCAGCCTTGACCCTCCCTTGTAGTCAATCAGGTCATACAACCACTTATAGTACCCGTCCACAGAGAGTTCATAATCATTATCCGAGATGTCAAAAAAGAGTCCTGCGGCTACCTGGTCACCCTTCTGGGGTCTGGTGTGGTAGTCACTCATCTTCCAGATATCTGTTGGAGAGATAGCCGTAGTGTTGGTCATAAGGTGAAGGTACTGGCATGTGCGGTTATAATTCACTTTGAGTGATGATTCTCCTGACAGAAGGTAGTTGAGTGAGAGTCTTATCTCCGGTGAGGCATAGGTCTTGATGATGCTTCCCGCCCCGTGTTTCAAGGAATCAATTATTGTATTCTGCTCTTTTGAGAACTGAGGGTTATAAAGATAGACTGTTGACGGTCCCAGCGCCATTAATGAGGAGATGCGTACTCCTGCGCGGGCTGTCAGTCTTGATCCGATATCAGCCTTATAGTCCGCATAAAGAGCTGATTCCACTCCCGTCTCCCGGTCAAGAGTTCTTGATCTGACAACCGACAGCGGGGAGACGGGGGTGATCATTCCGGGTTCGATGAGGTGCAGGTTAGCCTCAGCTCCGAGTTTCATCTCGTCTCCTGAGGGCAGATACCATGTGAGGCCTCCCCTGGCAGTAGTTGTGTTCACCACATGTTCCATCACCGCTGCATATTCGGCTATCCGCGAGTTGCTGACATTATAGCGGTAATGGCTGTTGCTGAGGCTGAAGATGGCAAGGAGTGATGGTGAGAAGGAGTGTCTCAGGCGTGCTGCGGCAATTATATTATCATACGCATAGAGAGTATCATAATTGAATTTGAAGTCGTCATGACTGTAATATGCAGACAGCTCCAGCACGGTGTTCCGGCCTAAATCCGTGACCAGGTGGCCGTTGATATCATGAAATCCGGCACGACTGTTACGCACTGAGGCATCAGGGAGGAGCCCCAGCACCCAGTTTGAATAGGTGCCCCGTGCAGCCACCAGGAAAGAAGAGTGATCCTTCTTCAGCGGACCCTCAAGGGTTAGATGGGCTGCCACCATGCTGATGCCGGCATTGCCCGTGAACTCCTTTTTGTTGCCGTCCTTCTCGGTTATCTCCATGATTGACGAGACCCTTCCGCCGTACTGTGCGGGTATCCCTCCCTTGTAGAGAGAAACGTCACTGATAATCTCGGAATTGACGGCACTGAAGAACCCGAAGAAGTGAGAAGAGTTATACATTGGTGAACCATACAGGAGGATGAGGTTCTGGTCGGCGGATCCTCCCCTGACATTGAATCCGGCAGAGCCCTCACCAACTGATTGTACGCCGGGGGTAAGCAGGACACTCTTAATGATGTCAGCCTCTCCCATGGATGAGGGTGAGAGCCTGATTGTCATGATGTTCATCCTGGTCATACCGCTCTCCAGCCTGTCAAGCTTTTCGCGCCGGCTGGCGGTGACTATTGCCTCACGGATAGGTATTATGCGCTCATCCATTGCTATGTTGACCCTTCCGCCCGTGTAAAGGTAAATGTTTCTGTAGGTGTCGTGTGATCCCAGTGACCGGTATTCTACACGGTATGAACCTCTGGGTGCCGAGATGAGGTAATATCCCTCCTGGTTGGTCATGGTACCTGTTCCCAGTTCCCTGATCTGGACAGACGCTCCCGCGAGGGGTTCGCCGGTGGCGCTGTTGGTGATGAATCCTGACAGCATCACCCTGTCTTTCAGGATGAGATCTGCAGGATTGCCAAGGGTGATGACCTCACTCTCAAGTATGCTCTGCATGGTTGTTCTGACAGTGTCAGACATTATCATGACAGTGGTGTCTCCCGCTTCTCTCAAAAAGTTACGTCTTATGGTATAGTTGCGGGTTATTATCAGATTTCCTTCTTCATCTTCCGTACAGAAGAGGCCGAAGGGAGCCGTTATTGATTCAATAACATCCACTGCCGGAGTATCTTCCCACTGACCGGTCACCCTGATATCTGCCGTCCATGCCGGAATAAAGAAGATCCGTATGCCAGCTGCCCGCTCTACTGAGGTTGCAAACTCCTCAAACGGCTGATTCGTACAGCGTCCGGTGAAGATGCCGGTTCCTGCCTGCGAGTGAAGCAGTACGGTTACTGTCAGCAACACTATTATGATGATCAGCTTCCTCAACCTTATTCCTCCTCCCTTGTGGTAAGCTGATCAAAGAAGGCTGCCGCCTGCCCGTAACCCTGTGGATAAAAGTTGCTCACGTTCAAATGATTCTGACGGATAAACCGCTTTACATCATTCTCATGTTCTCCCAGCATGTGAAGGAAAGATCTCCTGTTGCGTATCAACAGGCACTCTGTACCCGATATGAACCAGTAACGGGTCTTTTCCTTGTACTGGGCATAGGAGGTGAGGGAACTGTTTTTCGCGATGGTTTTTGTATGCCTCGCAACAACCATGCTTCTTCCCTGATGAATAACCTCAACGTATCCTGTCAGTCCCCGGAAATGATCACGCAGGTTAAGGAATCTTCTTCCTGAAATCACTGCTGCAGAGCCTGCTCCTATTGTAAATGCATCAACAGAGGCGCTTTCAAGTACCACCGGCTGAACACCTTTCCACAGTACAATGAGCTCATCACTGTAGATATCATACTTTATTTTCTGTCCTTCAAAATTGAAGCCTGCAACGGTTACCTGTCCTTCAAGGTAATCTGCAGACAGGAAAAACTCATGCCCTCTCACCGGAATCATCCGGGGCTGCCATACAGATCCCTTATAAATCAGCTGTTCAAGCCAATCGGAATCTGCATTCCTGTAACCCGGTGAATAATGCTGTCCCTGCAATGAGAGATGTAAAAACAGCAACAACACCAGGTTAATGAGAAATCTGTTCATATAGGGACAGGTCCGAGAATTCAAAATTAGCAATAATATGCATCAGGCGATTATCTCTGTTTAATAATATACATTCAATCTTGTTGTCAATAAGATGGTATCTTTCTTATTTTTGAGGTCTCGATTAAGATATGAAGGTTCACTACGGTTATAAGGGTATTGCGTTCAACAGCCCGGTGATTACGATGGGTGTTTTTGACGGGGTCCACCTCGGGCACCGCATGCTCCTGCGCAGGGTGGCGGAAGAGGCACGGGCCGAAGGGGCTGACGCTGTTGCGGTGACTTTTGATCCCCATCCGCGTATAGTACTGACTGGTGACCCTGGTCATCTCAGCTTTCTTTCTGACATTGACGAGAGGATAGAGCTACTGACCACGACAGGTATAGGCCATCTGGTGGTTATCCCTTTCACAGTGGAGCTGAGCCGGATGAGCGCCTCAGATTTTGTAGAATCAATCCTCTGCCGCCACCTGGGGGTGCGCCACCTTATTACCGGCTATAACCACCATTTCGGCAGCAGGCAACGGGGGACCAGCGATACGATAATTGACTGTTCCTCGAGGATGGACTTCAGGGTCTCCAGGGAGGAGGCATACACTGTTGACGGAGAACCCGTAAGTTCATCAGCCATCAGGAAAGCTCTTGGCGAGGGACAGGTTGAAAAGGCGGCCTCAATGCTGGGATATGATTATTTCATCCGCGGCAGGGTTGTCTCCGGCCGAAAGACAGGACGCAGCATAGGATTCCCCACAGCAAACATGGCCCCGCTCTTCACTCATAAATTGATCCCCCGTACCGGCGTTTATGCTGCCGAGGTACTAATTGAAGGCGATTCGGTACGGCATGCAGCCATGCTGAATATCGGATTCAGGCCAACCATAAGTGACAGTGACGGCAGGCAGACCATTGAGGTTCATGTGATAGATTTCGATGCAGACCTTTATGAAAAGGTGGTTACCGTCAGGTTTCGCCACCGGCTGCGTGATGAGATGAGGTTTGAAAATGTTGATGCACTTGCAGCCCAGTTGATTAAAGACCGGGAGAAGACCCTCTCTCTGCTTGGACACTGAACAAAAGTTGAAAAAAAACAGTTATCTTTGCAATCTTAAAAAAATAAGCAAATGTCATTCATAAACAGCGAACTTCCATACAGGGTAAAGGACATATCACTGGCTGAATTCGGCCGCAAGGAAATGGAGATTGCCGAGAAGGAGATGCCCGGGCTGCTCTCCATACGTCACAAGTATTCCTCTTCACAGCCCCTTAAGGGAGCACGGATCACCGGCTCACTGCATATGACCATCCAGACTGCTGTGCTGATAGAGACTCTTCGGGAGCTTGGTGCGGATGTACGGTGGGCAAGCTGCAATATCTTTTCAACCCAGGATCATGCCGCTGCCGCCATTGCTGCAGCGGGAATACCAGTTTTTGCATGGAAGGGCGAGACGCTGGAGGAGTACTGGTGGTGTACTGCCCAGGCCCTCTCATTCCCCGGGGGCAAGGGACCAAACCTCATAGTGGATGACGGCGGTGACGCATCACTGCTCGTTCATATGGGCTATAAGGCTGAGAAGGACCCATCGATGCTTGATGCCAGTCCCTCATCCAGGGAGGAGAGGATAGTGCTGGACACCCTCAGGAAGATACTTGAAGAAGATCCTGACAAGTGGCACAGGGCAGTGAAAGAGATGAAGGGCATTTCTGAAGAAACCACCACGGGCGTGCACCGTCTGTACCAGATGATGGAGGCAGGCGAACTGCTTGTCCCTGCAATCAATGTAAATGATTCCGTCACCAAGAGCAAGTTTGACAACCTGTACGGTTGCCGGGAGTCTCTGGCTGATGGCATTAAGAGGGCTACGGATGTTATGATAGCAGGCAAGGTGGTTGTTGTATGTGGTTATGGCGATGTGGGTAAGGGCTCTGCCAGGTCAATGAGAGCATACGGTGCCAGGGTCATTGTGACGGAGATTGATCCGATCTGTGCACTCCAGGCAGCGATGGAGGGCTTCGAGGTTAAGACGGTAGAGGAGGCACTGCCTGAGGGTAACATATTTGTCACCGCTACCGGCAACCGCGACGTCATTACGATAGAGCATATGCTGAAGATGAAGGATCAGTCCATCGTTTGCAATATAGGACACTTCGACAACGAGATCCAGGTTGACGCGCTGAACGGATACCCGGGGGTTACGAAGATCAATATCAAACCCCAGGTTGATAAATATCTCTTCCCTGACGGGCATGCAATATTCATGCTTGCCGAAGGCCGCCTGGTGAACCTGGGATGTGCCACCGGCCACCCCTCATTTGTGATGAGCAACTCATTCAGCAACCAGACCCTGGCGCAGATAGATCTCTGGAACAAAGGGTATGAGATTGGCGTTTACAGGCTCCCCAAATATCTTGATGAGGAGGTGGCACGCCTGCACCTTGCCCAGCTCGGGGTGAACCTCACCACAATGACCAAAGCCCAGACTGATTATATAGGCGTCCCTGCAGAGGGCCCGTACAAGCCGGAACATTACAGGTATTAATTACTGTGATTATTTATTCCAGACATGTAGGTATTGGCTGAAAATACCTGTATGATAATTCTTTAATGGATATTGGCTCGGTCCGCTGAAT
>JAAZAP010000274.1 GCA_012514255.1 Bacteroidales bacterium | reverse complement strand
TCCTCTATCCTTCTGGCCAGGTATCTTGCAGGTGAGTCCTCTTCCCCGGGTATGCTTATTCCCTCAGCCACAACAACTATGGAGTAGGGTTTATTATCCTCGGCTCGCTTACGCAGGTATTTCATCACCACCTTTTCGTCGTGTGGTATCTCCGGTATGAGGATGACGTCGCCGCCTCCTGCCATGCCTGAATAGAGGGCGAGCCAGCCTGCGTTATGGCCCATGATCTCAATCACCATGATCCGCTTGTGTGAGTTGGCGGTGGAGTGCAGTCTGTCAATAGCCTCGGTGGCTATATTCACTGCCGAGTCGAACCCGAAGGTCATGTCAGTGCCCCAGATGTCATTGTCTATGGTTTTGGGAACACCCACAACATTGAGTCCCTCCTCTGACAGCATGTTTGCTGTTTTCATTGTGCCATTTCCCCCTATACATACCAGGCAATCGAGCCCCATCTGCTCATAGTGTTCTTTTATTAGCAGGGGCTTTCGCGTCTCATCCTTCTTTTTACCGCTGCCCTTGAAAGGCTTCTCGCGCGAGGTGCCCAGGATGGTTCCACCGAGAGTCAGGATTCCTGAAAGATCGCTCTCGGTCAGTTCCCGGTATTCCTTGTTTATCAGCCCGGCATAACCGTCGCTGATGCCGATGACCTTCATTCCGTACTTGACGATGGCTGTTTTGCCCACGCCCCTGATGGCTGCATTGATGCCCGGACAGTCGCCTCCCGCAGTCAGGATTCCTATCTTCTGTGGCCTGCTGTTCTTACTGTTTGACTTGCCCATTGTTTTAGTTGTTATCTGATATCAAATGTAAGAAAAAAGCAAAGCCGGTACCCCCGGCTCTCTTGTTCCTCTATGATTTTAACTCTTACAGGTTATGATGCAGGGGGATTGGCCTGTAAACCGATACAATTGTGTAACTTTAGCCGATATCACTATTTTTAGTATGTCACAAGATAAATCCGCAGAGGCGAAAGATATTAAGGCAGCAATGGCAGGATACCTTGCAGGTTCCCTGAGGCTTCTTGACGTTAAGCCTGTACCGGGCGATGCAGCCATTCATGATGTAAGGGTTCTGATGAAGAAGCACAGGGCTGCCGTAAGGCTGATACGGCCTCTGGTCGATGAGGCTGTATACAACCGTGAATACCTGGCCGGCAGGGAGACGGGGCGAATACTTGCCACATGGAGAGAGATGGCCGTGTTACGCAAGACAGCACGGGCCCTGAAGAAGGATAACCCCGAACTGTTTGTAAGACTACGCGAAAACGAAAAGATGCAGGGCCTGTTGCGCAAGCCCTACTCCACCTGGGACGAAGCGGGCGAGAGAGCCGGAGCAGTAGGAAAGGTTGCCGAACGGCTTAAGAAGGCAGAGTACCGTCTTCGCTTCCTGGGATTGACTGAGCCCGACATGCTGCTGATGCTGGGAGAGCTTGAGAGCAGTTATAAGACATCCTGCCAGGCATACCTGGCATGCCGTCATAAACCCTCTGCCCGTCTTTTGCATGAGTTCAGGAAAAAATCAAAGACACTGATGTATCAGCTCGCCTTCTTCAGGCACCTGAACCAGAATGCAGTTAAACCTGTTGAGAAGAGGCTGAACGCCATGACCCGGAACCTGGGCAAATACAATGACCTGGACCAGATCATTCAACTCACCAGGTACCGCTTTGGGGCGCCGGAGAACAGTGATACAGACAATGAACTGGCCATTGTAATCCGGGACAGGCAGGACAGGTACCTGATGAAGGTATGGCCGGCTGCATACCGGATCTTTACTCCCGGCAAGAAGCTGCAGGATATTCTGGGAATTACTTTTTAGAGATACTCCGGCGGGGGATTCCACGTAAGAAAAGCAGGGATATGCCGGTACTTATTCTTCAGATATATTGCAGCGGCGGACTCCCGGCCTCAAAGCCGCGCACCAGTGCCATCAGCTGCATCCTGTTTCTCACGTTGGCCTTCATATAGATTCGTGAGGTATGATCTTTGACCGTCTGCAGACTGATGAACAGCTTATCTGCTATCTCCTGGTTGCTCAGGCCGTTGCATATCTCAGTTATTATCTCCGCTTCCCGGGGCGAGATATCATTCTTCCTGATAAAATCCTCAAACCCGTGCGGCAACGGCAAGGGATCAGTAATCCTTACAGGTTTGAGATCAGCACGGTAACTCAGATAGAGTGAGACAAGAGTTATGGTTGCAAAGAGCAGGAAGACAAAGCTCAGGGCCATCCAGGCTGAGTGAGGTATCAGCATAAGCACCAGCGCCTGGGCAACAGTCCCGGCGCCGATAATCAGGGCCAGACCGGTACGGTCCCTGAGGCCCGGAGAGTGGTTGTCGCCTCTCAGCAGGATTAGTGTGGCAGCGAGCGCAAAGATAAGTGCGGCGGCCACGTAATAGTACCGGAACAGTGGCAGTGCATCGCTGAACTCCCTCTCCCTGATCAGTACCCCGAGCAGGATAATGATACCGAAATTTACAATGAGGAACACAGGGGTGAACCATTTTGAGAGGTTTGCACCTGAAGCATCAGCGGCAAATCTTATGAGCATCATCCATCCGAACACCAGGAAGGGCAGGCCCAGCAGCAATGAAAATACTGATACTGTTGAATAGAGTGACGGGTCAAGACGGCTTCCTGCCAGGGCAACAATCAGGAACTGCCCCCATATGCCGTAGAAGCCAAAGGCGGAGATGAAAAGATTATGGTAAAAGAGTGACCTGAGGCAGGGGAGAGGGTAGTCTTCGAGGAGCCTTGTCACCAGCAGAATACTCCCGGCAGCCATCGCCGCCGAAAAAACAAAAATACCCAGGCTAATGAATTCCATCCCCGTCTTTGATCTTTTCAATTGATAAACAGTCACTACCAAAGTAGTGTCCGCAATACTTAGGTAGTGTTTTTCAAAATCACTACTAAGGTATGAATTCCATCTTTTCTTTCCATAATAGATTTGTCCTGACAAACGAAATTTATCAGAACAGTAAAAAGCAATCAATTATGGAAGCAAAAGGAATTTACAGGTACGTGCCATCCTTCAGCGGTGCTTACGGCACAGGGTGGAGGGCTATGGCTGACAATTTTCTGAGGTTATTGCTCGTGGTGCTGGTCCTGGGGGTTATCTCTTCACCTTTCCTCGGACCGAACGCGAAGTATGAATTCGAGCCAGGCGACTTCAAGAACATCCCCTTTGAGATGGACGATTTCTTCAAGTTCGGGGCACTGGGGGTGGCTGCCGCCTTCATGGGCCTGATAGCCCTGCTCTATATGTTTCTCCTGGTACCTGTCTTCAGGTACGGGGCCAAAATGATGTTCGTGCAGGCTGCACGCAAGCTCACCCCTGAATTTGACATGCTCATCAGCGGGTTCCGCAGGAACTACCTTAATATAGTGCTTGCCAACCTGCTTCTCACGGCCCTGATCGGTATAGGGACAGTCTTCCTCTTTGTGCCTGGGATTATCCTGGCATGCCGACTGGCATTTACACCCTATCTTGTGATGGACAAAAATCTTGATCCCATCAGGGCAGCTGAAGAGAGCTGGAGGCTGACACGCGGTCACGGCTGGACAATCTTCCTCATGGGACTGGTTTCTTTCTTTATCTACATTGCAGGATTTATCTGCTTCTTCGTGGGAGTGCTGGTATCTGATATGTGGATCAAGAGTTCCTTCGCCACTCTCTACCACTCCGTGCTGATTGAAAAGGGACTGTGGCAGGCAGAGGCAGTGCCGGTGGACGATGCCGGGGTATCGGGTGAGACACAGTCAACTGCCGAATAATAGAACTGCACATCCATTTATTTGAACTTCATAATCTTCACAGAGAGAGCCGGTAAGTAATGCCGGTTCTCTTTTTTTGTGCGGAGTAGTCATGCCAGACCAATTATCCCCGGGCAGTTCATTAATGCCGGCCCCTCTTTTCTCCGGGCGGGCCGGCTCCTGCCAGCTGAAGAATGAGTGACAGTATCAGGATAACAGCTCAGGAGCAAGTTACTACTGCTTCAGTGCAGCCTTGGTAAATATGTAATCAGGTATCTTCTGATCAAACTGCACAGAGGTTATTGTGAACTCAGTGCCGTCGCCGCTCTTCAAAACATCCTTGTAGGTAATCTTCATGGGAAACCATCTGCCTTCAATATGCTGCACCTCCGAGAATGTTGTCCGTTTCAGCAGTTGTCCGCTGGTACCAAACAGCTCCTCTCTCAGGGGGATGTATCTTTCAGTGTCAACCCACATCTTTATTGAGTTATAGGCCACATCACTGACCTTCGCCGTCAGGTCAAGTATCCATGTCTTCCTTCCCCCGATCACCTCATCACCTCCAAGGGTGGCGGTATATAACTCCGTAACCTTCCGGTCATCCATCATATCTTCATATGACAGGTCAGAACCCATGACTGACTGTCTCAGCATATGGCCCGAGATCTGTATTATTCGATCCGTTGATGGGGAGTAGATCCAGAGTTGGTTATCGAGTTTAAGCATCTTGGTGCCCTGCTCACGGGCCGGAGTAAGGTATTCCGTAAACGATTTTTTATAACCTTCTGCATAGGTCCTTGAAGTAATGGTCCTACTCCTGTGCGCTCCGTTAATTGTCATCGTAGATTCAAAAATCCGGTTCTCTGACGACATATTGTTTTCTACTCTGTTGAGGATGTAATCCGGATCCTGCCCCTGTGCCTGTGAGGCTATCAATATTGCTGTTGCCAGTATCAGATATCTTTTCATGATAACAGTTTTAAGCTTCGAGTTCCTTGAACAGCCTGGCTGTCTGCCGTTTGTATATACCTATCCCTGACAGCATTGTCCCTATAACTGTCGAGATCAATCCCGGAATAAATCCCAGGTAATAATCTACCGGATTGATATTTGCCCTTATTACTGTGGGCATCATCAGGGCTGAACCTTTCATTATTCCTGATATGTCTATGCCATATTCCTGCAACAGCCATGCCAGGAATAGCCCAATAACCGTACCGATGACTGATCCTGCCAGACCGATCATGACAGCCTCGTAAATCATTGAACGGTATGTATGACCCTTGTCTTCGCCCATGGCAAGGCGTATTCCCACCTCGCCGTACCGCCTGAGGCCGCCAAGCAATCCGGCATTCCAGAGCACCAGTGACATGGCGAAGATAAAAACCAGTGAGATATATGCCGACCATGATTTTGTCATTCCGACATATGTGCCCATAGTCCCCTGCTGGCTGAGGCTCCTCATCACAGGAGCCAGCTCACTGCTGTTGCTGCTGCCGTCATTGTTGCCGTTTTCTCCGGCATGCTTTTCATTGAACGTTGCCGCGCGGGTGAGTGCAACATCATCATCGTAAAAGCCTCCGTTGAAGAATCCCAGTATCTCACCGGCGGCATTTTCCATATCGAGGGCCATCCTCACATCGGCGATGTCGGCAATGATCATTCCACGATCAAGTGCCTCCTGTCCCATGGATACTGTCCCCGCCACCGTGTAATCATGGATGGTCATGCTTCCGTACATCGTTGAACCGATGAATGTAACCCTGTCACCGGGACCGACATCGAGCTTCTTCGCGAACAGATCGCTCAGCAGCACTTCGTTCTGTTGAACAGGCATATGGCCTCTCACGAGCGATCCTTCCAGGTTCAGCCTCTTTCTCTCCGGTGATCCCGGATCGAGGAGATCAAGGCCGATGCCCATGGCAGGGCCCTGGGTACGGGTTTCACCGTTTTCGTCGGGCGCATCGATAAGACCCGCGAATTGTATCCTCGGTGACCACTCTACTCCCGGGAACTCTTTCTTCAGCTCCCCGGTAAGAGAGCTCACATCAGTGAGGGCGAGATCATTGGGTACCTGCTGCATATTCCCGGCATAACCCATGGTCATTACGTTGAGGTGGCCATATGAGACCCTGGCGTTGATCTCGATAATGTCACCCATGAAGCCTGTTATGTAGGCGTGCATGAGTACCGTCAGAGCCACGCCTATGGAAACAACAATGACCGGAATGCGGCTCCGGCTCTTGTCCCTGAGTAAACCTTTCAGTAAGAACTCTATCATTGTATTCTCCCCCTTAAAGCTTCAGTAGGATTCATTTTGGCAATTCGCCTTGACGGCCAGTAGCTCACCAGTGCTGTCACCGTCATGATTATCAGTACGGTACCCGCCACCAGTCCGGCACTGTACACCGGGTAGAGCGTCTGGGCTATTGCCATGCCGAATTCGCTGGCGTCCATAGGCATCGTCCAGCCCACCCTGGCCTGCCATGCAAGGAAAGGAAGGCCGTAGGCAGCCGATAGAAGTGCTGCCAGAACGGCGTACATGGTTCCCTCAACGGTGAACAAGCCGACCACCTGGCGTCTGGTGTATCCCAGGGCTATATATGTGCCTATCTCTTTCTGTCTTCGGAATATCGAAAGCACCTGGGTGTCGAAGATCGCCAGCATGGCCAGTGTGATCAGGATGATGTACAGGAATGATGTCCCCGCTGTCTTCACCCTTATCAATTCATCGACGGCGCTTGTGAGCTCTGTCTTGCTTTTATGCACCCATCCGTCAACAAGCGGTCTGCTGACTTCACTGTTGTCGTATGTCACAATGGTGGCTTCCCCTTTGAGGCCAAGCATTGACTGAAGGGTGTCGAGCGGCAGGTAGAGCTGACCCTGGTCGACAGCCGGGACGTTTACGGTGAATACTTCGGTTATGCAGACTTCTGAAGCATCAAACGTGCCGTCGGCATCACGCCACTGAACCATCACCCTGTCGCCGGCCTCCATCTTCAGGTTTTTGGCCATGCCCGAACCTATAATGGCAGGGATGGCTCCGGCTACCACAGTGTCAAGCTTTCCTGCAGGTAACATGAAGATGGTCTGTTTCGGGTCTATACCCCTGACCATGACCGACTGAAGACGGCCCTGCGGATAGATGGTGCCCTGGGCGATAAGCACCGGCTCCATCGTGCCGTTGGCGATCTCCTCACTGAACTCCGGCGGTATGGGAGCATGACTGTCGGTGAAGGTAAACGGATCATACGGATCGTAATCCTCCTGCCAGTACTGACCCTCACCTATCTCCCAGTTGGTCATGTCGACCTTGGCCTGGTGATCCCACCCTGTAATTATTCCTTTCATCCATATTATGACGAGGAAGGAAAAAGAGAGCACTATCACGTTCAGCCAGGTTCGCAGACCGGCCCCGACCAGGTTCCGGTATGCCATTTTTATTGCCAGTTTCATCTTTGCCGTTCTCTAATTGCTGATTGTTTCATCTTTTGCCACCCTCCCGTCTTCAAGGGAGATTTTGCGTCGCAGGTAGCTGATGACCTTGTCGTCATGAGTGGCGAACAGGAATGTCGTCCTGAATTCCCGGTTGAGCTGTTCCATACTCTTAAGTATGTTGTGAGAATTGGCAGCGTCGAGATTGGCGGTAGGCTCATCAGCCAGCACCAGCGAGGGTCTCTTCACCATGGCACGGGCAATGGCCACCCTCTGACATTCACCTCCTGACAGCTGGGGAGGCTTTGATTTGATTTTATCTGTCAGTCCCAGCCACTCCATGGCTTCCGTCACCATCTTCTTCCTCTCTGCGGCAGAGTAATTCAGCAGCAGCAGGGGGAATTCGATGTTCTCATACACAGTGTGAACAGCAAACAGGTTGTAGCTCTGGAAGATAAAACCCAGGTTTCTCTTCCTGAGATTCGCCGCATCCTTCTGTGTGAGGCTTCCGATGGAATGATCGAGGACTGTCACCTGACCGGAAGAGGGAATGTCAAGCGAACCGATAATATTCAGCATGGTGGTCTTCCCTGATCCGCTGGGCCCTACAAATCCTGCAAACTCCCCCTGCGAGAACCTGAGATCAATACCCTTCAGGGCCGTAAATTCACTCTTTCCCATCGGGAATTTTTTTACCAGGCCGTCAATTGTGATGATAACAGAGTCTTCCATTTTATTGTCAGGTATTAATGGTTATATACGAACATAAACTGTATACCCCTGCCGGCAAATATCTCCGGGGCTTCTGTCTGTGCCGGGAGAGTAAGGCTCTCCGGGTTCCAGAAGGCCATGAGATACAGGTCTGTATTATTGAACTGTCTGTGCCACCGCACAAAGTTGTAGAGGTCACCGTCATTCCAGTTACAGTAGATTATCATGCTGAGATTATCAAACAGGCCTATCGGGTAACTCACCGTCAGTCCTGAGAAGGTGCTGGGGTCCGAAAAGGCGAGGGGTTCACTGTCATGACTGATCAGCACCTGCTCAAAAGCCGCATACAGTCCGTTGCCTATCCCGAAAGTATAGTCCATGCCAGCACTCACCAGCAGTAGATTGGTCAGGTAACCGAGGTCCTCTCCCTTGTGTGTGTATGAGCCTTCAAACCATAATCCTGCCTTCAGGTCCCATTTCGTATCCAATCCGATCCTGTTTTCAGGTATCTTCTCGTGCGGGGTTACCATGCCGGCCATAGCCCGGCTGTCAGCTACACGGTGATGATATGTGACTGCTATCTCCCCGGCCGGAACGGGAAACTGGACCCTTCCTCCGAGTTCAGGTATCTTTTTATTCCCGGGCACGACCTCCCATCCTCTCGGGTCATGAGTGCCGTACAGCCCCCATAGCCATATGTTCGCGTTATTCAGGAAGAAGTACCTTGTCATGACACCCCATACCCCGTCTGTCAGCTGCAGGGGATCGCGCTGATCAAGCCTGTCAAACCACATCAGGGGCCTGAGCATCATAGCCGAACCGAAGCTGAGCTTCTGTAGCCCCAGCCTTACCTCGAGCTGGTTTGTAGAGTATCTCACCCATAACCGGTAGGGCTTTATGCCACCTGCAGTGGCTGCTGTATCGAACGGGCGGAAGCCCAGGCTGCCGTAGATATTGGCTGAGAACTCACCGTCCAGCCTGCTGCCTTGTTCTCCGGTACCGATGTTGAGCTGCGGAATATAACGCCCTCCTCCCCACAGGGGCAGTTCTCCGCCGGTGGTGGCACTGACCCATGACGACACCTGCCCGCTGAAAACTGCGGAAGGCTGGGCTGTGAGAGATAACGTCAGGATTATCAGCAACAGACAGGTCACAAGGCTCTTTGCTGACAAGAGACCGGTCGTCGATTCAGATGCCGGACACTGCATGGTGTTCATTACAATAAGTAAATATAGTGTATAATTTTTCTGAAAGAATCGGTAAACCCCAATATCTTCTCTTACTGAATGCCTGAACCGGGGTCTACATCAGGTCAGAGATGATGACCGGGGGCTTTCTGCAGGAATCACAGCGGATACATGTCAGTCTTTATCAATATAATTGATGGCTGCGCTACATTTTTTTATTAATCTTAATCTTGAAATGAAATCTCAAATCATGAAGACAAAAGGGTTCATTCTTATTCTGGCGGCAGCCTTCCTGCTGCCGCTCAATGCAGAGGCGCAGCTCGGAAGCAAGTTGAAGAAGAAGCTTGAGGAAAAGGTCAGCAAGGCTCTCGGAACAGAAATTGCCGGCGAGGCTGAAGAAGCTCAGAATGATGAGCAGGAGGCGGATAAAAAGTGCGTCCGGATCATTCGACCTGTCAAAGCCGGGTATCGGCAAGGTGACGGCCAGTCGATCATGTCTTTCAGGGTCATATCCTCGTCAGCTTCGCAAAGCGAAGAAGCAGTTTCTTCGTGCCGGTTGTATTGAAGTCAATCAGGGCGGTTGTGTTGGGGGGCTCGCCCTCAACGGAAACCACCACTCCCTCGCCGAACCGCTCATGTCTGACCCTGTCTCCTTCCTCCAGCCCGTAATCAGGACCCTGTGATGAGCCCGGAACTGCTGACGGCGCCCGTGTGTCCCTGGCATCACGCAGCCTGGTCATCCTGGCCTGCGGAGTAAAGGGGCGGGAGGTCTCACCGGCCTCAGCGCCGGGCCGCGGCTCAAAGACCGCTCTCTGCCCGAAAGGCTTGCCACCGGTCTGCGGGTAAGAGAGGAATTCACTCTCTATCTCACCTATGAAACGGCTTGGCGACCCTCGCTCCAGTGATCCCCATTTGTACCTGTTGAGTGCATAGCTGAGTGTCACCCGCCGGCAGGCACGCGTCAGCGCAACATAGAAGAGCCGGCGCTCCTCCTCCAGCTCACGCGGATTGAAAATGTTCATCGCAGAGGGGAAGAGATTCTCTTCCAGCCCGACAATATATACATACTTGAATTCCAGCCCTTTAGCAGAATGGATTGTCATCAGCGTAACCTTGTCGCGGTCCTCCGGCTTCTCCAGGTCCTGGTCGGTCAGCAGGGCTACCGACTGCAGCCATGTGGCTATGTCTGCAGGTTCGCCGTTGGTGACGGCTGACTCAGTGAATTCCTTGATACCGTTGAGTAGTTCCTGAAGGTTCTCAAGCCTGTCAATCTCTTCGGGCACCTGCCCCTGTTTCAACTCGGTGATAATGCCGCTGGCAGAGGCCATTCCCGAGGCTATGTCATAGGCGGTGGCCGTCTCCGCCACGGCCATCACCGGCAGCATCAGTCCTGTGAACTGGCTCACCTTCGCCCGCAGGGCAGGAGAAAGGTGTTTGCCACTCAGCTCCGGCGAGCTGATGATTGACCAGATGCTCACATCAAGCATCCGGGCCAGCTCCATGAGCTTTCGCACGGTAGTGTCACCAATACCCCTCTTCGGGTAGTTAATAATGCGCCTCAGCGCCTCTTCATCATCAGGATTGACAATAAGCCTCAGATAGGCGATCAGGTCACGTATCTCCTTGCGCTCATAGAATGACTGTCCGCCGTAGATCTTGTAGGGTATGTTGCGTTTGCGCAGCATCTCCTCGAAGATGCGTGACTGTGCGTTCGTGCGGTAGAGAATGGCAAAATCCTTCCAGTTGAGCCGCTCACGCATCCTTGTATCAATGATATCCGAGGCAGTGAGTATGCCCTCCTCGCTGTCTATGGTGGTCTGTATGACCCTTATCTTCTCACCCTCATCGTTCTTTGAAAAGATCGTTTTCCTGATCTGCCCGGCGTTCTTCTCTATCACGCTGTTGGCGGCATTGACTATATTTTGTGTAGAACGGTAGTTCTGCTCAAGCTTGAAGAGCCGGTAATCAGGATAGTCCTTCTCAAAATTGAGAATATTCTCTATGCGTGCCCCCCTGAAAGAGTAGATACTCTGGGCATCATCGCCCACCACGCACAGGTTCCTGTGGTTCTCCGAGAGCTTGTGAACAATTATGTACTGGGCATAGTTCGTGTCCTGGTACTCGTCAACAAGTACATAGTCAAACCGGTTACGGTATTCCTCCAGCACAGCAGGAAAATCGCGGAAGAGAATATTGATGTTCATCAGCAGGTCATCAAAGTCCATCGCGTTTGACTTGAAGCACCTGGCTGCGTAGTGTCTGTATATGGTGGCTGCCTCCGGCACCCTGGAGGCTTTGTCTGACTCTGTTATCTGCGGTACTGACCCGTACTGCTGCGCGGTGATGAGGTTGTTCTTGGCATGCGAGATGCGGGCAGCAATGGAAGCAGGCTTATAGACCGTATCGTCCAGTTTCATCTCCCTTATGATTGCCCTGATGAGACTGCGTGTATTATCCTGGTCATAGATGGTGAAGTTGCTCTTGTATCCCAGATAATGTCCGTCATAACGCAGGAATCTTGC
This sequence comes from Bacteroidales bacterium, assembly GCA_012514255.1. Next base: position 351 of record JAAZAP010000274.1, on the reverse strand, counting down.
AAAGATCGAGTGGAAGGTCCCCATCCACAGACTTCGCGCCTTCTCCGGCCCGACGATGTTCATGATCCGTTCCTTCATCTCGCCGGCAGCCTTATTGGTGAAGGTGAGAGCCAGGATGCGGTGGGCAGGCACACCCTTCTGAAGCAGGTAAGCAACGCGGTATGTGAGAACCCTTGTCTTGCCTGATCCTGCACCGGCAATGACCATGGCAGGACCTTCAGTATTGACAACCGCTGCCTGTTGCGCCTCGTTAAGCTCTTTCAGATAGTCGCGAAACATGAATGAGAATGCAGAATTTTAATCCCCCAAAGAACGTCATTTTTTATTAGGTTTGCATATCAAAAGAAGAAG
>JAAZAP010000273.1 GCA_012514255.1 Bacteroidales bacterium | reverse complement strand
CGGCTCAATATTAATAATCTTGCCGTGTTTCAGGTATGTTGCTCCATTGCGGCTGGCAAGCACCACTCCCTTCGGGCTCCATGAGAACTTGTATCCCAGCGGGTTATTGGCGTCTTCCGGTGCCGGAAGGGCCCCGCAAAGCGAATAGAACTCTTCTATCTTTCCACCTCTCTGCCTTACATTGTCGATGATGCGCATGGCTGACATATGGTCTATTCCCGGGTCAAGACCGGCCTCATTGAGGAAGATAACGCCTGCCTTCACAGCATCATCATGCAGCGCCTGCATTGCCGGAGAAACATATGATGTGGTCACCAGGGGCTTCCTGAATTTGAGGCAGAACTTTGCCACATCAACGTGGAACCTGTACGGGAGCAGGCTGACGGTCAGATCACTGTCCCTGACCATGCCTGAGAGGGTCTCCATATCTTCCATTACCCAGGCAACCGCTTTGCCGTTCTTATGTCCGCCGAGCAGCTTATCAGCCTTCTCTACGGTCCTGGTGGCAATGATTACCTCAAAACCTTCCCCGAGCAGGTACTCAACCATGGGTTTTGACACCAGGCCGGCACCGAGAATAAGTACTTTTTTCATATTATTTGTGTTTACAAAACTTTTTTCCCGAATCCCTCAGGCTCACTTAAATTGCCTTCCTCACAAAGGTAGTCAAACTCTTCCGGACTATTTATGATAAAAGTTATACTTAAGTTGCAGGAGATTTTTAATTTTGTTTCACCCTGCAGAGAGCAGGTGTGAAACCGCAAATGTCTCAGAAGCACAAATATGTCGAAACACCGCTGATGAAGCAGTATTATGCTGTCAAGGCGAAACATCCTGACGCAATTCTCCTTTTCAGGGTGGGCGACTTCTACGAGACTTTCGGCGAGGATGCCATCCGGGCATCGGAAATACTGGGGATCACTCTCACGAAACGTGCCAACGGTTCTGCCAGCTCAGTGGAACTGGCCGGCTTCCCCTTTCACGCACTTGATACCTACCTGCCCCGTCTTGTCAGGGCTGGACAACGGGTTGCTATCTGTGAACAGCTTGAGGATCCGAAGCTGGCAAAAAAGATAGTCAAACGCGGCATCACCGAACTGATCACACCGGGAGTGTCATTCAGCGACAACGTGCTGAATCACAAGGAAAACAATTTCCTTGCTGCCATTCATATTGACAAGCAGGCGGTGGGTGTGGCGCTGCTCGATGTCTCCACCGGCGAGTTCTTTGTCTCCGAGGGTGATACACCTCATGTTGAGCAGATACTGAATAATTTCCAGCCAAAGGAGGTGCTCTTTGAGAAGAGAAAAACAGAACTCTTCAATGAAAAATTCGGGAACAGGTTCTATACCTACAGGCTTGATGACTGGATTTTTACTCCCGATACGGCCAACGACAGGCTGCTGAAGCAGTTCAGCACCACCTCGCTGAAGGGTTTCGGGATTCAGGGAATGAACAACGGCATTATCGCCGCAGGCGCCATTCTTTGGTATCTTGACATGACCCGCCATGAGAACCTGGGCCATATTAACCGTATCTCACGCATCGAGGAGGAGAAATATGTCTGGCTTGACAGGTTCACCGTACGCAACCTTGAACTGTTTCATTCGCCCTTCGAGGGCGCAAAAACGCTTATCGAGATACTTGACCGCACCCTCTCGCCCATGGGCGGACGAATGATGAAGAGATGGATCTCCCTGCCGCTGAAAGATACGGCGGTGCTGAATACCAGGCTTGACATCGTGGAATACCTGATTGGTCATCCCGATATCAGGGAGGAGATGGACGATCTCATCCTTGAGGTGGGCGACCTGGAGAGGCTTCTGAGCAAGGTTGCAGTGGGCAGGGTTTCACCGCGCGAGGTTGCCCAGATAAAACGCGCCCTGACAGCAGTTGACCAGCTGAAGAGACTATGCGCTTCCACGGAGTTCCAGCCGCTGGTCTCCATGGCATCGGGATTTGATCCCTGCCCTGAACTGGCTGACACCATCGGCCGGACACTGACAGCCGAGCCGCCGGCAGCGGTAAGCAAGGGTCATGTCATCGCCGAAGGCATATCACCTGACCTTGATGATCTCAGGGGTATTTATTACGGTGGCAAGGAGTACCTGGCCGACCTGCAGCAGAGGGAGAGCCTGCGCACAGGCATCAGCTCGCTGAAGATCAGTTATAACAATGTCTTCGGATACTATATCGAAGTGCGTAACACGCATAAGGATAAGGTGCCTGCCGACTGGATCCGTAAGCAGACACTGGTGAGCGCAGAAAGATACATCACGGAGGAACTGAAGGAGTATGAAGAGAAGATTCTCGGGGCAGGGGAGAAGATCCTTGAGCTTGAGACCTCACTGTTCAATGACCTGGTGGCATCAGTTACTCCGTACATAAACCTCATGCAGGCTGATGCTGCGGCAGTGGGACGACTCGATTGCCTGCGGTCGTTTGCAGTGATCTCTGATGAGAACGGGTACACCAGGCCTGTGCTGGATGACAGTCATGCCCTGGATATTAAGGACGGCCGTCACCCGGTTATTGAGAGGCAGCTGCCTCCGGATGATCCATATGTTCCCAATGACGTATGGCTTGATAACGACGATCAGCAGGTGATAATACTCACCGGGCCAAACATGTCAGGGAAATCGGCCTTGCTGCGGCAGACCGCCCTGATAGTAATAATGGCACAGGCAGGATGCTTCGTGCCGGCAAAGGAGGCACGGATAGGTATTATTGACAAGATATTTACAAGGGTGGGCGCCTCAGATAACCTGTCGCTGGGCGAGTCAACCTTTATGGTTGAGATGAACGAGGCTGCCAGCATACTCAATAACCTGTCAGACAGGAGCCTGGTGTTGCTTGATGAGATAGGCAGGGGCACCAGTACCTATGACGGTATCTCAATAGCCTGGGCCATGGTTGAATATATCCATGAGTGCAGGCACAGGGCCAAAACGCTCTTCGCCACCCATTACCACGAACTCAATGAGATGGAGAGCTCCTTTAAAAGAGTGAGGAATTTCAATGTCTCCATCAGGGAGCTTGACAACAGGGTGATCTTCCTCCGCAAGCTGAAAAGGGGAGGGAGCGAGCACAGCTTCGGTATACATGTGGCGCGTATGGCAGGCATGCCTAAGAGTGTTGTGGGCCGCGCTGATGAGATACTGAAGATGCTTGAAGAGGGCAGGGGCGGCACCAGCCTGGGCAAACCGGTTGAGGAGATAGCCACCCACCGCGAGGGCTACCAGCTAAGCATCTACCAGCTTGATGATCCGGTGCTGAAACAGATACGGGATGAACTGATGGGCCTTGATCTGGATAACCTGACCCCGATGGAGGCACTGAACAAACTCTATAACATCCGGAAATTGTTGCGATGATTGATCTGCTGGATATATGCGCATCCGGAATATCTTATTGAGGCACAGATCAGGAAAGATTTTGGTATTGTAATTTTGAAAAAAGTGTTATTTTTGCAGTCACAATTGCGGGAATAGCTCAGTTGGTAGAGCACGACCTTGCCAAGGTCGGGGCCGCGAGTTCGAGTCTCGTTTCCCGCTCAGATGAAAAATGGCGCCTCAGATAAGGGGCGCCCTTATTGCTTTATATGAGGCGCCTTTAGCGAGCACCTATCTTGTAAATGCGAAACGCCCTTTGCGGGCGTTCCTGGTGTTGTGCCGGTGGACCCTTCAGGGCGCCGGCATATTTAGTTATGTTATGTGCTATCTCACCGGACCCCAGTCGACCAGCAGCCCGTCCCTGAAATAGAGGTATTTCTGTGAATAGATCCATTCCTCCTCTACGCTGCGGTCAACATACATCCGGTTGATCTGTACAGGTTTGCCCCAGCTGTCACGGGCCATATCCGAGCTGATGCCTTTCCATACCTTATGCTGATAGATGGGTTTGGCCAGGTCAAAGCCGTACTTGTCCACCAGGGCCTGGAACCTGTCTGTCGGCACCTGCCTTGCCTGTACGTCAGGCACAGGCTGTACCGGCGCTGCTTCCTGTACGGGCTGCACTTCGGGTTGCGATGTTGTCACCACCGGCAGCGCCGCAGTTAACCTGTCAGATTTAACATAACCCTCAATATCCTCCCAACGGATAAGGGTAAAGAGAGTATCTGCACTGACAGCCTCAACAATGGTTGCGTCGGGAATTATCTGTATCACCGATGTAAGGTCATCCTTGTCGGCGAAAAGCCTTACGGCACCTTTGGTTGCCAGTTTCTGCAGGTCCTGTGCCGTCAGCGAAAGGGCGGCAAATAAGACAAACACGAACAGTATAGCCTTTTTCATTTTCCTGGAATTTTTCAGGTATATGCTCAAAAACCGTACCACCATTATTATTGTCTTATCATCATCCGGACTTGTCGAGGCGGCAGTACAATTTTTCCAATCCCTGGTCATTACGGAGCAAAGCTACTTTTTTCTTATTATCATCAGGCCGTCACGGAGAGGCAGGACTATTTTTTCCACCATGTGGTCACTGCGCACCTTTTCATTGAACATCACTACACCCCTTGTCTGGGGGTCCTTCAGCGCCTCCTCGCCTTCAATCTTCCCTCCCCAGAGCACGTTGTCGGCAATGATGAAACCGCCCTGCCGCACCCTGTCGAAGACAATATCGTAATACTCACAATATTCACGCTTATCTCCGTCTATAAAGACAAGGTCGAAGGTACATTCAAGAGTTGGGATGATCTCCTGTGCTCTGCCCGTATGAAGTGTCACCCTGTCGGCCACGCCGGCAAGGCCGAAGTAGTGGGTGCTCATCTCGTTGAGCTCGTCGTTCATCTCAATGGTGTGCAGTTGCCCGCCGCTCTTTAGCCCGCGTGCCAGGCAGATGGCGGAGTAGCCCGTATAGGTGCCTATCTCCAGTATCTGATCAGGGTGGATCATATAAGAGAGCATCTCCAGGAACTTGCCCTGGATATGTCCGGAGACCATATTTGGATTAACCACATAGAGATGTGTCTGGCGGTAGAGTTCTTCCAGCACCTTGTCCTCGGGAGTGCTGTGCTCCCTGATGTATCTGTCAAGATCTTTTTCCATTCTGCCTGTAAATCAGGGTTGAAAGAGAGGTTCTGTCAAAGATGGCCTGTGCCGTTTCTGTCAGCTCACCGGCGGTGACGGCATCTATCTTACGGAAGGTCTCTTCCATCGTGTCAATACGGTCAAAGATCAGGAGGCTCTTGCCGAGGCTGAGCATGAGGCTCTCGTGGTTCTCGTAAGCCCTGGCCAGGTAGCCCTTTATCTGGTTCTTCGCCCTTGAGAGTTGCAGGGTGCCCAGCGATTGGTTTCGAAGCCTGTTCAGCTCTTTATGAATAAGTGCTATACTCTTGCCCAGGTTGCGGTTGTCGGTGCCGAAATAGATGGTCACCAGTCCGGTGTCGGTGTAAGGATTGTAGACCGATTCAACATTGTATGCATAACCTCGCTTTTCGCGAAGCGAGAGGTTCAGGCGCGAGTTCATCCCCTGCCCGCCGAGGATATTGTTCAGCATGAAGAGCCCCATTCGCCTGCGGTCATGCAGATCATAGGCTATGTTGCCTATGATGCAATGGTTCTGCCAGGTGTCAGTTTCCTTTTCCGTGTTTACCGGTCTGTAAAGGTACTCTGACCTTTTTCTTCGTGAGTCTTTGCCGGCAGGCGCATGGCTGAAATATTTTTCAAAGAGGGTGATGATCTGTCTGGGGGATATGGCACCCACCGAGCAGAAGACCATCTGCGAGGGTGAGTAATTGCGTGCGATAAAACGTCTGATGGTTTCACCCGTGATTGTCCTCACCGTTGCCGGCATGCCCAGAATACTTCTTCCTATAGGCTGGTCGGGGAAGACCATCTCCTCAAACTCATCAAAGATATATTCTGCCGGGTTGTCAAGATATGAGTTGATCTCCTCTATGACAACCTCCTTCTCCTTTTCGATTTCGGCCGGGGGAAATGTGGAGGAGAAGAGCAGGTCGGATATCAGTTCAGCAGCCCTGGGGTAGTGTTCCTTAAGGAAGGAGGCGTGGATGGCTGTCTCTTCCTTTGTGGTATAGGCGTTGAGTTCACCACCCACATCCTCGAGGCGGCTGAGGATATGGTAAGACTTACGATGCGTTGTGCCCTTGAAGAGCATATGTTCAATGAAGTGAGCCACGCCGTGTTCTTCGGGCAGCTCATCGCGTGAGCCTGCGTTGATTATAATGCCGCAATGAGCCACAGCGCTTGCCGTGGGCAGGTGTACCAGTCTGATGCCGTTGGGAAGGGTATGCAGTGTCAGATCCATATTTTCCTGTAGAATGGACAAAGATAAGAAGGAATTCAGGTTTCAGAACTCTGGTTGCGTACTTCCTTTGCGGGCCTGTGTCAGGGCCTCTGACAAAGTGCGCTACAGGTGTTGCACACAAAATAAAAATGCAGTATATTTGCCGTCCGAAATGGTACCATAGCTCAGTTGGTAGAGCAACGGACTGAAAATCCGTGTGTCCCCGGTTCGATTCCTGGTGGTACCACATTAAAAAGAGTGAGAGTGAGAGCGAGAGCGAGCACTCTCATTCTTTTTCTCAGAACTCGCACTCACACTCACCCTCCGAGCTAGAGCGGGCACTCTTACTCTTATTCCATGGGATCACTCTTGCCCCCCTGCCACACGTAACGCGAGAGCGGGCACTCTCACTCTTTTTCCCGGCACATTCTCTCTGTAATGCCCGGACCGGGAGTTAACAATCTCACTCATTTTTCCGGGACTAACAGTTTAATTCAGGCATATTGAGAAATGAATGATATTCATTCTCCGGTCTTTCCGTTGCCGAAGAATGGTAATGAATATCTTTAATAATCAACTACATGCATGGTATTGCATTTTTGATTTTCAGATTAACAAGAATTATCATTATGTAAACAACCGGTTCTCCGGGGCAGAGTATGCCTGAACGGAGTGTTGTTAAATATATTCCAATTATGATTTTTGTTATGTAAAAATTTGCATAACGGTTCTATTTTTGAAAAAACATAATGGAATAATCACTTAGACACTTATTATATTGGATAGACTTATTAAGGTCACTCTTGATAAACTGGGGATAGAAAAAATCAATAACGGAGTATGTACCGGAACGATCTGGGCAGAGACAAATGGGCCGGTAATAAATTCTGAGAATCCCTCTGACGGATATGTAATAGCAGCTGTAAAGAGCGCCGATTATGATGATTACGAGGAGATGATCACACTGGCGGAGCGTGCTTCCAGGGAGTGGCGCAGGTTGCCAGTTCCTCAGAGGGCTGAGATAATAAGACAGGTTAGCCTCAAGCTTCGTGAACACAAGAAAGATCTGGGTATGCTGATAAGCATAGAGGCCGGTAAGATTATTCAGGAAGGCATGGGCGAGGTTCAGGAGATGATTGACATTTGTGATTTTGCCCTTGGGCAGGCCAGGTTGATGAATGGGGTGATGTTAAGGTCAGAGCGGCCTGATCATAAGATGTATGATCAGTATCATCCGCTTGGCATTGTAGGAATTGTTACATCATTCAACTTTCCGATGGCAGTATGGGCGTGGAACACGATGCTTGCCGTAACAGCAGGTAATGTAGTGGTATGGAAACCAAGTTCGAAGACTCCGCTCTCGGCAGTGGCTGTGCATAAGGTAATTGCAGGAGTACTGGCTGCAAACGATGTTCCTGAGGGTGTTTTTAACCTGGTAATAGCCAAAAGTTCAGTACTCGGAGATAAATTCACTGGTGACAGGCGTTTGGCCCTCTTATCTGTTACAGGTTCAACCAGGGTAGGCAGGCAGGCAGCAAAGCTTGAAATCATGCATGAAGAAGAAACAGATGAATGAAGTTGCTGAAATCAAATTTTTAATAGTACAGATAAATCCGAACAATGAATAATCTTTTATTTAAGACAACAGATTACCTGAAAGACAGCCGTCAGTCGGTCTTGTGTATAGTAACGGCCGTAAAAGGATCCACTCCCGGAAAAGCCGGCGCAAAGATGATTGTGTTTGATGACAGGACCTTTGAAGGTACAGTAGGGGGCGGAGCAGTAGAACAGCAGGTAATCAGTGATGCCATAGCAATCATTAAGGAACAGACACCCCAGTCAAGAGAGTACAATCTTGAGGATGACCTGTCAATGACCTGCGGTGGTAATATTACGGTCTACTTCGAGCCGTTGAAGAAACCGGCCAGGCTTTACATCTTCGGGGCCGGGCACATTGGCAAGTGCCTTGCCGGTTATACACCCGACCTTGGTTTTGAAACCTATCTCATTGATTGGAGGGAGGATATCTTTGAAAAAAGTGAGAATACAAGGTATATCAGGATATGCAAACCGTATCTTGAGGCAGCTGAAGAGATAAGATTTGATTCAAGCACATATTGTGTAATTGTCACTCCCGGGCATGATTCGGATGAAGATGTCCTGGCAGCAGTAGGAAAGAAGCCGGCGGCCTATATAGGATTGATAGGAAGCAGAATAAAAATAGATGCGCTGGTTACCAGGTTTCTGAAGGAGAATATCCTTACCCGTGAGGAGCTGGAAAGGGTCGATATGCCAATTGGTATCAAGTTCAATGCAATTACACCGGCTGAGATATCAATAAGTATTCTTGCTAAACTAATTGATGTAAGGAACAGGAAATGATACTTGATGACATATATGGGTTTCTTAAGGGGAACTACAAACAACATGTTGAGAATCTGAAAATTGATGAGGTTTGTTCCGGTCCTTATCTGACAGCAGTACGGCTTACTGACGGAAGCTACGGAGTTGCAAGCACTCTGTTGGGCAATCATCATCACTGCACAAAACAGAATCGTGACTTTGGAGATTTTACTCCGTTGAATATCAGGGAACAGACCGTTACATCGCTGTTTGAGACTGCTAAGTCGTCAAATACCATAGATACTCTCAGAATAGCGGTAATGAATGCAATTTCGTCAACCATTTTGTCAGGTGGAAAATACAGGATCATTGAAGACAGAGATCCGATTGAACTGATTGATTTGTCAGGTAGCATGACAATAACAATTGTAGGTGCATTCCATTCATATATAGAAGCAGTTTCTGCTACCCATAACAGACTGTATGTTCTTGAACTTAACAGGAATGCACTTACCAGGGAGAGCATGAAATACTTTATTCCGGCAGAGGATTATGCAACGGTAATCCCGGAGTCGGATGTGGTAATAATCACCGGGATGACACTGGTGAATAATACCATTGACGGACTGCTTTCGGTCATCAGACCTGAGGCGAAGGTAATTGTTACCGGACCTTCCAGCAGCATAATCCCCGATGTTCTTTTTGAAAACAAGGTGAACATTATCGGGGCCACGAAGATTGAAAAACCCGAGCTCCTGTTTCAGATAATAAGAGAGTTTGGGACAGGATACCATCTGTTCAGGTATTGTGCCAGGAAAACCTGCATTATAAATGAGCAGCCTCAGGCTTAATGAAAAGTGGATCAAGGCTTCCATAATTGGCACAATCTGGGCTGCATCAGAGATTGTCCTCGGCAGTTTTCTGCATAACCTGCGTATTCCATTCAGCTCCAATTTTCTCACCGGAATCGGGATCATCATTATGATTTCGACAAGCCACAAGTGGTCAGAGAGAGGCTTATTCTGGCGTTCCGGGTTAATCTGTGCCCTGATGAAGACAATGTCACCCAGCGGGGTAATCTTTGGCCCGATGGTTGCAATCTTCAGCCAGTCGGTCATGCTTGAGCTTTTTACTGGGGTTTTTGGCAGAAATGTGATCGGGTATCTCGCAGGTGCTGTATTTGCAATGACCTGGAACCTGTTTCACAAGATATTAAACCTGATTATCTTTTACGGATTTAATATTACCAATATTTACACTGACCTTCTGAAATATGCGGAGAAGCAGTTGAACACTGATTTTGATCTTGTCTGGTCGCCTATTATTGCACTGGCTGTTATTTATGCTTCCCTGGGGGTTATTGCTGGTGTTACAGGGATGATTGTGGGCAGGCGTCTTGTCAGAGAACCGGCAGAATACAGGCAGAGCAATGTATGGCAACACAGAAATGAAATAGTGTCCGGCGTGCAACTGTTCAATTATTCTGTTACGTGGCTGTTAGTAAATTTTGTACTTATTATTACCGCTTTTATTCTTCTGAATTATACTGCCTGGCCTGCCTGGAGCATTGCCATAGCGGCAATTGTCACAGTCTGGATAGTGAGATATAAAAGAGCACTTAAACAACTTAGAAAACCCCGTCTGTGGATCAGTTTCATATTGATAACAATGGCTGCCTCATTTGTAATAGGAAAGATACAGTCGGGGGACTGGATGAGAGGCCTGGAGACGGGCATCAAGATGAACTTCAGGGCAACGATTGTTATCCTGGGATTCTCTGTTTTGGGAACCGAACTCAACAATCAGAGAGTGAAGGATTTTTTTGCCAGGACGGCTTTCAGACAGTTGCCTTTTGCCATGGAGATGTCAATTAAAAGCCTTCCGATGATGATTTCGTCAGTACCGGATATAAAGGTTATTCTCAGGGACCCGGTATCTGTGATATATTCTCTTACTTCCCAGATTGAACAGAGGCTCACAGAGGTAAAGAAGGAGCTTTCCAAGCATATCTATATTATTACCGGAGACATAGGAGAGGGAAAAACAACCCAGACCCGCAAACTGGTTGAGCTTTTAAGAGCCGGCAAGGCAGACGTAAAAGGTATTTACACCCCCCGAATAATGACCGGCAACCAGACAACGGGGTATGACCTTATAGATATTGAGTCAGGTTCAAGGGTTCCGTTTTTACGTGCTGACAATAACAGTGAAACCAGGAAGATCGGCAGGTACTGTATCATCCCGGCTGCCGTTCAGACCGGACTGGAGTCTCTGACCGGAGCCATGACCGGCAACCCCGATGTGATAGTTGTTGATGAAATAGGAAAGATGGAACTTAGCAACGAATGCTGGTATGAAAAGATTGACGGTTTATTGAAAGTGCCGGCCATTCTGGTCTTTGCAGTCCGCGACTCCTTTGTGAGTGACATAGTTAAAAAATGGGAAATGAAGGAGTATTCGGTGCTGACCGTATCAGAGCATCTTCATCTTGAACTTGGTCAGATGATAGAAGAACGTGTCAGGCAATTCAGGTCAACCGGGTAATCCCAGATAGTAATTGAAATCTTCCTGTGTGTTTATGTTCCTCAGGATGGTGTCATCAGCAGCATCCACGTTCCTCCTTGGGTAAGAATTCAGAATATCTGCAAGAGTTGTTCCCAGGTCATGAGTATCTGTTATCGCTCTTATTATTGAAGATGATATAAGGACCGGATGGCCACCTCTGCCTTGATAAACCGGTGAACACCAGGCTCCTGTTTCACGGCATTCATAGAGCATTCTTATTATATCCCTGTTTACGAAAGGATTATCAACATTATGTATAAAACAGAAGTCTGATTCTTTTACTTCCTTAATACCTGTTCTGACCGAATAAAACCTGCCTGATTCAGGCTGGTCATTGATTATAAATCTGACGGATGCGGGAACCTTCATTTTTCTGCATTCGGGTTCTATCAGCTTATTTATCACACATAAAACGGGATTACAGTTGAAACTGCAGAACTCATTGATTATCTTCTCAATGAAAGAGGCAGACCTGCTCCATCTCAACAGTGCCTTTGGTTTCCCCATTCTTTCCGAGAGCCCGGCAGAGAGAATAATGGCCGGGCAGGTATCTGTATTTTTTTTATCGTTATTCATTATAGTTCTTTTATTCTTCTCTTTCCCCTCTGCCTGAATGGGTCAGCGTTTCCATAGCTCACTTCAATATTGATGTCCTGAAAAACAACTTCTCTCAGTAAGGCTGGTTTAATCTTGTCTTTGGATTCTATCAGCAGTACCAGTGTAATGCGTCCTTCTTCATTTCTCAGAGAAGCATTGAATCCCTTTACAGACCTGTTGGAGAACAGCAGGTTATCTAGCTGGCAGATATTCAGATTCCTGCCATTTCCCACCGGGATATTATTTGATACCCGTCCTTCTATCGCGGAGATCCTGTGCACTTTACCACCACAGCCGCAGGTAGTGTCAATCAGGCGTGAGAGGTTACCCGTTTTATATCGAATTAGGGGTATCGCCGATTGAGTTAGTGTTGTAATAACTATCTCGCCCTTTTCTCCCGGAACGGTTGGTTTGCCGGTCACCGGGTCAATGACTTCAAAGATAAGGTCTGCGTCACGTGTATGCAGACCATTATGGTGAGCGCAGTCTACCGCACATCCGTACCCGAACTCTGAGTGGCCGTAGTGCAAGTATACATCACACTGCCAGATCTCCCTGATAACGTCAGCCACCGGGCCAGGGACAATGTCACCTGCAAGGAGTACCGAGCGGGGTTTAAGACGTGGTTCAGTGTGGCAGATGTAGAGCATTTCCCCGGGCAGACCTATAAGGCAGTCAGCACCATGCGCAGCTTCCAGCGCCTCATTGACGGACCTGATGGCCGGGGCTATGGTTGCTTTAACCCCTATTCCTGAGAGGCTTGTCCGCAGCATGCTGCCCAGACTGTTTTCCGTTGGATTAGAGATCATGATACAGGCCCTGTCTCCAGGCCGGGTCATCGTACTCATCCCAACAGCAAAAAAATTTATGGTATTCTCAATATCACCGGATGAATAGAAGACTCTTTTTCTCATAGCCGTGGTGCCTGAGTTTGCAAGCGTGGTAACACGGACCACTTCATTCTGAGGTATGGCGAGGAATGCCAGGGGATCAGTGACAAGGTCCTTCGGCATGGTAAAAGGCATCTCAGCCAGGGAAGCAGACGGGTCAATCCTGCCGGCATAAAACCTTGTTCTATTTACGGCATAATCTGCAATCCCTGACAACTTTTTCATTTGCCAATCCCTAAGGGTTTCAGGATTCAGGTTGCCATGCAGACCTGTCTTCTCTTCAATCCATTTTATTACCGGGGATTCCATCTTTTATGTTTTCCGTACCATATGTAACATTCCGGGAACCGGCTCATACCGGAGATGTCTGCTTCATTAGTCTGCCTTGAATGCAATAGTCAGGAAATAACCGAATTTTATCCTTTTTATAGCATCAGGACTGCACCCGGTATTGCTGCAGAAAGCCTGCATTCCATGATCGATAATCAGCTGTCCCCACCATGTCTGGAGGCAGTGTGTATAGTCTTCCCACAGCACAATATGAAAGCCGTGTCTGGTAATAAGATTTTCAATTGTCTCCTGTTTGTCTATCCGTCCCAGGCGGCCGGTTAACATGGCAGCTTCACCGCGGGCGTACATGTCAGAAACAATCAGTCGCCCTCCGCTTTTAAGCGTACGGTGACATTCCTTCAGCGCAGCAGACTGGTCTTTAAAGAGAGAGAAGCTGCACTCCATGAAAATGCCGTCAGCCTTAGCCGTCTCATACGGAAGCTGTTCAGCAGGGGAACTGCATATATGACTGTTTTTGCCAGCATTGTTTATGTCTGTACCTGTCGCATCAAGCCTGTATTTTTTCCTGAGAAATTCTATTGTGACACCGCTGCCGCATCCTACATCGATAATTCTTGAATTGGGAGGGAATCCGCAGTATCTGACGGCACGCCCGGTGATTGTCAGACCGCCCGGACGTTCACATGTATTAACATTGTATCTGGCTTCCGTTTCCACAGGAAATTATTATGGGCATGTCCTGCCGGTGATACCGGGCCAGTTATTAAGATAATACGCGCAGAAAGGAACCATTCGTCCCTTATCAAATACATGAAAACTGCAATGTTGCAGACGTGCGAGATCAATATTCCCGGCATCCTGGAATGCCATCGCAGTCAGTGTGAATCCATGTGTCCTGACCCTGCTGAGAAAGTACTCCATGTCATGCAGATCACCTGTGCTGTGGTCATCACGGCCCGTGCCTTCCGGAGATCTCTGCCACCTTCTGGCAACAAACTCGCGGTTACGTTCAGCAGAACCGGGGTCCCAGCAACCATTATCAATACCGCTGCCGCGTTCCTGGAGAGGAAATAACTCATGGTTGCTGTCAATAACGAAATCCCCGTGGAAACCGCATAACGGATGGTCACACCGGGAGGGGATAAGATTGGCAGGGTTAATTTTACCACCGGTCTGGCTGTAAATCTCGTAAACCAGTTCATCAAGGGTGAATCGGTCATCGTCAGATGGCAGCCGGGGTACCCGTCCGAAGAAACTTACCGGTTGGAAATGGACTCCCCGCACAGCAGGGGAGGATTGAACAGCAAAGCGTATAATGTCACCTATATTCGTGGTGTTAACTCTGCGGACAAGGGTAGGCACAAGGGTAATACCAAGGTTGAATGAAGCACAGTTCTCTATGGCTCTCTTTTTTATCTCAAGCAGGGGCCTGTTTCTCAACTCCTGGTTAATATGATCATCAGTGCCGTCAAATTGCATGAACACAAATGACAACCCTGCATCAGCCAGTTTTCTGACATATTCCAGATCATATCCCAACCGGAGACCGTTGGTATTCAGTTGCACGTACCTGGCACCGCTTTTTCTTGCCGCGTGTACAATCGCGGGGAGGTCTTCACGGGTGGTCGGTTCACCACCGCTGAGCTGAACGAGAGACTTTCCTTTAACTATCAGTTTGTTAAGTGATTCACAAATCTCATTAAATGAAGGATCACCGCTTCCGTTTTGTTGGTTGGCCAGGCAGAAGGAACAGTTAAGGTTGCAATTGTCTGTAACATTTAGCAGTACACAGCATGTTTTCTGCAGATGATCATCGCACAGGCCGCAGTTATCAGGGCATTGGGGAACCCGGTCAAATGGTATGTTCTGGTTACCTGTCCAGTCATCAAAGCTGTAGTATCCTCTCCAGATAATGGTCTCAAAGGTACCATGTTCCTTGCAGGTTTTTCTTAGGAAGACTTTTTGCCCCTCTCTTACGCGTCGGGCTGGTATCCGGGCCAGACAGACGGGGCAGAGGCTCCAGGTTTTATCCGGATTTCCGGTGTAAGTATTGCCCTGGTCCCAGAGGGGGCACTTTTCATGGATACACTCTTTGTTCAGCCTGTACTGCCGGCAGCGGATGGGTGATACAACCATTTTGAGTCCCAGTTCCTTTTCGAGGAGTTCAGATACTTTTTTCAAAGTGATCCAGGAGTCTCTCTGGCAGCATCGGGCTGCGCTGTAAGATGCAATTTCACTCAGCACTGCGGCGGTGACCTTCTGAACCGCCTGCCTGGTTGCGGCTTCATAAGGAGAAGCTCCGGTCAGCAATGAGTAAGCTATGCCGGCTCCTGTTACGGCGCCACATACACCCATAAAACCACATGACCCTCCCGGGACGGCGCTTCCTCTTTGAATAGCTGTAATTATCTGTTCGTCAGTTACATCAACTCCGTTATTCCTGAGTGCGGCAAGTATAACTGACGGAACAAGAATATGATGTTCCGGCCCGTGTACGGGGAAAGCTTTATGTGACCTGATTATCTGCATAAGTATGGCAGCATCTTTCTCACGACTTTCCCTGCAGATAGTAGTGATCAGTCTGACGGAATCTGAAGTATGGCATTTGTCACATACATAGTGACCGTTTACACAGGTCACTTCAGTGAGATAAACTTCGCCGCAGAAGTGACACTTGACCTTTTCTGCCCTGGCTTTCACCACCAGATCACTGCCGCAAACCATGCAGCCTGATTTGAATAGTGTATCTGCCTGAGCGATCATGCTATTTGTCCTCCAGTTGCATCTCTACCTCAGAAATGCGGCTTTTTACCAGCTCTTCAGAAATATATACCAGACCACAATCAGGGCATTGTGGCATATCTGCAAAGAAGGTATGCCCAAGGTATGTGAAGTCAGTTTTTTTGGGTACCAGTTCTTTGTTGCATTTGTAACAGATGAGTTTCTTTTTTTCTTCCATAATCCTACTCCTCTATTTTCATCCTGTGACTGTAGCTGTTGACCAGCTCATAGCGGCCGTCATCCATAACCCTGTATTCTGCCCAGAATGTCATATTGCCAATACGAAGATGGCCGGTGAAAGTTCCTGTTACCGGATCAATGACCTTTTCTCCTGTCTGTTCACAGGCTTCAATTACGGTAAGTATATCTGATTCAAGGATCATGCATCTGTCAAGTTTCTCTCTCAGGCCGGAGGGGAGAGTTAGTTTTGATTCTTTCTTTTCCATATTGAATACCTGATTTTCATATTCATGCAGTAGCTGAGCCTTGAGGTGCAGCCTGTTGACGCGGCGGTCTGACACCGTGGGTTGATCCCTTTGTTCGTGACCGAACACCACATCCAATATATGCATTGTCTCTTTTCCTGCGCGGGCAAAAGTATCACGACAATTTGAGCAGTAGGTTATATAAGGATGGTTATTCCGGGTTATTCTTTTTTTTACCGTATTTTCAACATAAGGAGGATGCGCCACTGATACCTGTCCACCATAGCTGCAGCATTCGGTAAGTCTGCCTTCCATTGGCAGCGGTTCGAGCTTAAAACCGGCCCTGGTTGTTATTCTCCTTATTGCAGCCTGTAACCTGTCCTCATACCTGGAGGCACAGGGATCGAACACAGATACAGTCTTGTTCCCGGCCAGGGCAGGAGTGACATTGCGATCATCGATCAGATTGTAGAGAAATACTCCATCTATTTCAGGGAGATGGCGTTTAAACATCTGGTTGCACATTGCACATGTAAAGATGATGGTTGGCTTCCCGAGCTCATTCCAGACCGTCCTGATTTTTGTCAGCACCTCTCCGTGGGCCGGGGCATTGCCTGCCCAGTCTGCCGGAGCGCCGCAGCAGCCAAGCATCAGGGCTGTGGCAGGATCACTCTTTAACAGGAATTCATAACTCCGGGTCACAAGCCTGGGGTCAGAGGCTCCGATCTGGCACCCCGGGAAGAACAGGTATTTAACCTTATCCGCTACGTGTGGCAGGAGCAGCAGGGATGCTTCTCCGTTTGAAAACTCCATATCTCTGAGGAAGAATTCATGGAAAGCCCAGGGCATTTTGCCCTTTTCGCGCATGGTATAATGGCTTTTCAGCAGGAACTCTCCGGTATCAATGTGTTCAGGGCATACCTCCCTGCACAGGCCACAATGGTTGCATGTAGAGATAAGACGTGTTGCCAGCGTGGCTTCTCCGTCAAGAGAGCTTGGATTGATGCTGACCTCTACCTCCTCTGTAATTTTTTTTGGAAACTTCCTGAAATAATTCATCAGAGGTGAGTGACGTACACATGCATCACATTTGCATCTCAGGCACCGGCTTGCTTCGGCACGGGCTTCCTCCCTTGAAAACTCCTTCCCGTTTTCAGGCCTGACTGCCTCACATGGTATAACACTGATTGCTTCATACTTTAGCCTGGTGCTTATGACAGGCTGTATCCCATGATTCATCTTACCTGTCTTCAGGAAACCTTCAATTGCCGAAGCAACATTGAGTCCCTGCGCTATTGCCTGCATGGTGCCAGCACCGGTGATTGAACCACCCATGAAGACACCTGGATGGTCAGTTGAGCAGGGACCTTCTGACGTGAGTGAGAGGCCGAAGGTGCTGCCGTTTGTACCTGTTGCTACATATATGGCATCAAAGTTCAGATCTGATATGTCTGTCACATCGGAATTCAGCCGGAGATCATAAGTTTCATACTTGAGCTGCAGTCTGATATCATCAAGGAAGAGATCAGACTCAGGGAGGCTGTTGAGATGACCACCTATGTGCCCTGTCTTCTCGAAGACTGTTACGTTGTATTTTTTCGTGGTCAGCCTGAGAGCGCATGCCAGGCCTCCCGGGCCGGCTCCGATAATGGCTATCCGGGCTGATTTGGGAGGTATGTTATATTGATCCGGGTCTTTGTTGCGGGCAAAATTCATTGATGCTGCCTCAAGCAGCTTCATGGACACTGACCCTCCGTTCTCTTTCAGCGGACAGACATCCTTGCAGGGTTCGGGGCAGAGAACTGATACGATCCCGGGAAAGCCGACTGTGTTCTGGTATGTCCTGTATGCAGCATTGTAACGTCCCTGTTGCAATTTCCCCACAAAATCACGGACATCAAGGTTAAAAGGGCACCTGACCGAACAAAATGCCTGTTCATCCTGCAAACAGTCTTTGACGAGATCGTGTAAGAATGCCATATTGCCCCTGTGTATTAAACGTGTCCTGTAAAGTGATTATCAGTTATTTACGATGCTTGTATGTCTTGCAACTCTGATGGGTGGTAAAAAACGGGACAGATACCTGCCATGGGTATCTGTCCCGGCGATCATTTTAGTTTATCAGAAGAATCGCTCTCCTCCTCCGCCCATAGGCTTGAAGTAGTCATTACCACCGTAGGGAACCGGATTGGCTTTTATGTTCTCCAGTTCATCGTACAGGTCTGAACCAAGGAAATATTTCTTCGGAGGTTTAATTTTTTCTCCCCGGGCAAGAGCATCCAGGCCGGCCTTTACCTTCTCCTTCAATGCAGGAATCTCATAGATGCGTACACCGCAGGCATTATTGATAGCATTCAGTACGGCAACATGACCTGATGACTGGAATGCTTCTGAAGCTCCTGACGAACCGAAGGGGCCTGTAGCATCAGCTTTCTCGTTATACAGAACAATGATTTCATCAGGAATGTCTTTAATATAGGGGACGCCACTGGTTGCAATATTTGTATGCTTTTTTACATCATCGTAGTTTTCGGACAGGGCAAATCCGATGCTGTGTGAGATTCCTCCGCAAGCCTGGCCGTTAACGACGTCGATATTGCCTATCTTCCCAACGTTTGCAACACAAACAAAACGGGTTACGGTTGTTTTCCCGGTACTTGTATCAACTGCCACTTCTGCCAGGTTGAGTGCATAAGTAAAGGCAGGTGTCGGGTCTCCTATCCCAGTATTCGGGTCAAGGCGGCTGAGTCCAGGGGTTACTATATTTACAAATTTACCTTCAAATTCTGTTGGCAGCCCTTCTTTGGTCATTTCGTCATATGTACGGTAAGAACCATCAGGCTTCCTCATTGCATCAAGCATCTTATTGGCTGCAATGATGGTTGCGTTACCATTCATATAGTGTGAACGGCTACCAGCTGACATTCCGCTGTCAGGGCATATCTTGGTGTCACTCTGCACCAGTTTGATCTGCTCAGGTTTTAGTTTCAGAGGCTTAAGAGCTTCAAGCGTCACCATGAGTGAGCCTATATCACCTCCCTGACCAAGTTCCTGCCAGGTATCATACTTTGTGACACTATTGTCAGGATTGATTTCCAGGCGAACGGTTGCATGATCGGTAGGTCCTTCACTTACATTGAAGCCGCCCCATGACAATCCTACTCCTCTGCGTACTTCGGGGGTATCCTTTTCTCTGGCTTCTTTTACGGCCTTGTCATAATGAGGCTTCATCATCTTCATCATCTCCTCCATAGGATACATCCTGAAAGGCTTACTGTTAATATTGAGATCGCCTTCACGTGCAATATTCCTCCACCTGAACTCAAAAGGATCAATTCCGGCTTTTTCGGCAAGCATATCCATCAGGGCCTCACTGAGGGTGTAAGCCTGTGGTGAACCATAGCTGCGGTATGCGGTACCGAAGTTATGGTTGGTAACAGCAATGCGTGATAGACCTGCAACATTTGGTACCTTGTACGGGAAGAATGCAAACCTTGCCGGTTTGGAGATTATATCGTCACCGCCAAAGGTGTACGGACCCTGGTCGAGGCCAAAGTCAAACTCGACAGCGGTGAGCTTTCCGTCCTTGTCACAGGCAGCGCGGCCGTTTGAGTGGCAGGGACGACGTTTGCCTGAGAAATGCTGGTGTTCTTCATAGCTCATTGAAAGAGCAATCGGTTTCTTTGTGATATATGCTGCAGCAGCAGCAAGGCAAAGATCACCGGCGTTAGTTGACCATCCGAAACTGGCGCCTGTAGGATTCATTATAATCCTGATTTTGTCTTTCGGCATACCGATCGAATTTCCGATACGCCCGATAGATGAGTAGACGCCCTGAGATTTGCACTGTATTGCCAGCATTCCATCCTCATCGAAGTATGCCTGGATAGGGTCAGCCTCAATGGACAGGTGTGGTTCGCGTGATGAAAAGAAGCTGCCTTCGACACTATGTTCGCTATTATCAATTAGTTCTGCTACTTTTGAAGGTTCTTCAAGTCCTGCTCCTTTCAGCACAGGCTGTTGTGCAAAGATATTCGGGGTTGAGGAATGTATTCGCTGGGCATCAGGCATGATAGCATCGAGGTAACTGAGATATTCAGGCAGTTGCTCGAATTCAACCCTGACTTTTGTAGCTGCTTCACGGGCATGGTCTTTTGTATCCGCACAAACCAGTGCGACTACGTCTCCATAGCGGTAGATTTTGCTCTCGCAGAGTACCTCACGTGTGGGGACGGTAAGAGTGGTGCGTTCAAAAAAGTGTCCTTCAGCCATGATATTGGTACCACCGGCCTCCTTTATATCTCTGGCTGTAATGATGCGGGCTACTCCCGGCATCTTCTCCGCTTCAGAGGTGTCTATGCGAATGATCCGGGCATGATGTGCCACTTTTGGCTGAACCATTGCCACCTTCAATGTTTCGGGAGGCATCTTCAGCTCCTGATCATCTCCATAGTCAGCCAGGCCGCATACCTTGGCCAGGGCTGTCGGACGGGTTACCGGTTTTCCGTAGTACTCATTGTCTTCCGGGTTCTTGAAGGAGAAGTCCTCCATTGTTTTTTCACCCCGCATGACTGCAGCTGCCATCATTACAGCATCGACAATCTGGACGTACCCGGTACAACGGCATACGTTCTTATGCTTCTGAAACCATTCACGCACCTCTTCGCGTGTCGGGTTGAGGTTCTCAAGCAGAAGAGCGTAAGTGGAGATAATAAATCCGGGAGTACAAAACCCACACTGTACAGCCCCGGCTGCAATCCACGCTGCCTGAATGGGATGAAGATTATTGGGTTGTCCTATTCCTTCAATGGTGATGACAGAACTGTACTCTTCGATGTTCCGCATCTTCTTTGTACAAGAACGGGTCAATTTACCATTGAGAATAACGGAACATGAGCCGCAGACTCCGACATTGCAACCTACCTTGGTTCCCGTCAGACCCATCCGCCTCAACACATCAGCCAGCGAGTCCTTTTCAGGGTTGCAGGCGAACATCCTGTTGGCTCCGTTAATATTGAGCCACATTTTTTTAAGTTTCATAAAGAATCCTCCTTATTCATTAATATAATTATCTATAGTTCTTCTTCCAGAAAGGTGATAACCGTATCAAGGAACCTGGGGCATGTGTTGTGAAAGTGAGGAAGCATAGCCATAAGTTCCGGCCCATTAAGACTTTTCTGGTCATAGCCTGTAAGCTCACTGCAGAGGGTAGTGCCATAGTCCTTTTCGAAGCTCTCAATGAGCTGGCGTGTTTTCTCACGTACTATTCTCAAAGAATCAGCATTATCCGCACTGGTGGTTCCGTATTTCAGGCCTATTACCATCATTGCACCTGTGAGTGCGCCGCAGGTAAGTCCTCTGCCCCCCATACCTCTTCCAAACGGGTCTGCTATCTTCAGCGCACTCTTCACCGGGAGACCAAATTCCTCGCTGAAGACAGCCAGGACAGCCTGGGAACAGTTGAAACCAGACCTGAAGAGTTCATTTGCTTCTGCCAGATGATCTTTTACCATATTGTTCGACATGCAAATTATTTCATATCGAAAAGCATAAAAAAAGCGGTCCGCAACCACCTTCCTGCGACACTACTCCAACGCTCTTCCTCTTCCTGATTTACGCATAAAAGGCTTATTTACAAAACCTTTGTAAATTCTTTTGAACATATACTGAAATAATCTTTCAAACTCAATAAATATAGGAGATAGCTGACAAAAAAAAAGTGAGAAAAGTCAGCTCTGTAAAACAGGTGCTTATGGAGCTTCGGAGTATTAATGTCAAAAAAATACAGGTGATGAGCCTGACTATCCGCAGAAAGCACAAAATTTTTACCCTTCCCTTACGTTGATAAGTAAGGGAATACTGTGTTAACAATAAACCGGGGGAAAATGAAAAGAACAAGGATTAAGATAGTATTGATACTGATACTGGTTACACTTGCAACCACACTCAGTAAGGGGCAGGCAAAAATGCCGGAAGAGCTTACCACGGCCACAATCCCTGGTCAGATTAATTATGTGGAGGACCATACCAGGATTTACGATAATTTCCGTGCTATAAGGGAAGATATTTACCAGAAGCTTAACAAGAATATCCTTGATTCTCTCACAGCAGAAAAGAATAAGGTGGCGGAACTGAAAAACAATACTGCAGCCCTTGACAGCCAGACAGACTCCCTCAATGTTTTGCTTGCATCAACAAGGCAACAGCTTGAAGAGGTTACTGCTACAAAAAATAAAATCCGGGTACTTGGCCTGGAGATTAACAAAACAGCCTATAACGCCATCATGTGGATACTTGTAGGAGGATTGATACTGCTCATGGCCATAGGATTCATGATCTTCAAAAGAAACCTGGTCGTGCTCCTGCGCACCGAGAAAGACCTGAAGGAGCTCAAGGAGGAGTTTGCAGCCTACAGACAGTCCTCCAGGATCGCCCGCGAAAAGGTTGAGATGGACCTGTTCCGCGCGAACCAGAAACTGAAGAAACTGGTATAAATCACCTTCTCCCTTCAATCACATTTGCCGGGGAGGTGATCCCGGGCATACAGTATAGACTGCCTCATCCCGGTCAGGGAGTAAATTTAACTTTATTAAGTCTCAGGCTTTGTGGACGGGTTTGCCCACTGCATCTGCACCAGCCTCGAGAAACACTTCCGAGATTGTCGGGTGGGCATGCATCGTGTGAGCCACATCCCAGACGGTGCTCTCAACGGCCATATAAGCAGCAGCCTCGCTGATCAGGTCGGTAGCATTGTGCGCTATGATCTGTACACCAAGCACCTCACCGTACTTCGGCTCGGAGATGATCCTCAGGATACCCTCGGGCTGCCCCTCGGTAAGTGCCTTGCCGTTGGCCGAAAGGGGGAACTCATTTACCTTGTATTCAGTTCCTTCGGCTGAGAGTTGCTGCTCGGTCTTGCCTATCTGTGCAATCTCGGGGTCTGTGTAGAGGGTCATCGGCACCCGCTCCGTCTGCATGGTCTCGGTTATGCCAAGGATATGATTCACTGCTGCCAGTGCCTGTGCCGAGGCGGCATGTGCATAAATGCTGCGTCCGTTCACGTCGCCCACCGCATATACACCTTTTACGTTTGTCATGAAATGTTCGTCGACAACGTAAAAACTCTCCTTCACCTCAGGATTCAGCGAACCTGTGGGCTTGATACCCCTGCGGGGCATGCAGTTGACAATGCCTTCGTAATCATCAAGATTCAGTGAATCATAGCCTTCCGCTCGCTCCAGAGTCTTGATCTTCAGAGATGCCAGCCTTTTATCTATATATGAATTGAGATAATCATCCAGTGCCGGGAATACCTTCTCAGCCGTCTTCAGCAGAGTAACATCCCTGCCTATCAGGGCAAGCATCTGCGACACCTCTGCCGCCACCGGGCCTTCACCGGCAACAAGAAGCTTTTGTGGTATCTCTTTCTGTGAAAACATGTCCTCAAGGTTGATTATCCGGCTCTCGTCGCCCACCTTGAATGGCAAGGGTCTGGGATATGAACCTGTTGCTATTATGATGTTCTTAGTTTTGAGCATCCTTTTCTCAACCACCACTGTGTCAGCCGCCTCAACAGAAGCAAGCCCGGAAATGGTCTCCACGTTGTTCTTCCTGAGCAGGTATTCAACCCCTTTGGTGAGGCGCCGCACAATACGTTCCGACCGCTTCACACCCTTTTCCCAGCTGAATTTCAGCGATTTCGGCTCGAGGCCTTCAACTCCGAAGTCGGCAGCCATCCCAAGCCGTGAGAAGTACTTTGCGCTCTCCAGCATTGCCTTGGAGGGGATGCAGCCCCAGTTGAGGCACATCCCGCCAACATGCTTTTTTTCTATTACTGCGGTCTTCAGCCCTGCCTGTCCGGCTCTTATTGCGGCCACGTAGCCTGCCGGTCCGGCACCTATAATAATAAGATCATAATCCATCTCCGCTTTCCTTTCTTTTATTGTCTCATTATAATCGACAGCGGATCAGAGACACCTGCTGCCACATCATTAAGGAACTCTGTTGCCTCTGCTCCGTCAACCATCCTGTGATCTACTGAAAGCGAAAGGGGCATAACGTTTCCTACCTTTATCTCACCGTCAGCCACCACCGGTTGCTGGTTGATACGGCCTATTCCAAGGATACCCACCTGCGGGTAGTTTATCACAGGCACTCCGAACCAGCCGCCCAGGGCGCCGTAGTTGGTGATTGTGAATGTGCCGTCCTTCATGTCATCGAGGGTAAGCTTCCTGTCGCGTGCCTTGACGGCTATATCCGCCACTGCGCGACTCAGTTCCCTGATGCTCAGTTTGTCGGCATCACGTATCACCGGCACCACAAGGCCATCCTCGGTGCTCACTGCTATTCCGATGTTATAGAAGTTCTTGTAGATGATATTTCCCTTGTCAAAGTCCATCTCGGAGTTCAATTCCGGATGTCGTTTCAGCGCAGCCACCACTGCCTTGATTATGAATGGCAGGTAGGTGAGGCTGAGGTCCTCCTTCCTGTACTCCTCCTTGTAGCGTGTGCGTGCCTCCACCAGTCTTGACACCTCAGGTTCCTCGAAGAGGGTCATGTGAGCTGTGCTCTGCTTTGAGCGAAGCATATTCCGGGCGATCGATTTTCTGATCTGCGACATCGGTCTGATCTCTATGAGCTCACCGGGAGCAGCCTGTGCAGAGGGTGCCTTCGCGGCAGCGGACACAACGGAAGCAGCAGGAGCGTGGAAGTTCTGTATATCGCTCTTCATCACCCTGCCTGCGGGGCCGGTGCCTGTGACCAGGTTGATATCGATGTTCATCTCCCTGGCCATGGCCCTGGCAACGGGTGTAGCCAGCACCTTGCGTCGCTCTGCGGAAACTGCTGCCGGCCGGGGCTCTGTACCTTCCTCGCTTGCAGGCAGAAGAGCATTGCCTGAGGCCACCTCGATGGTGCCTACCACGCCTGCGCCTTTCTCCTCAACCTGTTCAGGCTGAGTGGAAGGAGCTTCTGCAGCCTCTTCGCCTTCTATCTCTATCTCCACAAGTGTTTCTCCCACATGGATCGTCTCACCCACCTTGCCATAGCGCGCTGCAATAACACCAGCCCGCGGCGAGGGGATATCCGTCACCACCTTGTCGGTCTCCATCTTCACCAGCGGCTGGCCTACCTTGACGGTAGTACCCTTGTCAACGTACCACTCGATGATAATACCCTCGGTGAGTCCTTCGCCTATATCCGGGAATTTGAAAATATGTCTCATTACTTCAGAATTTTATTGTTCTTTCAATCTCGTAGAAGATCTTTTCCGGGGTGATCATATAGTGATGCTCTCCCCTGGGGTAGGGTACAATCACGTCAAAGGCGGCCACCCTCTTCGGGGGTGCTTCGAGGTGCAGGAATGCCTCCTCGTTAGCCACTGCCATGATCTCTGATCCCACACCGAAGCTTCGCGGCTCCTCGCCGACAAAAATGAGTCTTCCGGTTTTTCTGACTGATGCTGCAATAGTCTCTTTGTCAAGGGGATAAATAGTTCTCAGGTCTATCAGCTCCACCGAGTAACCTGCCTCTTTCGCCATCACCATTGCCTTCTGCACCTCGCGTATCATGGCGCCGTAGGCGACCACGGTAACATCGGTGCCCTGAGACAGGACCTTGGCTTTGCCGATAGGCACTGAGAATTTTTCTTCACTTACTTCCTGCTTTATCGCACGGTAGATGCGCTTGGGCTCCAGGAAGAGCACGGGATCATCACTCTCTATTGCAGAGATGAGAAGTCCCTTTGCATCATGGGGTGTTGAGGGAACAACCACCTTCAGCCCGGGAATGTGTGCAAAGATTGCCTCCATGCTCTCCGAATGGTGTTCCAGGGCATTGATACCGCCACCGTAGGGGAGGCGTATGACTATCGGCATCTTATACCGGCCCCGCGACCTGTTATGCATCCGCGTTACATGTGATATTATCTGGTTGAAGGCCGGGTAGATGAACCCGCAGAACTGCATCTCTATTACCGGGCGCAGTCCGGCTGCAGCCATCCCTACCGCCGTACCGGCTATGCCTGACTCGGCCAGGGGTGAGTCAAAGACCCTCTCCACTCCGTGTTTCTTCTGTAACCCTTCCGTTACCCTGAAGACTCCGCCCTCGAAACCAACATCCTCTCCGTAAACTACTACGTTTTTATCTTCGGTCAGTTTGATGTCCAGCGCGTCATTGACGGCATTGACTATATTCATTGCTTTCATTTGCGTGCGTTTTTCCATTGTAAGAATTTCTCATGTTCAATCTGCTGGTCGCGGAGATCCTGCGG
>JAAZAP010000272.1 GCA_012514255.1 Bacteroidales bacterium | reverse complement strand
GGTTCGGTGCAGCCGCAGCTAACCTGATAGCCAGGGGTGAGTTCGGCAGGATGGTGGCTCAGCGCAATGGAGAGATCACCTCTGTCAAACTCTCCGAGGTAGGTGGCAAGACCAAGCTCGTGGAGAGCGATGACCCTATGGTCAGGCAGGCCATGGAGATGGGGACCTGTTTCGGAGTATGACAGACAGCGCCCGGGTGACAGGTCCGCTTCCGCTAATGACTAAAAACAATGATTATGGCAACAAAGAAGAGCACAGACACAGCAGGGAAAAGGAAACTTATTTTCATGAGACACAGCAAGGCAGAGGATCACTCGCCGGAGATAACTGACTATGAAAGATCCCTGACACTGAGGGGTAAGGTGAACACCAGGCTGATGGCAGAGATCCTGAAAACCAGGGGTGAGCACCCGGGACGCATAGTAAGCAGCCCGGCTTTTCGTACTTTGGAGACCGCACTGATATTCTCAAGGGAATACGGGATAAGTGAAACAGAAATAAGACTGGCCCCTGAGCTTTACCTTGATCTGGGCGAGAATGAGTTTCTCCCTTTTGTCAGGCGTTTTCAGGATGCTGATCACACCGTTACCCTATTCGGGCATAATCCGCT
This sequence comes from Bacteroidales bacterium, assembly GCA_012514255.1. The sequence goes on along the minus strand of JAAZAP010000272.1, from coordinate 5,857 downwards.
TATCACTGAGATGGCTGCTTACTTTGCCGCTGACGAGCCGGAGTCACTGCCCAAGACCGGTGTCTATTGCCTGGAGTTCGATGCAGGGAGCTGGTCAGAGGTTGAACCGGAGAGCGGGCGAACCCTCTACTTCCTGACGCCCAAAGAAAAATAATGAGCAAAACATACATTCCCAAGGAAATAAGCTGGCTCTCCTTCAATGCCAGGGTGCTGCAGGAAGCTGCCAACAGCAATGTGCCCCTTCTGGAGAGATTCAATTTCCTTGGTATCTACTCAAATAACCTCGACGAGTACTTCAGGGTAAGGGTGGCAACACTGAGACGCCTTTTAGTGCTCGGCAACAAGGCAAAGACAATACTCGGTTACAGTCCCAAAGCCACCCTGAAAGCCGTTCAGTCCATAGTGCTCACGCAGAGCGAACGCTTCGAGGAGATCTACTCCGGGCTGCTCAAGGAACTCAGGAAGCACCGCATCCACTTCGTGCATGAGGATCAGCTTGATGACACCCAGACGGAGTTTGTCAGGAACTACTTCCGCAAAGAGGTTCGTTCGAGGCTCATGCCTCTGATTATCAGTAAGGAGAACAAGCTGCCAAACCTGACTGATGACGCCATTTACTTTGCAATACAACTTCGCAACAGCGAAACAGATAAGAAGAGATACGCCCTTCTTGAGATCCCTTCACGCAATATTCTCCCCAGGTTCATCCTCCTGCCGGAAAGGAAGGGCATCCGTTATGTCATCTTCCTGGACGACGTCATCAGATGGGGACTGCAAGAGATCTTTTCTGTCCTGCCCCTGGACGAGATAACAGCTTATTCCATCAAGGTAACAAGAGACTCGGAGTTGGAGATTGCTGACGATATCTCTGAGAGTTACATAGAAAAAATATCGAAAAGCCTTCAGCAGCGAAAGAAAGGTGTGCCTGTCAGGTTCGTTCATGACAGGGAGATACCGCCTGAGTTCCTGAAGATCCTGTCAAAAAAACTGAATCTCGGGGCTGAGGATGTGATCATGCCGGGCAACCGCTACCACAACTTCAAGGATTTCATGAAGTTCATTGAGATTGAGGGCGAAGGGCTCAACTATCCGAAACTGACGCCGGTGAGGCATCCCGTTCTGCATTACGGACAGAGCATCCTCTCGGTCATCAGGAAGAAGGATATAATGTTCTATTTCCCCTATCATCCCTTTGACCATTTCATTGATCTGCTCCGGGAGGCATCAATTGACCCGTACGTAACCTCAATACATATTACCCTTTACAGGCTTGCGAGGAACTCAAGCGTGATCAACGCACTGATGAACGCTGCCCGCAACGGCAAGAGCGTGACCACCGTGGTTGAACTGCAGGCACGGTTTGATGAGGAGGCAAATATCCTCTGGGGCAACAAGCTGCTTGATGAAGGGGTGAATGTGATCTACGGAGTGCCGGGACTGAAGGTGCATTCCAAGCTCTGCCTGATAACCAGGGTCAAGGGCGAGGTGGTTCAGAGGTACGCAGCCGTGGGCACCGGTAACTTCAACGAGGATACTGCAAGGGTGTACACCGACCACCTGCTTCTTACCTCAGACAAGAAGATCACCAACGAGGTGCTCAAAGCCTTCAACTTCTTCAGCGCCAACTACCGCAAGGATAAATTCTACCATCTGCTGGTCTCGCCGTTTGGCCTCCGGAACAAGCTGGTGAGCCTCATAGAGAACGAGATCAAAAATGCCAAGGCGGGAAAGAAAGCCTGGATCAGGATCAAGATCAACAACCTGACCGATGAGGAGATAATCACAAAGCTATACAAGGCAGGTGCTGCGGGGGTGCAGGTCAGGCTGATTGTCAGGGGGATGTTTTCAATGACCCCCGGGGCCTCCGGCGTCAGCGAAAATATTAAGGCTATCGGGATTGTTGACCGTTTCCTTGAGCACTCACGGTTCATGATATTCTGCAATGATGGCAATGAACTGGTTTACATCACCTCTGCTGACATGATGCCACGTAACCTCGACCGCAGGATAGAGGTCACCTGCCCTATATGGGACCCGGCTATCAAGAAGGAGATAAGTGATGTCTTCAACATCCAGTGGAGTGACAATGTGAAAGCGCGTGTCCTCGATGCAGAGCTGTCAAACGGGATAGTAACCAACGGCGAATCCCCGTTAAGGTCGCAGACGGAGATACACCGGTATTACTCAGAGATCAGTTTTCCTGCCGGACAACCAGCACAGTAACCGATTATTGCTCGCCGGTCAGAGCCGGTTCCGGTCTGACGAGCCGGCCCATAACCGCTGCCTGTTGACAACTTTCCCGGCTCCGGACTCAGTCACCAGCCTCAAAAGGCAGCGTCGGGAGGAACTGCGGGGCTTTGCGATATCTGGTACCCTGTTCGTAGGAGTATGCAATCTCAATAAGCAGCGGTTCGCTCCATGCTCTGCCGAAAAAGGAGATCCCCACCGGCAGGCCGTCAACATAACCCATCGGAACGGTTATGTTCGGATAGCCTGCTACGGCTGCCGGTGACGAGCTGCTGACCGTGTATGAATCGCCGTTGACAAGGTCGGTCTTCCAGGCCGGTGAGCCTGTCGGGGCAATGAATGCATCAAGGTTGTGCTCCTTCATCACCCTGTCGATTCCCTCTTCCCTTACGAGGCGGTTCATTTTTTCAAGAGCATCCATGTATTCCTTAGAGGTGAGGTCACCCTTCTTCTGTGCTTCAATTACCAGATCCTGATCATAGAACCGCAACTCGATGCTGTCCCCCTTATTGAACTCTATCAGCTCCTCCACGCTTTTCACCGGAGCGTTTTCGCCCAGCGAGGCGAAGTATTTGTTCAATCCGTCCTTGAACTCATAGAGCATTACCTGGAATGAGAGGGATCCAACCTCTCGACTGTAGATATTGTCTATCTCTATCACCTCGGCACCCTGACTCTTCAGGAAGTCCACTGCATGTTGCATGAGGGTGTCCACCTTGAAGTGGCTTCCCCTTGCCGATGTGTACCACCCGAGCCGTTTGCCCTTCAGAGCATCTGCCTTCAGGAATGGGGTATAGTCCGTCAGGGCCTTGCCTGCAGATTCGGTTGTTTTACTATCGGCCTGGTCAATTCCCGTCATTACGCCCAATGCTGTTGCCGCATCACTCACGGTCCGGCCCATCGGACCGGGTGTGTCCTGGGTGAATGAGATAGGCACTATGCCGCTGCGGCTGAGGAGGCCCACCGTAGGCTTGATGCCGACTATGCCGTTGGCGGTTGAGGGGCATACTATCGAGCCGTTGGTCTCGGTGCCGATGGCTATCATGGTAAGGTTGGCCGAGACGGCAACGCCCGAGCCTGAGCTGGAGCCGCACGGATTGCGGTCAAGGACGTAGGGATTCTTCGTCTGTCCGCCGACGCCGCTCCATCCGCTGGATGAGAGGTTACCGCGGAAGTTGGCCCACTCCGAGAGGTTGGCCTTGCCAAGGATTACAGCGCCGGCTTCACGCAGCTTCATGGCGATGTAGCTGTCCTGCAGCGGATACGAGCCGCTAAGTGCACGTGATCCGGCGGTGGTCTCCATCTGGTCATGGGTGTCAATGTTGTCTTTCAGGAGCACCGGCACGCCGTGCATGGGACCCCTCTTTTTGCCCTCCTTCAGCTCTGTGTCCAGCTGCGCCGCAATGGCCAGGGCATCAGGATTGACCTGGATGACAGCGTTGAGCATAGGACCGCTGTCATCGATGGCTTCGATGCAGTCAAGATAAGCCTGTACCACACCGGTCACGGTGAAATCGCCATTATCATAGCCCTGTTGAAGCTGGGCAATGGTGTATTCTTCGAAACGGAAGTCAGCAGTGGCTTGCTTTTTAACAGGTTTCTGATTACAGGCAAAGAGCGTTGCCAGGAGCAGCGCTGTCAGGATTGGGATGAGCTTTTTCACGGGAAATCAGTTTTTATTTAATAATAAATCGAAGTTAGAAATATTTTGACTTGATGATAATGTGAATACCATGGTCACTGAATATGGTCCTGGAGTGGCTACTGATGAATATAATGCCCAAATTATAAATTTCATCTGCAAATTCTGGCAAGATCTGCCCGATTCCGGCTTTCCTGAGGAGATCCTAATATTGTTGGAAAACTATAACCTTCCCGCCATTGAAATCAAGTGCGAACCGGTCACCGGCAGCTTCATTCAGTGTTCCCCGCCACCAGCTGTGAAGAGCCAGGTCTTTGAGAGGGTATTTCAGTCCGGTGGAGCTTACTTTCAGCGTGGGGTCAAGGCTAAAGAGCGATACCTGCTGGCCGGGGTGTGAGCTGATGGTCGCGCTGTGGTCATAGACCCTGAAGCTGCCGGTGTCGGTGAGCATGACTGCATCTATCCTGCGACTGTAGTCAGCCAGCAGCGATATGTTGCCCAGGGTATGGTCCTCACGTAATCCTGTTGCACCAATAATGGCCACCTCCCTGATGCCGTTGCTCACGCACCAGTTGACCGCCTTAGTCAGGTCATTGGTCTCCTGGTCGTTATCAGTCACCATCACCTTGTTATATCTCTTCCTGATTGTTGGTGGCACCGAGTCGAGATCGCCGATGATCACCCCGGGTTCAAGGCCGTGGGCAACCAGCTTCCCTGATGCGCCGTCACAGCATACTATCAGCTCTGCCTCCTGCAGCCGGGCCAGGGGGACCGGGTGGGTTGGGTATTTGCCGTTGGCGAGGATGACTGTTTTGCGGGGGGCGGGGGTGGGGATGGGTGGTTGGTACATGCTTTTACAATTCTTTATCCCCTACGGGGATCTGTATAATGCCTGATGGCCAATGATTTTTTCCATGCCCTGACACCTAAGATGGCCATGGCGAAATAGACAATAAAGAGCACGGCAGTAGGGTACATGCCTGAAGCCGTGTATACGGCCACTGCAATGGCGTTGGCAACAATCCATACATACCACTGCTCAAGGTACTTCCTGGTAAGCATCCAGGTGGCCACCACCGAGAGCGAAGCTATCAGCCCGTCCCATACCGGCACGGGCGAATCGGTGGCGCGGTCAAGAATGAACCACAACACCACCCACGATACAGCGGCGGCACATGCACACCAGGCTGCTGTAATCCTTTTTATCCGGCGGACATCGGTACCCGGGTAATTCGGGACCCCGTCATTGTTTTCAGGGGGGTGGGTGTTTTGGGGGTCTCCCTGTTCTACAATTCTTGAAGCTCTACGAGCTTCCCGGATTTCCAGGGACAGGGAGGATTGGGGGGCATCCGGTTCTACAATTCCTGAAGCTCTACGAGCTTCGGAGTTCTCATGGGGGTGGGTGGATTCCGGTTCTTCAATTCCTGAAGCTCTACGAGCTATCCCTGAATCAATGTCCGGCGGCCTCTGCCACCGGTACCAGCCGTAAATGCTGATTACAAGATAATAACCCTGCAGTCCCATGTTTGCATAGAAACCCTCCCGGCCAAAGACGTATATATAAACGGCCGAGGTGATGATCCCCAATGGCCAGAGGAAGATGTTGCGCTTTATCTCCAGGATCACATAGGCTATACCCGTGACCGCCCCGAAGATCTCAATTATGTTCCCAGTTATCCAGTCGGTAACCATCCGGTCAGAAAGATAATGAAATGCCGGCCATCCAGTTTATCCCTGCCTGCGGAAAATAATACGCCCATGTCTTCTCAATCCCGTCCTCGGCCCACATGCCGCCGTAGGCATTGTTCTCATAGATGGTGTTGAAGATGTTGTTGACCATAAACCGGAATGTGAGCTCGCCGGCCTTCCTCATCTCAATGCCGTATGCTGCTGACAGGTTGCTGACAAAATAGGGGTCAATGGCCCTGTTGCTGCTCATCGTATTGTCAAAGTACTGCCTGCCGACAT
>JAAZAP010000271.1 GCA_012514255.1 Bacteroidales bacterium | reverse complement strand
TGCAGATGAACTTGCCGGCAGAAGGGTAATAACCGACGAGAACGGAGGAAGGATCAATATCTCACCGGCAATAAGTCCTGACGGAAAATATATTGCATTCTTTTCGGAGAAGAATATTTTCACCCTGGATCTTTTTATTGCTGATGCTGCCAGCGGGAAGATTATCAGCAAGGTGTCAGGTGCGGCTGCCCGTACCTATGATGATTTCAACTATGTTGAATCAGGAGGGAGCTGGTCACCTGACGGGAGAAAGTTTGTCTTCGTGCTGTTCAGTGACGGTATTAACAAACTGGCCTTCGTGGACACAAAACGCGGGAAGATTACCCGCGAGGTGGCCATGAAGGGTGTGCCGGCACTATCAAATCCATCGTGGTCACCTGACGGCAGAAAGATTGTCTTTAGCGGCTCTGCAGAAGGCATCACTGATCTTTACCTTTATGATATCATGTCAGGTGAGATTGAACAGCTGACAGATGACTTTACCTCGAACATACACCCTTCCTGGTCAGCCGATGGCCGTAAAATAGTTTTCTCACAGGAAAAGCTGAATGATGCCGGTCACAGGAAATTCAGCTTCACTCTTGCCATCCTTGATATGAAAACCAGAGAAGTCAGCGAGATTGATATTTTTGACGGCGCATATAACATGAATCCTGCCTTTTCATATGATGACAGACATATCTTCTTCCTTTCAGATGCAGACGGCTTCAGGAACATGTACAAATATGAGATTGGAACCGGTCAGCTCCTGAGACTTACATCTTATATGACCGGTGTAAGCGGCATAACACCATATTCGCCAGCCATGAGCTGGTCACGTGACGGAGATAAGACAGCTTACAATTATTACATTAAGAATTCCTATCACATAGTGGTTGCTGATGTTGATGACTTCAAGCCTGCTGAGGCAGACGGCTCTGTTATCAGTCTTGAAGCGGGTACACTGCCACCGCTCGATCACGCTGCGGTCAACCTGGTTGACTCAGCACTATACAGCAGGAAGGTTGTTGAACCCCTCCCGGATGATTCAGTTAAACATCTGCCTTACAAACCCAGATTCAAGCTTGATTATATCTCAAACAATGCCAGCGTAGGTGTTTCAACAGGCATATACAGGAACAACCTGGGGGGAAGTATCAATATGATCTTCAGTGATATGATTGGTGATAACCAGCTCTATTCCTCACTCTCGCTCAACGGTGAGATTTATGATTTTGCAGGTCAGGCAGCCTACATCAGCCAGAAGGGCAGGATCAAGTGGGGTACTGCTGTTTCCCATATACCATATCGCGCGGGAACTATGTCATACATTCGGGATTCAATCATTCTGGATGAAGAAAAGGTGCCGGTGGATGTGCTGCAGCTTGACTATATCCGTATGTTTGAGGATAATATCACTTTATATGCCTCATTGCCTTTCTCGCAGATCAGGAGGATTGAGGCTACGGCTTCAGCATCATGGTATTATTACCGTATTGACAGGTTCAATTATTATTATCTGCTCAATGGTTATAATGTCGGGGGTACCAGGGAGAAGATGCCGGCTCCGGAGGGCAGCAGATACCAGCAGCTGTCATTTGCCTATGTAAAGGACAACTCAATGTTCGGCATGACGGCGCCAATGCAGGGAGGCAGGGCGAGATTCCAGGTTGACAAATATTTCGGGGCTACAGAAGTGTTTACAGGGTTGATAGACTACCGGCAGTACATGTACCTCAAACCAGTTACCCTGGCATTCAGGATCTATAACTACGGCATGTACGGAAAGGTCACGGATGAGAATGTGCTTCAGCCGCTGTATATTGGTTATCCCTGGTTAATAAGAGGGTATGAGAATATCTCCTACAATACCGGTGACACTCCCAGCCTGACCTCACTCAATCTCTCAAGGCTGAACGGCACCCGGATGGCTGTTGCCAACGCGGAGCTGCGCTTCCCTTTCAGCGGACCGGAAAGGCTGGCACTGATCAAGTCGAAATGGATTCTGACCGACCTCAACCTTTTTTTTGATGCAGGCATGGCATGGTACAGGGGCGACAAGATCATCTTCAACTACCGCGACACTCATGCGGCGGACAATGAGAAATTCCCTCTTTACAGTACAGGACTCTCTATAAGGATCAACCTCCTTGGTTACCTGGTGCTGGAGCCCTACTATGCCTTCCCCCTGCAGAACGGCGGCTTCAGGAACGGGGTGTTCGGGCTGAATTTCCTGCCGGGATGGTAGAGTAGTCCGATAGTTTTCTAAATAAACTTGACTTGCCTTAAAAATTCCTGTATCTTACATAAGAATTTGATTATCAACTTATGATCTGTTCTTGAGATGTTACCCCCGTTTCTCGCAAAGACAGACCAATGGATCACCCGCAGGTTTAGTTACCTGGGGGCAGATAAGAATACTGTTGCCCAGCAGAAAATGTACTGGATTTCAAGTATCGCGGTTACATGCATGTTGCTGCTCCTTGTTATTGTATACCACATTGTTTTCCCGGAATTGAGGATAATAATCTACTACGGACTGTTCCTGGCACTGGTTTATACGCAGGGCATCGTAGTGCCTCTGGTGAGACGGAAACAGACTGTGGTGTGGCAACTGATTGACCAGATCATCGTAGCCCTGGTGACATTCTATACTGTTCTTAAGCTGGGTGGGATACCCTATTCCGGAGGACTGGTACTCGTAGGGCTTGCCCTCGTTTTCTTTACCCTGAACTACAGGGAAAAACGGCACTCTATCCTGATATATGTTGTATACATTGTTACGGTTATCCTGGCCGGTCTCCTTCATCCCAGGCTGACCGTTCCGCCTGAGATGACGTTTGAGGTCAATATCTCACTCTGGGTAATCAATGTGTTATGGATCACCGGATTCGCAATGATCTTTGTACTGAATTTCATCTCTCAACGGATCAGGCTGGAGCAGCTTGAAGCAACGCGTTTGCGCGAAGTTGATGAGGCCAGGAAGAGACTCTATGCAAGCATCTCTCATGAGTTTCGCACGCCGCTTACAGTGATTACAGGAATGAATGACCTGATCAGCAGTGATCCTGACAGATGGCTCATGAAGGGCTGCAGGACCATCGAGAGGAATGTCAGCATCCTCCTTAACCTGGTTGATCAGATGCTTGATCTGGCAAAGCTGGAAGCAAAGGCCATTCCAGTTAATCTGATCAGGGATGATGTCAGCCACTGCATAAGGCATGCAATTGAGTTGTTCAGGTCATTTGCAGAATCAAAGGGGATTGACCTTGAATACATTACCTGCCAGGATGAGATGGTTCTGGATTATGATGCTGACAAGATTATGAAGGTTGTCTCTAACCTGTTAACCAACGCCTTGAAATTCACTCAGCCTGGCGGGAAGGTGGTTGTGAGTACTGATATGATCAGCGGAGACAGGTATGAGATAAGAGTCTCGGATAACGGGCCGGGCATAACTGAAAGCTTCCTGCCCTTTGTATTTGAGAGGTTCACCCGCGAGTCTGGCACCACAGCTGGCAAGACTCCCGGAACCGGTCTCGGCCTTGCATTGACAAAGGAGCTTGTCACCCTCATGGGAGGCACTGTCACGGTTGAGAGCGTCTATGGCGAAGGCGCCGAGTTTGTTGTCACACTGCCGGTCATGCGGAGTGCAAAGAAACCTGTTGAAGCGGAGTCTACTCCAGTGATGGAGAGATCCATGGTCTTTCCCGCCTTACCGGATGAAGAAATAACGGATCATCCGGATATAAGCCAGCTGGGCGACAATAATCCCATACTGCTCATTGTGGAGGATAATGCAGATGTTATCAGATACCTGATGACAATCCTGGCGGATGATTATGCTGTGACTGCCGCTGCTGACGGCGCCGAAGGATTTGACATGGCAACCAAAATAATTCCTGACATAATCATCACCGATGTAATGATGCCGGTCATGGACGGGATACAGATGCTTGACCTGCTGAAGAACGATCCGCGCTCAAGCCATATCCCGGTAGTAGTATTGACAGCAAAGGCGGACGTGGCATCAAGGGTTGACGGACTTGCCAGGGGAGCTGATGCCTATATTGCCAAACCATTTGACAAGGATGAGCTCAGGGCAGAGCTGAAGATGCTTATCAGACAGCGCAGATTACTTCATGCCAGGTATTCAACAGGCCAGGTGCCGCCTCCGGATGATAATCACGGGTTCAGGATTGAAGACAGCTTCATCAGGAGGATAAATGAGGTGATGACAAAACATCTCAGCGATGATGATTTTGATATTAACAATCTCTGTGAACAGTTGAATCTGAGCCGCACACAGCTATACCGCAAATTCAGGAGCCTGACCTCGGAGAGTCCTCACGATTATTTCCTGAAGATGAAGCTGCAGAAAGCCAGAAGCCTGCTTACTTCATCAGACCTGACTGTGGCTGAAGCTGCCTACAGGGCAGGTTTCAAGAACGTTTCTCATTTCAGCAAGGCGTTTACCCGGGAGTTCGGCATCAATCCCAGCGATATCCGCAAATAATTACCTCTTCCTTTCTTAATCGTTTGCAGCAACTTGCTGGTAAGGGCCCCTGGTCAGGCAATTCGCCAACCCCGGAAACAGCTCAGGGACAGGACGGCAACACTTTTAACAGTCGTTTCTTCTGGTCTGGGACATCTGGCAACAGATATGGGACACCTGGCAATAATTTCGGGACACCAGGCAAAATGATGGCACACAGGGCAAACATTCCGGTACTGTGAGCAAAGCCTTTTTACCCGGATTATGCGAACTTGAATTGTGATTTATGGGCTAAACCAATAAAATTTTTGTGACAAAACCAGGAGTCGGGGACGGATACCTGTAAAAAACGGGGGAAAATAGCGAAGCTTGTCTGGCATTATGCCAGATATCCATCGAATGCCGTTCCTGACTCTCTCTGAGATAACTTTTAACGTTTAAAACATACCATCATGAAAACAAAAAGTGTATTAATCATCTTAACTCTTATTTTTGGAGTGGCGCTGACAGGAGCCTATGGTCAGGGTAAGAATACTAAATCTGTTCAATATTGGGATGTGCAGGGTTATTACACACCTGTATATTGCGGCGATCAGATGGTTGATTATGTCACAGGAGATGTGACTTTTCACATTATTGACCATTATAAGGACGGGGTGTGGCAATGGTCTATAGCCCAGGCAAAAGGTGAGGTCACCGGCTACTACGGGGAGGTATTCAAGATGAAAGAAGTAGACAAATACTGGCTCCCTGAATATGGCATCCTTACTTGGCATTATAATCTCATCGGTAATTGGGGTCATCATTACATCGGGTTTCTGACTTACAGTTATATCACCGGTGAGACGACAATCGGAAAAACAGTTTGCCATTAGCAACACGGAAATGACATTTCCGGCCGGCCTGGGAGCAAGTAATACCGTATGCCAGCCAAGGGCATGCGTCACCGGCCAATACCAGAACAGGTTAATATTAGGATTGTAATGAGGAGTGAAGTGCAGGCTTCACTCTTTTCATTTATGCATGTATTGACATGAATTTAAGCACTGGATCGGGTTTGTTTTTCCGTTGAGATAGTTATTTTTGGATTCAATACGGGTCTTCATTGATACTATATCCGGCACATGTATTAATATTCAGATT
>JAAZAP010000270.1 GCA_012514255.1 Bacteroidales bacterium | reverse complement strand
TCTCACTGTATGCCAGTATTACTCTGCTGCCATCAATGATAGGCCTTCTGGCCACCGGATTCATTGCTGACGCCATTGGTATAGGCAACGCCTTCATCATCTCCGGCTGCGGCATCTCCCTGCTGGGTGTTGCAGCATTTCTCATTCCTCCTATCAGGACGATGGTGAAGGCAGAAATCAGTCAGCAGTCAGCGGTCAGCAGTCAGCAGTGATCTTTTACTGCCAACTGACGACTGATCTTCAGATCTAAAACCTGTCTGCCAGGTAGAGGGCCATCTCCTCCTGCATCTCACGGGCTTTTTCTCCTGCAACGGAGTCAAAATTCTCGCTGCTGTCAGCATAGATGATGCCCCTGGATGAGTTTACCAGCAGCCCGCACTGGCTGTTCATGCCATAACGGGCTACCTCCTCCAGGCTGCCACCCTGTGCGCCTACACCGGGAACCAGGAGGAAATGATCCGGGACTATCCTGCGGATATCGGCAAGCATCTCTGCCCTGGTAGCACCTACAACGTACATTGTATTATCAGTAGTGCCCCAGCGCTGTGACACTGTCAGCACTCTCTCAAACAGTCGCTGGCCTTTATCGGTATGGTACTGGAAGTCATCAGCTCCCCTGTTGGATGTGAGTGCAAGGATTATTGCCCATCTTCCCGGATACGAAAGAAACGGTGTAACAGAATCCTCTCCCATGTAGGGTGCTACAGTAACGGCATCAAAAGGCATCTCGCCGAAGACTGCCCTGGCATACATCTTTGAGGTGTTGCCTATGTCGCCCCGCTTGGCGTCCGCAATAATGAATATATTGGTATCGAGCTTGTTGATATACCTCACCGTTTTGTCAAGCGCAGCCATTCCTGCCGGGCCATATGACTCATAGAAGGCAAAATTGGGTTTGTAGGCCACGGTATACCCATGGGTGGCGTCAATTATCCGCCGGTTGAATTCAAAGATCGGATCATCCGAACCTGCCAGGCAATCAGGTAACCTGGATATCTCCGGGTCAAGGCCCACGCACAGGAAAGACCTCTTTTTCAGTATCTGCTGGTAAATCTCCTTTGATGTCATTATAAAATGATTAGTAAGCGCTCTCCTTCAGCCGCTCGGCATTTTCAGCCATCTGCAGCTTATCAATCAGCTCCTGTATATTGCCGTCAAGCACAGAAGTCAGGTTGTAGAGGGTCAGGTTGATACGGTGGTCAGTCACTCTTCCCTGCGGGTAATTGTAGGTTCGTATTTTTGCCGACCGGTCGCCGGTGGAGACCATTGTCTTACGCTTGTGAGATATCTCGTCAAGGTACTTCTGGTATTCAAGGTTGTAGAGCCTCGTCCTCAACTCCCTCATAGCCTTCTCAAGGTTCTTGATCTGCGATTTCTCATCCTGGCATGTCACCACCAGTCCCGTGGGAATGTGGGTCAGTCTTATGGCTGAGTATGTGGTGTTGACGCTCTGGCCGCCGGGACCGGAGGAACAGTAGGTGTCCTTGCGGATATCCTCACTGCGTATTTCAATGTCGAACTCGCCGGCCTCGGGGAGCACGGCCACAGTTGCTGCCGAAGTATGTATGCGCCCCTGCGTTTCTGTCTGAGGCACACGCTGTACGCGATGAACACCCGATTCATACTTGAGGATGCCGTAGACACCGTCACCTATAACAGTAAAGACGATCTCCTTATAGCCACCTGCCGTTCCCTCGGTATAGTAGTTGAGGTCCATCCTCCATCCCATTGACTCAATGTACTTTGAGTACATCCTGTACAGATCGCCCGCAAAGATACTCGCCTCGTCGCCTCCGGTGCCGGCACGGATCTCCATCACCGCATTCTTTTCATCCTCGGGATCAGCAGGCAGAAGCAGGTACCTGATCTCTTCCTCCATCTCCGGTATGGTCTCCATGAGATTGTCTATCTCAGCCTTTGCCATCTCACGCATCTCCTCATCCTTCTCTGTTGCCAGCAACGCCCTGGCGCTATCCAGGTTGTCCAGAGCGCTTTTATACTTCTCGTAAGCCTCCACCACCGGTTTCAGCTCCTTGTATTCCTTGTTCAGCTTGATATAGCGCTTCATGTCAGTCATTACGTCAGCGGAGTTCAGGAGTTCCCCTACTTCCACAAAACGGCTCTTTACGCCACGAAGCCTTTCAAGAATCATATTGTTTGCCATCAGATGCCAAATTTCAGGGTGCAAAGGTAATTATAATCAGGCAATAGACAATAGTCACCAGGCAGTGGTAAAGCCGGAAGTCTTCGATCTCCAGGAACGGCTGCAGACTGCAGACTGCAGACTGAATTGCAGAGTCAGTACGCAAATTCCCCCTGCGCCGTTCTGATGGTCAGTCCGCGCCATGCGGCGGCCTCACACCGGCCCACAACACGGGCCTCGAGCCTGAATTCAGACGCAAGATCAATTATAGCTGCGGCATCGGCTTCGTCAACATAGAGCTCCATACGGTGTCCCATGTTGAACACCCGGTACATCTCCTCCCACGGTGTGCCGGAACTCTTCTGTATCAGCTCAAACAGCGGAGGTACCGGGAAAAGGTTGTCCTTTATAATATGCAGGTCATCAATGAAATGCATGATCTTGGTCTGCCCTCCTCCCGAGCAGTGGATCATGCCATGGATTGCAGGCCTCATCGTCTGCAGCACCTTGCTGATGACAGGTGCATAGGTCCGGGTGGGTGAGAGGACAAGCTTTCCCGCATTTACTCCCGGAACAGTGGTAGGGTCTGTGAGCTTCAGCGGGCCGCTGTATGCCAGTGATGCCGGGATCTCTCTGTCGTAGCTCTCGGGATAAAGCCCTGAGAGATAGCTACTGAACACGTCGTGCCGTGCCGAGGTCAGGCCGTTGCTGCCCATGCCACCGTTATACTCATCCTCATAAGTTGTCTGCCCGTATGATGCCAGGCCCACAATCACATCACCTGCGCGGATATTTGCATTGTCAATCACAGCGGCCCTGGGCATCCGTGCCGTGACCGTCGAGTCAACTATCACTGTTCTTACCAGGTCTCCCACATCAGCTGTCTCTCCTCCCGTTGACCAGATACCTGTGCCGGCATCTCTCATGCGAGCCAGGAACTCCTCTGTCCCTTCAATGAGAGTCCGTATCACCTCCCCCGGGATAAGGTTCCTGTTTCTTCCTATGGTTGAAGAAAGGAGGATATTGTCAGTTGCTCCCACGCAGAGCAGGTCATCGAGGTTCATCACCACGGCATCCTGTGCTATTCCCTTCCAGACGGAGAGGTCTCCCGTCTCCTTCCAGTAGACATATGCCAGTGACGATTTGGTTCCGGCACCGTCAGCATGCATTATGTTGCACCAGCCGGGATCACCTCCCAGGATATCAGGTATGATCTTGCAGAATGCTTTCGGGAAAAGACCCCTGTCAGTTTTGCTTATTGCGGCATGCACCTCCTCCTTGCCGGATGAGACTCCTCTTTTGGCGTAGCGCGATGTGTCATTCATGATACCTGCCGGACGCTCATTTTATTGTGCCGGCTCGTAATCGGTCCGTAAAACCCTGAACTCGGTGCGACGGTTTATCTGGTGAGCTATCTCCTTCTGCTCTTCGCTGGCCAGGGAATTGATATACTGCTCATTAAGCGTAGCGCCTGAACGCAGGAACGGTGAGTTCTCCATTATCTCCTGATCCACCACCTTCGGGTTGGTCTCGCCATAGCCTTGCGCGGTGAGCCTGTCGGCAGCTATACCCTTGGCAATAAGGTAATCAACTACAGACTGTGCCCTCTTCTGCGAGAGATCAAGGTTAAACTCCTCGGTGTCACGCGAGTCAGTGTGAGACATAAGCTCAATGGTTACGTTCGGGTTGTCATTGAGAGTCTCCACCAGCCTATCGAGCGATACCATCGACTCGGGTCTGAGGTCCCACTTCCCGAAGTCATAGAAGATATTGGGGAGCTCTATCGGTCTGTCTATGGGGGTCAGCTGTATTGTTGCCATGAAATCGCGACTTTTGTCCTGGCCCCTCGTGGTCTCTTTTTCCTTGCCGTTCAGGTATCCTTTTTTGGATGCAAGGAAGATATAATCAACCTCCGGACGGAGAGTGAACCTGAAGTCGCCTGCGGCACCGGTTTCTGTCTGCATGTTGGCGCCGTCACTGGCGATGAGCTGTACGGCGGCACCTTCTACGGGCTGGCCAGTCTTCTCATCCCTGACGAGGCCCGTGATGCTGAAGAGCAGCGGCGGCATCTCAAATGTATAGAGGTCATCAGCGGTCCTTCCTTTCCTGGAGGAGCTGAAGATGCCCCTCTCTGCCCCACTCTCAAAGGTAATTCCGAAATCGTCTGCCGGGCTGTTTATTGGGGCCATCATGTTCTGAACCAGCCATGCGTCGCCTCCCTGGGGGACAGCCCTGAAGATATCCAGTCCGCCCATTCCTATATGGCCGTCAGAAGCAAAGTAGAGGGTTCCATCCTCTTGAACGAAAGGAAACAGTTCGTTGCCACGGGTATTGATATCGGTCCCCAGATTCTCAGGTCGCGACCAGGGGCTGCCCGGCGAGGTGCGTGTTGTGCGGTACAGATCCTTGCCTCCCCGTCCGCCGGGCATATCAGAGACAAAATAGAGAGTCTGGCCGTCAGGAGAGAGGGCCGGATGAGCAGCCACAAGCGTATCATCCAGGAGCTCAATCTTCTCCGGATCACTCCAGTTGACTCCCTCACGGCTTGAATACATTATCACACACCCCTTGCTCTCGCGCTTGCCGGCCTCGCAGCGGGTAAAGAACACCTCCGTGTAGT
This sequence comes from Bacteroidales bacterium, assembly GCA_012514255.1. The sequence goes on along the minus strand of JAAZAP010000270.1, from coordinate 3,838 downwards.
CCATGGAAAATGAAGGTGTGCCATCCTCAAACTCGGTATTGAGAAAATCAACCGGCACAGGAGTGCTCCATTTGCCTTTCTTGTCAAGCCTGGTCTCAAAGATGTCAGTAAAGCTCTGGCCGGTGGCACCATGTTCCTTGTTGCCCCTGGCATCGTCACGTGAAGAGGTAAACCATACCAGCCCGTGGTCATCACGGGCATAGGCAGGGCCGAAATCAGAATCCCGCGAGTTGATATCCTTCATCTCCTCCACATTGTACGCCTCCGGCGACGCCTGCCATTCCATGGCCAGCTCGCAGGCACGTATCTGTTGTTCGGTGCGCGGGTCCCCGGGAACCAGCTGACGGTACGTCCGGAATTCCTCTATTGCTTCGGGATAACGACCCAGCTTCTTATAACTATCTGCCAGCCAATACTGTGCCTCAGGCTTCGGGAAGGGCGACCTGACCGCCCTTTTGTACCACAACTCAGCGTTCTTAGGGTCATTTATCAGCCGGTAACACTCTGATACCATAAAGACCATCTCTGCCTTCAGCTGCCTGTCACGGGTCTTTGAATAGACATCCTTGAAGTGGTCTATTGCATCGTAATAGGTGCCAGCCTCATAAGCGGCGTAGGCACGCTCGGTCTTCTGCTTCTGTGCCTGAAGCAGTGAAGGAAACATAAGGGCTACTATTATTATAAGAACAATTGTTCTGTTCATTCTGACCGCCATATTGATTTATGCAAAAGTAATTATTTATGTTAACGTACCGATGCTTCATTAAGTACCGGCTTCCATGACCGGCCACAAAAATAATGCCCTCTTCAGCGAGGGCATTAAAAACCACAGATCTTTTGAATAAAAGCGAAGCAATCACCGGGTAAACAGAAGTTCACGGTACTTGGGCAAAGGCCACAGCTCATTGTCCACCACCAGCTCAAGCTTATCAATGTGAGTCCTGATCTCCTGCAGGTAAGGTTTGACCTGAGATTCATAGGCACTCGCTTTCTTATAAATATCAACCATAACGTTTGCCTTCCTTCGCTGATCTATCATCTCGCTGACCAGTTTCTTTATCATGGATATATGATCAGATATTGAAACTATCAGTTCCTTGCGTGCGCCCGCCAGCCGAAGGAAGTCGTTATCATCAAATATCTCCCTCAAACCCCTGACATTATCCACCAGCGAGGTCATGTAGTTCACCGCAGTGGGTACTATATGGTTTATTGCCAGATCACCCAGGACACGCGATTCTATCTGCAGTTTCTTGGTAAATTTCTCCAGTTCCACCCCTACCCTGCTCTCCAGCTCGCGTTCGGTAAACACGCCTGTGCCAACGAGTGTCTCGCACGACGCCGGAGTGCTGTATGCCTTGAGGGTCCTGGGCACGCTGGATTCCGCGGAGAGACCCCTGCGAATGGCCTCCTTATGCCATTCAGCGCTGTACCCGTCGCCTTCAAAACGTATCCTTTTCGAGTCAATAATGCACTTTTTCAGTACCTGGAAGATAGCCTCGTCACGCTTTGTGCCCCTGTCGGCCATGGCATTAACCTCATCGGCGAATGCCTTAAGCTGGTGGGCAACTGCTGCATTGAGCACGATTACAGCAGAGCTGCAGTTAGCCGATGAGCCCACGGCACGGAACTCGAACCTGTTGCCGGTGAAGGCAAAGGGCGAGGTTCGGTTACGGTCAGTATTGTCCAGGAAGATTCCCGGTATCTTGCCAATACCAAGCTTGATCTCCGTCTTCTCCTGCGGGGTCATCTTCTTGTCCTTCACCTTGCTGGCAATACTGTCAAGAATTCCAGAGAGATAACTGCCCAGGAAGACCGATATTATTGATGGTGGCGCCTCATGACCTCCCAGCCTGTACGAGTTGTTCTCATTGGTCACGCTGGCGCGAAGCAGTTCCTGGTTGTCATTGACAGCCTTTATCACGTTTACGAGAAAGGTTAGGAACTGCATGTTTGTCTTCGGATTCTTGCCGGGGGAGAGCAGATTCACTCCCGTATCAGTCATCATTGACCAGTTGCTGTGCTTGCCCGATCCGTTAACCTCAGCAAAAGGCTTTTCATGGAACAGAACCCTGAACTTATGTTTCCGGGCTACCCGCCGCATCACATCCATTATCAGCTGGTTATGATCAACGGCGAGGTTGGCTTCCTCAAAGACCGGGGCACACTCAAACTGGTTGGGAGCAACCTCATTATGACGCGTCTTCACGGGAATACCCAGCTTGTAGGCCTCAAATTCAAACTCCTTCATGAATGCCTTAACCCTGTCAGGTATTGACCCGAAATAGTGATCTGAGAGCTGCTGATCCTTGGAAGAGGGATGTCCCATCAGCGTACGGTCTGCAAGCATCAGGTCAGGCCTGGCGTAATAGAGTGCCTCATCAATAAGGAAATACTCCTGCTCCCATCCCAGCGTGGCAATAACCTTCTTGACATCCTTGTCAAAAAGGTGACACACCTCCACGGCAGCTTTATCCAGTACGGCCAGCGAACGGAGAAGCGGGGTCTTGTAGTCAAGCGCCTCCCCGGTGTATGATACGAAGACTGTAGGGATACAGAGCGTGTTGCCCACAATGAATGCCGGCGACGAGACATCCCAGGCCGTGTAACCCCTTGCTTCAAAGGTGTTCCTTATACCACCGCTGGGAAAACTCGATGCGTCAGGCTCCTGCTGCACTAAAACCTCACCCGAGAATATCTCAATGATGGAGCCCATCTCTCCCCGCCCGACAAATGAGTCATGCTTCTCGGCAGTGGCATCGGTCAGCGGATGGAACCAGTGCGTAGAATGAGTCACCCCATGCTCCATGGCCCAGGCCTGCATGCCGGTAGCTACCTGGTCAGCTATCTGCCTGTTAATGGGCGTACCCTCATCAATTGCCGTCATCACCGCCCTGTAAGCCTCACGGCTCAGGTAACGCTCCATCTTCGCCTTGTCAAAAACATTCTCTGAAAAATATGTGGAGACAGGCTCCCCCGGAACGGATACCTCAACAGGCTCCCTGCTGAAAAGCTCCTTTAATGCACTGAAACGTAATTCTGCCATGATCTGATTTTTTGCCAAAAATAGATCATTTCAGGATACACCCCCTATTTTTGAGGGTATATTTTGATATTTTATATGTTTTTTGTTGATGACCCCCTATTTTTTTGGGGTATATTTCCATTATTTACTCTATTTTGGTATCAGTACGGCATTCTGCACGGGCAGAGAAGATCCTTGCATGGTCACCGGTCACCAGCCCTTTGGCCTTCGCGTCAAGCGGATGGACGTAAAGAAGGTCCTCTGTTACTATCTCACTGTTCGGGTTGCGCCGCGTCATGGTGCCGCTGTTGTAATGTTCCAGCAACCGTCCCGTCTTCTCTGACGTCAAACAGGGGTGCCGTCACACATGAGGACCTTCCTGCCATGATGTGCTGGCTGCAGAAAATCATAGAAGGAGCTGGCGCTCAGGACGGCCGCATCGCCTGTCATATACTCACCGGCAATAGATGTCAGCCTTTCTTCAGCATGATGTTGACCATCCGGAACCGTTCCGGCAATACTCTCGTATAAGCTGTCTGCAAGGCCTCGTCTTGACGAGAGACCTCTAAGATTCCCGGACATGGCTATCTGTTTTTTTTCTTCCAATATATTAACTACCCGTGTGCCTTACCTTAAAAATGAGAATTATCATGTTTGCCGGAAGTTAAATTTAATGAGAAGAGTGTGCATCCTTTTGTTTAACTGATTTTTGTTATATTTGTCGCCTGTATTTTTCAAGAGCTAAATTCATTATTTAAATAGTATTCAGATGGCAATACTTCAGGATTTGAGAGAGAAGGCGGGTCCGCTTGT
>JAAZAP010000269.1 GCA_012514255.1 Bacteroidales bacterium | reverse complement strand
CGTGCGCGACTCGCCCATCATCCTCACCAACAGCGAAGGAACAAAGACGCTGAACACGAGCGCGCAGACCGTGACGTACCACTGGACGAGCGAGCACGAAACCGAGACCATCACGTACGACATCAACGTGAACTAGACGATCGAAGAGATCGCCGCGAACAGCTTCAGGGAAAGCGTCGTGTTCGCCGACCAGACCGCGGACAACTGCGACGACGGCCTCGTCTTCGTCATCAAGACACTCAATCTGGAGTTTATGCTCACGATGGGAATGGAGTTCCTTACTACATGATAGAGGATGACCTCGTCGTCAATATGACTCACGTCGGCGGCAAAGTGCCCAAGAACAAATAAAAATCGCTGATTCTGGAAAAACCACCGGACAGGTCGACGCAAGCGGATCCCTGACAATCGGATGAAAACGGTCATTCAGATGCACAGTGGGAGCTCTACCGCAGGTTCATCGATGAAAGGCTCAGCCGCAAAGAAGTATTCAGCCTGTCAAGAAAGGAGAGGACCATCAGGCAGAAGGAGCTGAAGATACATTTCATGCCGCGACGCATCGAGATAGAACTGCCACGCAAATTTGACAAAAAGCAACGAGATCACCTGACCGCGATCCTTAAGGAAAAACTTGATGAACTGCTTGGGACAGGGGAGGTGTGAACAGGTGGTTCATTCGCCGGGAGTTTACCCCGCAACGAGGGGCGCTTCATTTGCACCGCGTGCGTCATTTATTGTCATTGGGCCTCCTGGCGTCGGCCGTCATTTGGTGGAGCTTACCCCTTGAAACTGGGCTGAAATTCAGGAGAGTCTGCTACTTCCTTACAACCGGATAACCATACTTCCCAGTCTGCAGGCAAGGTAAAGTGGGAGTGAAACCAGATTGTAGGTAATTTCCTCCCGGTCAGGTAAATTGACCCTGGCAGTGAATCCCCTGCCAACCGATGGGATATCTGTATTGAACCGGATGCCGGTCTCCTTGTTTTTTTCCGCCAGAAAGACATGCAGTGATTTTAGTTTGCCCCGTTTCCCAGCCTTTATCTCAATAGGGTAAATGCTATTGCCAATCTGGTAAAGGCAATCAATCTCCGCATTTGAATTTTTTGCCTCACGTATCCAGTAGAACAGTTTTTGTTCGATGTAAGGTTCACCGGATGCCATTAACTCCTGAAAGACAAACTGCTCTGCAAGAGCACCCTCGAAAGCTGTAACCAGGTTATCAATATCCATGAGCCTGATTCCGGCTATATGATTCAACACCCCGATATCGAAAAATACCGGTTTGAATACATCATTATCCTGCATCTGTGAAAGGGGTATGCCGGTTGATCGGGTATGCCTTACAAGGTGAACTATCCTGCTCATTTCCAGTTTCAGAAAAGCATCTTTCAGCAGACTTGAAGGCGCATTCCGGTTTACATTCACATATTTCACCTTTTTACCGACGTTGTTTGTCACATAGTGCAGAACATCCTTCAGATGCTCCTGCTGTTTGCGTGTTCCATACTTTGCAAAGTCATATTCGATGGAAGTAATCAGATTGGAGTGGATCTTTTCAATGCCTGACAGCTCTTTCGTTTTAACATAGTAATCGACTGCTTCGGGCATTCCCCCTATAAAGAAATACAACCGCAGCAACTCCAGGATCCTGTTGTGGACCGCTTCACTGAAAGATCCCTCCAGGGAAAAGCCGTTTATGAACTGTACAAGTCCATGTTCGCCTATCGCAACCAGGAACTCAGAAAAGGTTAACGGGTACATATAGGCGAAGTCAATCCTGCCTACCGGCATTGAATACTGTATCTCGTTAAGGGTATGGTCTAACAGGGAACCTGCACAAATGACATGAAGTCCCGGCCTTTGTTCGTAAAAATAGCGCAGAGATGCGATAGCCTTTGGGCAAACTTGTATTTCATCAATGAAGAACAGAGTGTTTTCATCTTCGGCAGGAACCTTATAGAGTAATGATAATTCATTTATTATCTGGTCGGGCTGCATGCTTTCAAATACAGAATGTATGTTGCGGTCCTGCTCGAGATTCACTTTCAGGAGGCGCCTGTAGTTCTTTTCGGCAAATTTTTCAATGGCGTATGTCTTGCCAACCTGACGGGCACCTCTGATTATCAGCGGTTTTCTGTTCAGACTATCCTTCCATTCAGCGAGGTATTCTTCAATTAACCGGTCCATCTTTGTATATTATATAACCGCAAAGATAGTAAATACTATTGGAAAACAGAAGATGTATATTAAAAAACAATTGGGGAATGGCATTTAATGTTATCAAATACTATTGGAAAACCAAAAGAATATCAGGATCGCTCTTATTAGTATAATGGCTGTCATTTGGCTTTGCTGTCATTCGCTTCACCTAAGTTCATTGTTGACTGTTGAAGTGCTACTAACTTAATACCGGATTACTGAATAAGCCAATAATTAAATTCATTGTAATTAACAATGTAAATTAAAATATATGATTTAAGTTTGCATGGATAGATAAATTGTTATGTATATAAAAAGATCGATTGAAAGTGAAATCAGACTCTCACTTGAGAACGTGCCTGTGACAGCAATAATTGGTCCGAGACAATGCGGAAAATCGACCCTTGCAAGGCACATTACGGGTGAAATGGATAATTCTGTTTTCCTGGATCTTGAAAAGCCCTCTGATCTGGCTAAACTTGATAACCCTGAATGGTATCTCTCATCCCAGAAGAATAATCTGGTTATTCTGGATGAGATCCAGAGAAAGCCTGATCTGTTCCCCCTTATAAGAAGCCTTGCCGACGAATGGCAACAGAATGGCAAATTCCTGATCCTGGGCTCAGCTTCACCTGACCTTTTAAAACAGTCGTCTGAATCATTGGCCGGAAGAATTTCATACCGCAAGCTTACTCCTTTACTGTGGAATGAGATTTCCATGGATTACAATCTGGAGACCTACATGCTGAGAGGTGGTTTTCCCAGGAGCTTACTTAATAAAAATGATAAGATATCCGCCGCCTGGATAGATGATTTTATCACAACCTTCATTGAACGCGATCTTTTATTCTGGGCAGGGATCGCACCATCAGCAATGAGAAGATTGTGGCAGATGCTGGCACATAATAACGGACAAACAGTTAATTACTCTTCACTTGGGAATTCACTGGGAGTAAGCAATACAACAGTCAAAAACTATGTTGATCTCCTTGAAGGAACATATATGCTGGAGATTGTTCCACCGTACTACAAAAATTTCGGAAAGCGTATTCTCAAAGCCCCAAAAGTTTATATTACAGACAATGGTCTGACAACCAGGCTACTTCAACTTTCGGGCTTTGATCAGATCTCCGGTCACCCGGTTTTTGGCTCTCTCTGGGAGGCTTTGGTGCTCGTTAATCTGAAAGGGAACTTCAGGGAAACAAATTGTTATTTCTTCAGAACCAGTAACGGGGCTGAAATCGATTTTGTAACAGAGATAAACAATAAACAAATAGCCATTGAGTGCAAGGCTACCCTTTCCCCAACACTGACAAGAGGTAACTATTCCGCAATTGAGAACATAAAGCCGGATCATGTTTTTGTTGTTGCACCAGTGAACAGAGGATGGCCAATGGCCAAAGGTGTCGAGGTGGTATCTGTTAATGAACTGATTGAAAGGTTAAGGGTTTTATAATTCGGGTTTCATTAAAGGCATGAAGAAAATTTCATAAAAACATTTGCTTTTTATGAAAACAGAACTTATCTTTGACCAACCGTTCAGTCATAAAAACGGTTTTTTATGGGGGAATATATTGGTTAACCGGTCATTCAAAAAAAGCACAGGCATGTCACCAAGAACTCCGGATCAGTTTGAGATGATGAGGGAAGAGAAGAAAAACCTCATCATGGACACAGCACTGGAACATTTCTCCAACCAGGGTTTCCAGGCAACGACAATAAACCATATTGCAAAGCATGCAGGCATATCAAAGGGCCTCATGTACAACTACTTTAAAAGCAAGGAGTACCTGCTTACGGCTATCATGGACAGGTCGGTGACCGAGATATACGGTTATTTCAATCCCGATCACGACAGCCAGCTTACTCCGGAAGAATTCGAGCTGTTTATCCGTAAGGTGTTCAAAATCCTCCATGAGAAGAAACAGTTCTGGAAGCTGCTCTTCAGGATTATGATGCAGCCGGGAGTCTATGAGAAACTATTCGGGAAGGAGTCAGGGTCATTATCAATATCAGGGCAGCCCTTCAGGGAATACACCGAAAACATGATGAGCCTCCTGGTTGAATACTTCCGGAAGAAGGGAGAGAATGCCGCCCCGGACTATGACCCGATGACCGACCTGCTCATGTTCATCAATGCCATAAAGGGTTTTGCCATCACATCCATTTTCTCAGAAGAACAATACCAGGGAGAATACTTTGAAAAGGTCACGGATGCACTTATAAAGAGATATAAATGAAGCTTGCATGATCAGCAGCAATCTCTCCCTGCCGGGAAGTGACTGCAAACAACATGGAGCTCCAGATAAACAAATGAAAATTTTTAAAATGATGAAACGAACAACAGGTCAGATAATCGCAGTCATCACACTTCTACTCCTGCTGCAGGCAGGCGGGCCGGCAGCGGCACAGCAGCTGAGCGCCAAAGAGGTAATCAAAAAAACCGACGAGAAATTCAACGGTGAGCTCTCAGGCTACAGCGTCATGAGCATGACCATCGTGCGGCCATCATGGCAGCGCACGATAGAGTTCAAATCGTGGGCGCTGGAAGATGACTATGCACTTACGCTCATCACAGCGCCGGCACGCGAAAAGGGACAGACCTTCCTCAAGCGGGGCACGGAGATGTGGAGCTGGAATCCCGCCATCAACAGGCTTATCAAGCTTCCTCCCTCAATGATGTCACAGGGCTGGATGGGATCAGACTACACCAATGATGACATCCTGAGGGAATCATCAGTGGTAGAAGATTACACCCACACCTTCGAGGGAGAGGAGGAGATCGACGGCCGCATGTGCCATAAGATCAGGCTGACGGCAAAGGAAGATGCCGACGTTCTCTGGAGCCACCAGCTGTGGTGGGTTGACAGGAATGAGTTTATTGTCCTGAAAGCTGAGCTCTATGATGAGGACGGTTACCTGGTCAGAACCGAGCGGGGCACGGAGCTGAAGACAATGGACGGAAGGTTCATCCCCACGGTTATTGAGCTGGTCCCCGCCGAGGAGCCTGGCCGCAGGACCATCCTTAAAATAACAGAGGTAAAATTCAATGTAAGTATTAAGGAGAGCTTCTTCTCACAGCAGAATATGAAGACCATCAGATAGTGTCAGTCAGATACCCATTAAAATGAAACTTAGTTAAGCAGTAACTCGCAGAAAGATATGATTGAGATTTATGTAAGATACATCAGGCCAATGAAATAAACAGAAAATAATGAAAAACCATCAGCTTGCCTGGAGAAATCTGTGGCGAAACAAAAGGAGGACCCTCATCACGGCAGCCTCAGTATTCTTTGCAGTGTTCTTTGCACTGTTAATGAGGTCGTTTCAGCTGGGGGCATACCAAAAGATGTACAGGGATATGATTGAATCCTACTCCGGCTACCTGCAGCTTCAGCACACTGACTACCTTGATGAATCATCTCTTGACAACGGATTTGTGCTTGAGCAGTCGCTTACTGACATCATTGAGGCTGACCCCAATGTCACGGGGGTTATCCCGAAGCTGGAATCGTTCGCACTTGCAGCCGCGGGAAACCGCACCCAGGGTGTGATGGTGATAGGGATGGATCCGGACAATGAGCATAAGGCGCTGAACATCAGGAACCGGCTCATAAAGTACCGCCTTACACCTGATGCAACCGAAGCCCTTAAGGCAGAAGACCTGCCAGGCCGCACTGCAAAGCTGCTCGATGTATTTGACGGTGAGGCCTGGACCGATGAAAAGGGACTCATCTCTGACCTGGGCATAAGTGATGATGATACAGCAACAGTGATGCCTCTCTTCAGGAAGCATGCTTCACTGGAGAACCGCTACCTCACTTCAGCAGATTCTGGCAGGGCTGTTATTGGATACGGACTGTCTCGTTATCTGGGTGCCGATGTTGGTGACACACTGGTGATAGTGGGGCAGGGTTACCACGGCGTCTCCGCAGCCGGACTGTTTGTGATAAAGGGAATAGTGAACATGGCAAACCCGGATATAGACAATGCTTTCACTTATATCACACTGGCAGATGCACAGTATCTATATGACGCACCCGATATGGTTACTTCGGCCATCATAAGCATAAGCGAAACGGATGACAAAGAGCTTCTACTGACGCAACAGAGGCTGGCCGCCTCCTGCAATGACGGGCTGGCAATACGCAACTGGAAGGAGATAAATGCCCTCCTGCTGAACCAGATGGAGGCTGACAACAAGAGCGGGGCAATAATGATAGGCATTCTCTACCTTGTCATTGCTTTTGGCGTCTTCGGTACCGTACTCATGATGATGGCGGAAAGGAGACGGGAGTTTGGCATGCTGGTCTCAATAGGCATGCAGAAGCACAAGCTGGCCGGCATAATAGGCATGGAGATGCTCTTCATTGGATTGCTTGGTTTGGTGGCAGGCGTGGCGGCATCACTGCCCATCGTCTTTCTGGGCTATGCCAGACCTCTCCGCTTTACCGGGGAGATGGCAAGAATGTGGGAGGAGTATGGCTTTGAACCGGTGATGCCGATGCTGCCTCCCGATACATATTACCTGTGGCAGGCGGTGGTTGTGCTGCTGATACTGCTGGTAGCCATCAGCTTCAGCGTGCGGAGGATATTCAAATTGAACATTATAAATGCTCTCAGAGCCTAACAGAACACTACGATGATAACATCCATTGCATGGAAGAATGTCTGGAGGAACAGGACCAGGAGCCTGACCGTGATAGCT
>JAAZAP010000268.1 GCA_012514255.1 Bacteroidales bacterium | reverse complement strand
TCCAGGACTTTTCGGAGCTCCGCTGACGCGAATATCTGCATTGCTGCCTCCCCGGGAGACATCAGGGTTCAACCTGCTAAAAGCTATCAGTGAGAACAGGGGAACGGCGACTCCGGGAGTTCTGATCACGGGCGCAGAAGGTACTGCCGGCGGAGCTCTCTGTGATGAACCGAAATACGGAGACTTTCTGCATTTTGAGTATGGCCTTCAGGGTTACTTTGACCTGGAACAGGGTCTGGCCTGTGCAAAAGAGCTGGGCAAACCGGTGCTGATCGACTTCAAGGGTCATGCCTGTGCCAACTGCAAGGAGATGGACGCACGCGTTTGGTCCGATCCCGGAGTGCAGCAGAGACTAAGGGATAATTTTGTGCTGGTGGCTCTTTATGTGGATGACCGTACAAAACTTCCGGATAATGAGATCTTTGTCTCTAAAGTTGACGGGAAAGAGAAGAAGACTATGGGCAAAAAGAACGAGGACATTGAAATCTCCATGTTCAACACCAATACGTTGCCGCTGTATGCCATTGTTGACCCCGGGGGCAAACCACTGATAGAAACCCGCGGAACTGACTTTGACATCCAGGCATATATTGACTGGCTTGACCGTGGGGCGGAGGCGTTCAGGAATCAATAACCGCGTTTTGACATATAGAAGACCAGGCTGCCGCCGTTCATGATCTCATCATGGGTGATCCAGGGACGGTCAAGCTTCTTTCCGTTGAGCTCTGCCTTTCTTACGTAGATATTATCAGGACCTTGATTCACTGCCTTGATTGTGAGCGTTTTACTGTTCTCCAGGGTCAGGGTGGCCTCTTTCACCAGGGGGCTGCCAAGATCATACCTGTCAGAACCGGGAGCCACCGGGTAAAAACCCAGTGCGCTGAAGATGTACCATGCGCTCATCTGCCCGCAGTCGTCGTTGCCGCTCAGCCCGTCAGGTGCAGGCAGGTACTTGTGGTCCATGATATGCCTCACCCAATAATGAGTTTTGCGGGGTGCGCCGGCATAATTGTAAAGATACGGCACATGATGTGAGGGCTCATTGCCATGGACATAGTTACCTATTATACCTTCCCGTGTTATATCCTCCGTTTCGGCGAAAAAGCTGTCAGGAAGATACATTGTGAAAAGTGAATCAAGATGCTGGATGAATCTCTTCTTCCCGCCGTGGAGCAGGATGAGTGCATCCGGTTCATGGGGGACATAAAGACTGTAGTTCCATGCATTGCCTTCGATGAATCCCTGACCATGAGTACTCAGCACATCAAAGTCCTTCCTGAAGGTACCGTCGCTTTTCCTCGGGCGCATGAATCCCGAGGATGCATCCCATACATTCAGGAAATTGCGCGACCTGTCCATAAACTCGTTATGCAGGTTGGTTCCGGCCATGAGGTATCTCCCCTCGGGCTGCCCGGCCGGTAATTTACTGATTGCCTGAGCGATGCACCAGTCGTCATATGCATACTCGAGGGTTACCGAGACTGATGATCCCGTTCGTTCAT
>JAAZAP010000267.1 GCA_012514255.1 Bacteroidales bacterium | reverse complement strand
TGATAAAAAATTTATATGCCCCCCGGGTGAATTTGCACAGCCTCCGTTGCCCCATGCAAGCACAGGCAGCTTGTTTTTAGCTCCAAAAGGAGTCAAATCTACCGGTCTGAAAACCGTATGGGTCGGTAAGGTGCTTTCACTAAGCATTATGGCAGAATATGGACCCGTTCCGCCATCCTCGACTATCCTCGATGCAGGCCTTTCCTGTGAAATCTGTCCCTGGGCCTGGCAAGGGCTGGTTAAGCTCAATCCTGTAAGAAACAAAACAGAGAGAAGCAGTATTTTTTTCATTTTTTAGATTATCTGTAAAACTAGTGAACATCACTCAAATTCCATCCTACATCCGAAAAATTTCAACGGACAATTTTCTGCATTAACGGCATGCTGAAGAATATCCGGCAGGATATGTCAGTTCTCAGGAAGGCAAACCGGTTTCCTTCTATCTTTTTCTTAAATTTGTATGGAGAAATCCCGTTAAAGGAGCTTATTCCTGATGCAAAAGCCGGTTCCAAAGCCAACCTCACGCCGGTGCAAATAGTAAGCTTCCAGTACGGGATGATTTGATTATCTGTTTAATACAGATTAATTTTTCATTGTTTCCGGTGGAATATGATGAAGGCAACCGGCGTATGCACTCAGAATGAATTATTATGATTATTAAAATGCTCTAACTATGAAAACCAGGCAACACAAACTGTCAGTCTTGCTATTGTTATCCATCCTGATCACGGCTTTTATCCCGGTTGGCGATAAAGCGAAAAAGCCAATCTATCTGAATCCCGCGTATTCATTTAAAGAAAGGGCCGCCGACCTTGTTTCGAGAATGACGCCCGAAGAGAAACAGAGCCAGCTGGGTAATACAATGCCACCCATACCGCGCCTGGGTGTAAATCATTATGACGTCTGGGGCGAGGCGCTGCACGGAATCATGGGCAGGAACAACAACAGCGGCATGACTGCAACCTCTTTCCCGAACAGCGTGGCCGTGGGTGCAACCTGGGACCCGGAGCTGATCAAACGCGAGACAAAAGTGATTTCCGATGAAGCCCGGGGATTTAATTACGACGTTATCTTTACTCTTACCTACTGGTCACCTGTTGTCGAACCGGCCCGTGACCCGCGCTGGGGGCGGACTGCCGAGACTTTCGGGGAAGATCCTTTTCTTGTTTCTCAGATCGGAAAAGGATTTATTCAGGGGTTGATGGGCGACGACCCTACCTACCTGAAAGCTGTCCCCTGCGGAAAACATTATTTTGCAAACAACACAGAATTTAACCGCCACACTGGCAGCGCAGACATGGACGACCGCGATATGCGCGAATTTTATCTTCTGCCTTACAGAACCCTTATAAGGGAACATAAACTTCCGGCAATAATGACAGCATACAGCGCTGTAAACGGTATACCAGTTTCGGCAAGCAAATACCTTGTTGATACTATCGCCCGCAAAACCTATGGCCTGGACGGTTATGTAACCGGTGACTGCGGAGCGATTGATGACATGGTAAGAGGTCACAATTATGCCAACAACCACGCTGTGGCGGCAGCACTGGGAATCAAGTCAGGCGTCGATACCGATTGCGGCAGCGTTTACCAGGCGAATGCCCTGGATGCTGTTAAACAGGGCATACTTACCGAAGCTGATATTGACAAGGCGCTTGTGAACTTCTTCACCATAAGAATGAGGTTGGGAGAATTCGATCCCCGGGAAATTGTTCCCTATGCCGGAATCAAACCGGGAATAATCAACGATCCTTCTCATAATGACCTCGCGCTTGAAGTTGCAACCAAAACACCCGTTCTTCTGAAAAACAGCACAATCACAGAAACAGGGGCCAAAGCCTTGCCCATTGATCTCAAGCGGGTCAAAAAGATTGCCGTATTAGGCCCACAGGCCGACAAAGTTGAGCTGGGCGACTATTCGGGAGAAGTTGAACCTCATTTGAGAATTTCGTCGCTGGAGGGGATTCAAAACTACATTAAGGAGCATAACCTCAATACCGAAATAGTATCTGTGATCAGCGGAAACACCGACAGAAAGACCGACTTTTTAACCGTGAACCGTTTTTCGACTGTCCGGAATGGCGAGGTGCTGGAAGAATACGATGCAACAAAATTTGCCTCTTCAGCTCCCGGCCTTATTGTGGCTTCAAGATTCGGACGGACCTCAATAAGCGGTATCAAGGATGGCGACTGGACTGCCTATGATAATGTTGATATTACCAATGTTGATTCAATAAGGTTCAACCTGAGTTCTTCAGCTGATGGTGGTATACTGGAGGTCAGGATTGGATCTGCTGCCGGCAATGTACTGGCCTCGGAAAGAATCAGCACTCCTCAGGAAAGCGGAGGATTCCCCGGCTGGGCACGCCCCAGGACCGTTCCCGTGAAAATCAATACCCTTGGTATCACCGGCCCGCAGACCCTTGTGCTTGTCTATCGCGAAGCAGCAGAGAAGGAGATCGATGCAGCAACGCTTAACCTGGCAGCAAGCTGTGATGTAGCACTGATTTTCGTGGGCACTGACCAGTCCACCGGCAGAGAGGAATCGGACCGTTTTGCATTGACCCTGCCGGGCAATCAGAATGAACTGATAAAAGCAGTGGCCGCCATAAATCCCAATACAATCGTGGTGATGCAAACAATGGGCATGGTTGAGGTGGAACAGTTTAAACACCTTGCGGATGTGACCGGCATTATCTGGACAGGTTACAACGGTCAGGCTCAGGGAACAGCTATGGCGAAAATACTGTTCGGCGATGTGAATCCGGGCGGAAAGCTGAATGTGACCTGGCATAAGTCACTGAAAGACCTGCCGGAGTTCAATAATTACAATCTGCGCGGCGACGGCGCCAACGGACGCACTTACATGTATTTCAACAAGGATGTTTCCTACGAGTTCGGATACGGTCTGTCATACACCACATTTGAGTACAGCAATTTTGCCATCAGCAAAACAAGCGTTACACCCAACGATAAGGTTACTGTCAGTGTCGATGTTCAGAATACCGGAACTGTTGACGGAGATGAGGTGGTGCAGGTTTACGTGAAAACGCCTGACAGTCCCGCATCTCTTGAAAGGCCGATAAAAAGGCTGAAGGGATTTAAAAGGGTGACGATCCCCAGGGGGCAGATAAAGAGAGTTTCAATTGATATCAGCTGTGAGGATCTGTGGTTCTGGGACACTGAAAAAGGAAAAATTACATTTGATCCGGGCAGGTATGTGTTCGAGATAGGAGCATCCTCACGGGACATAAAAGGAGCGGTGGAGGCCCGGATGAGCGGAAGCTACAAGCCTGTGCTGACAACGGTTGTGGCCGAGTGCGACAGGGTGGTGTTAAAACCCGGAGAGGCAGTGCAGACAAGTGTTACAGCAAGTATGTCCGACGATAGTTTCTATGACATCACAAAGGCACAGTTTGCCTACAAAAGCAATAATCCGGGAGTTGCCACTGTTGATGATAAGGGCAGGGTAACAGCAACAGGCATAGGTGTGGCATCCATTTTCGCTTATGTTACAATTGACGGGACAACCGTTTCAAACAGCTACCCGGTTAAGGTTATGCCAGACCTGAATCCCAAATCAGTAACAGTTAACGGGAAAAAAATCCCGGGATTCGATAAAGACGTAAAGGCATACAGCTACCTGCTAAAAAGCAATTCGAAAATACCGGTAGTAAAAGCTGAAGCCCTGGGGAGCGGAGTGTTGGTTGAGATTGAACAGGCGAGGGCAATACCCGGAACCGCCACAGTGCAATTGATTGACAAAATTACCCTTGAAAAGAATGTATACTACCTGAATTTTGATTCGGAATCGGTAAGCGACGAATTCAACGGCGGCACTGTTGACCCCCGGTGGGAATGGGTTCGCGAAAACAAATCAACCCGAAGTTTATCCGTAAAACCAGGTTCGCTGACAATCACAGGTGAAAAGGGAGGAGTCCTGGAGGCTACGAACAATGCACGAAATTTACTGCTGCAAAGTGCCAACAACGACTGGACAATTGAAACCCGTCTGGTATGTTCCAGATCTCCGTCGCAGCCGGAAAATGCTGGAATCCTGGCTTACCAGGATGACGATAATTTTGTGAAGCTGATGTTCAGGGCTGTGGTCAAGACAACCAGGGCCAGGGGAGTGCAACCCGGCACAATTGACCTTGTTATGGAAGAAAACGGCATTGCAAAATCGCTTGCCACATTCAACCTCAGGGATGAAGTCATAGGCGATAATGCATTGAATCTTAAGCTGGAGAAGAAAGGAAGTATTTACACGGCATACTATTCACTTGACGGAGTAAAGTACGAGTTGCTCGGAACGGCAAATCTGCTGCTGAAAGATATCAGGGCTGGACTGGTCGTATGCGATGGGACAGTGGCTCAATACATGAAGAGTACGTTCTGGTTCGATTCTGATACAACAAAGCCGGACACGCCCTTTGATGTTTCTTTCGACTATTTCCGCATAAAGAACAGCGGGCTGAAATAATAACCGGATAATCTTAAAAGAACAGACATGAAAAATCTTTTATTAGCGGTGCTGCTCATCTCGATTGGCACTGTTGGTTTTGCACAGGAAACTGTTTTCCCCGAGGGAACCAAACCGGCATCAACAAACATTCCGGGCGCTGATTATCCCCGGATCGACTCTCTGAGCAGGGTGCATTTCCGGTTTCGTGCCCCTGATGCAACAAGTGTTTCGGTAAGCCTTGGCAATGTTGCTCTTTCAAAAGGTGAGGACGGCTTCTGGACAGGTATAACCAGGCCTCAGGACCCTGGTTTCCATTATTACACAATTAAAATCAACGGTGTCGATGTAGCTGACCCGTCAAGTGAGACCTTTTATGGTGCAAGCAGGGTTATGAGCGGTATTGAAATTCCTGAGAAAGGTGTCGATTTCTATGACATCAAAAATGTTCCGCATGGTGAAGTTCGTTCATTCTATTATTGGTCAGAAACGTTCAGCGAAACCCGACATGCCTATATCTATACCCCACCCGGTTACGACAGGGATAAAAAGAGCCGCTATCCGGTGCTCTATCTGCAGCACGGAATGGGTGAAGACAGGCGCGCATGGCCAAATCAGGGTCGTACCAATTTCATTCTCGACAACCTGATTGCAGAAGGCAAGGCAAAACCTATGATCGTGGTGATGGAAGATGGAGGGATTGCAAGAGGGTTCGGAACACCTATCCGCGATAAGTCCGGCAAGATACTGCCCCGGCCTGAAGGGCAGCGCCCGGGCCGTCGTGGCGGTCCCGGACAGGGTCCCAATTTCTGGGACGAGTTTACCGAAACCATTGTTACTGACATTATTCCTGCCATCGATGAACATTTCAGGACATTGCCCGACCGCGAAAATCGTGCAATAGCAGGCCTTTCACTCGGCGGTACGCAAACTTACCAGATTTCACAGGCCAATCTTGACAAGTTTGCCAATATTGGTGTATTCAGTGCCCCGTTCGGATTTCCCGGCATTGAAACCGGCTACAATGGGTTATTGACAAAGCCGGATGAATTCAACAAACAGGTGAAAGTATTCTTCATCAGCATGGGTTCAAAAGAAGGTCCGAATACGGGACGCACAATACACGAGACTCTTGACAAAGCAGGGATTCACAATGTGTATTTCGAAGCGCCTGGTACTGCTCACGAATTTCATACATGGCGTAAAAGCCTGTATCATTTTGCCCAGCTCTTATTTCAGAATAAATAATCGATAATTTTCTACAGATGAAACATTTGATTTCGATCATGGGATTGGCTTTATTAATGCCTTTTGGATTAAGGGCGCAGCAGTCCAACGTGAATCTAGATTACAATCCGCAAAAGGATACGGAAGGTCTTATTCCGTTCAGCGCTAATGTGAATTCGCCCGAGGTGCGCGATGACAATACAGTTACATTCCGACTGAAAGCACCCGATGCACAGAAGGTTGTCCTGCCGGCCGGGGCAATCCACACGGCCAATAACCTTGGCAGGGAGCCTATTCCTTTCACAAAGGGGGATGATGGCGTCTGGACACTCACAATAGGGCCGCTCAAACCGGACATGTATGCTTATCATTTCAATGTAGATGGCGTTCAGATTCCTGATCCCAACAATACTTACGCTGCTTTTACAGCCATGCCGCCTTACAGTGAGCTGATTGTACACGGCGATGGACCGGCATATTATGATGCCAGAAATGTACCTCACGGAACCGTTACGCGCCACGTATATCATTCGGATGTGACTAACGGTGAGCGCGAGCTTTATGTTTACACTCCTCCCGGCTATAACCCGAAGAAAAAATACCCGGTATTGTATCTGCTGGGCGGAAGCGGCGAGCTCCCTTCAAACTGGGTCTTCGACGGAAGGGCGAATTTTATCATGGACAATCTTCTGGCCGAAGGCAAAGCAGTGCCGATGATTATTGCAATCCCCAACAACCAGGTTATTCACCGGAATCATCCCAAACATACCGAATTGACTTTCGATATTCTGGAAAAGGAGCTCCGGAATCATGTAATTCCCCTGGTTGACAAGGCTTACAGCACAGTAAGGTCACCCAAAGGCAGGGCCATTTCAGGGTTATCGATGGGGGGCCGCCACAGTATGTTTATAGGGTTTCGTTCGCTTGACCTGTTTGCCAGTTTCGGTATTCTCAGCGCCGGTGATACAAATGCGGAGACGTCGCTGGTACAGTTCCTGAATGATCCGAAAGTAAATGACAAGGTTGATTACCTTTTTGTTGGCCAGGGTACCGAGGAAGCAAAAGGATTTATGGGGCGCAGGTGCCTGGTTCTGCATGAAGCACTGGAAAAACACAACATCGAACACGAATATTATACGGGCGGTCATGGCGGCCACGACTGGTCTACCTGGCGGCACCTGCTCTATTATAAGTTTTTGCCCAGCCTCTGGAGAAGCAAATAAATAAGACGTACCAGACGGACATCGTCTCTGTTATTAGTGCCGAATCGCTTAATGTCGTCCATTATTATTTCAGTTGGATACAGAATGCGATAGAAAATGAGTGGGTAAAATGATCCTCTTTCAAACAGCTGCATATTATTATTAGCAGTATCTTAACCCCTCATTGAAGTGTCAATGAGAAGATATGTTTTTACATTTCTGGTCATCATCATAGTTCTTTCATGCAGTAATGAGGGTAAGAAGCAACCACTTATTGAAAATCCGGATACCGGTGACAAGATGGAACAGGGAAATGACAGTCTGAGATATCTGGCACTGGGAGACTCTTACACGATAGGTGAAAGCGTTGCCCCGGGCCTGCGTTATCCCGTTCAGATAGCAGATTCACTGAATGAGCGTGGGTACTTCATGGAACCGCCAGAGATCATAGCAGTTACCGGCTGGACGACCGGAGACCTGAAGGCTGGCATTAACGCTGCCAATCCTAAGGGCCCCTATGACCTGGTCAGCCTGCTTATTGGAGTCAACAACCAGTACCGGGGCATGGATATCGATATTTACAGGAAAGAGTTCGGGGAGCTGATAGATCAGTCCATATCCTTTGCCGGTAATGACACCGGCCGTGTCATAGTTATCTCCATCCCCGACTGGGGAGTGACCCCCTTTGCCTCGGGCAGGGACAGGGAGAAAATTGCCAGGGAGATAGACCAGTATAATGCTGTAAAAAAAGAGATCACTATTTCAAGGGGAGTTGTCTGG
>JAAZAP010000266.1 GCA_012514255.1 Bacteroidales bacterium | reverse complement strand
GTTATTAACGCGGAACTCAGCCGGTTCTCCACGGTCATATGATGAGTCGAACTGATTACCGTCAGTTGTCTTTCCGGCGTAGTGCACTTTGACCATATCTTCTGGTCCGGGGGTTGCTCCCGTTCCTTCCTGCAGAACCTTGTATTGCAGTCCGCTTGGTAAGGTTATGACTCCTTCCAGTTTGGCATTATCTGCGAGCCATGCTTCTGCGACCTCGATCTGCTGGCCGTACTCAGCCATGAGACGGGCTTTTTCGCGCCTCTGCATATAGCTGACAATGAAAGCGCTGGCGGCAGTGTCATTCATCAGTGCCCTGTCCTTTGAAGCATCAGTCATTCCTTTTGAGAACATTTTGGTGTTGATATTGATGCTGTCACCTGTGTAATACTTATAATTGGCCACCCCGAGAGCGTATGAGAGAGAGTCTTCGGTGCCGGCAAATTTTAACTTCTGGCCTGCTACGGGCAAAACTACGATTGCTGCCAGGGCTATGACGAGAATGAGTCTGATTACTTTCATTTTTTTCATTTTTATGTGATTACAGGAGCGGATTAATTATCCGGTCACTGTTTCAGTGGCGCAAATATACCATAAATCATTTTTTCACCGCCCGGGTAATGACTCTTTTTCCCGGAGGGCCGGGGAGGAGGGTGACTTCAAAACCGAGCGACCGCAGCATTCGTTTAAGATCACCTTTGGCTGAGTAAGTTACGAATACAGAGCCAGGGTGTGTCACGGCTGCGATCCTGCGCATGACCGTCTCACTCCACATCCCGGGTTGCTTGTCAGGCCCGAAGGCGTCAAAGTAAACCAGGTCATAAAGACCCTGGGGGTCTTCTGCTGTTAGGTCTGTCAACCTCTTTTCTATTGTGAACCATTCAGTTATGGAGCAAGGTTTGTTCCATGGGGCTTCATGAATTGCCATGAATAGTTTTTCTCCCCCTTCGCCCGCCAGGGTGCCGTAGTTAAGCCTGCTGATGACCGATGCTTCCAGTGGTTCTTTTTCAAGGGTGGTGAAACTGACATGGATCTTTTTATGTCCTGCATGGATGGCAGTCAGGAGTGCATTCAGGCCTGTGCCGAAACCAACCTCAAGGACGGCTGTGTCACGCGGCGCCAGGCTTGCAAGACCGGCATTGATGAATATGTGCCTTGACTCGGTCATAGCCCCGAACCGGGAATGGTAATGCTCATCCATCCCGGGCACGTAGAGAGTGTGGGAACCGTCTCCTGTGATGATTAGTCTTGTTTTCATATGTTAAAAGTCAGCAGTACCAGTTGGCAGCCGGCAGTAAAATAAGGCAGTAGGCAATGTTGCCCACAATATCGCAATTCTCATATCCTCAGACCTTCAGACCTTCAGACCTTCAGACCTTCAGACCCTCAGACCTTCAGACCTTCAGACCATGACGAGTCATACCATGTCCTGACGTCGGTGGCGATCATGCCGGCGCGCCGGGCTGCCTCGATGCCCAGGTCTCCGTCCTCAAAAACCTCGCAGTCTGCAGGAGCGACGCCCATCAGCTCCGCACACCTGAGAAAAGTCTCAGGATGGGGTTTATGCCTGGTGACATCGTTCGCAGTCACTATAATATCAAAGTACTGTCTGATCCCAACTATCTCCAGCGTCTTCTCTACCGCCTCACGGTGCCCGCCGGTACCTACAGACATCGGCAGCCTGCCGTAGTATTTTTGAACCAGTGCAGTCACCGGCTCAATCGGGGTGACGTTATGCTGTATCTCATAGAACTCCTCGAGCTTCACCTGCATGATCTCTTCTGGAGATACAATTCCAGTCTTGCCGTTAACCGCTATCACCTCCTCGGCTATCATCCATCCCGGTGCGCCGGTATGGGCCTGGAGGAATTCAGTTTCCATTATTATCCCGAACCGCGCGCAGGCCTTCTGCCATGCCTGGTAATGCCATGGCATGGTATCGGCAAGTGTTCCGTCAAGATCGAAGATGAGCCCTTTGACTCCGGGGGAGATGTCGTAGATTGGCATTTGTTATAAGGATGAAAGAAGTCAGCAGTACCAGTCGGCAGTTTGAGCCTGCGACTCTGGAGCAGGATCAATCCCGCATCCGCCGGTTGGCAGATCGGGACGGCAGGACCAGTTGGCAGTCTGTAGTTAGTAATTACTTAATTATTTAGTTTTCAGTTGCATGGCAATCTGGGTGAGGAGCTGGGCGGGATTGGTGGCGTCAGCCGGATCAGTGAGGTAAAACTCCCACACGGCGCCCGAGAGTTCAATCCCGTTCTCCCTGGCATAGTTATCCAGTTTTCCGTAGGAAACTGACAGCTCATCATATGGCCCGTTGTGCAATCCCTTGAGTGCCAGGAAAGAATTGTACTTCATCAGTCTGATTTCGCCGGCATTTCTGCCTCCGGCAGAGACAGGCATTCCTGCCGTCATGGTGAATTTGCCGGTGGCCGGATCATATCCTTCATACAGGGCGAAGGGAGCTCCCTGTGGCTGAAGGTTCTGCGCCTCGATGGCAGGATAGAGTTTGCCGAGGCTCTGACCATACCAGGCGGCCGCTTCCTGCTGGCTGACTACAGCGCTGATAGTCAGTGCTTCCACGGCAGGATACTCTTCAATGCCGATCTCGGTGAGGTTGCTCAGCTGCACGCCATTGGCCTCGAGGTATGTTTTGAGGGCTTCCCTGCCGCCGTTCATGGTCTTCTGAATAATGCCCGAGAAGGCCTTGTTGGCCAGCCGGCCGAAGGGTGACCCGGAGGTCATGGTAATCGTCCACTTTACCAATGTCCCGTTCCCCGACGGGGTAAACATCCACTCCTCAGGGATGGATTTTCCGGGCATCAGTGAGACCTGGTTGAGGATGTATGATCCGAAGACAACGGAATCCACAAGCATCGATCCCTTGCCCACCACGGGTCCGTCCCAGTTGTATTTTGAACCGATGTATCCGGGCACGATGTCAAACGTGCATTGTACCGCAGTGTCTGCCTTGATCCACGGATCCCAGGCTGTACGGTCAACAAACCCTGCAACAAAATGGAATACTTTTGCAGGAGGGAGGTTAATCTCCTCGGTGGTTGTCATCTTAGTCTCTTTCGGCATGGCAAAGCCGATGACGATCAGGATTGCAAACAATGCAATGATTACGATAAAGATCCATTTCAGAACTTTCATTTGAGCGGGTTTTAAAGATTAGGCGTAGCAAAATTACACTAATAAGGATTATCCGGTTATAAAAAGTGCGGTCCCACGTGGAGACCGCACTCAGGTCCGCAGACCGCTATCTTCCGAGGAATTTCTTTACCTCTCCGGCAATGTTTCCGCCGGTAAATCCCAGTTTCTGGTCGAGGACACCATAGGCGGCAGAGAAGCCGAAGCTTTCGAGACCCCAGATCTTTCCCCGTGATCCCGCGAAACCTAGCATCGTCACCGGGAGTCCTGCCGTCAGGCAGAAGACCGGGATGTCCGGGGTGATAACGCTCTGGCGATATTGTTCATTCTGCAGGCGGAACAGTCCTTCCGAGGGGGCAGATACAATTCTTGTTTTGATTCCGTCAGCCATGAGGAGCGAGGCTGCCTCAACCAGTGTAGCCACCTCTGATCCGCTGGCAACGAGTATGACATCCGGTCTGCCGTCACTCTCTGCCACGGTGTAGGCACCCCTGGCAGCCATTGCAGCAGCTTCTGGCCGTGTCGTGCCTGTTGCCGGGAGAGTCTTGATGTTCTGCCGTGATAGTATCAGGGCCGTGGGGGTTGTACTGTTCTCCAGGGCCAGTTTCCATGCGATGTTTGTCTCGATGGCGTCAGCCGGGCGGAGCACCAGCATGCTGTTTTTGCCGTGGTGGTTCTTCAGGTGTTCCATGAGTCTTATCTGAGCCTCCTGTTCCACCGGCTGGTGTGTGGGACCATCCTCGCCCACGCGGAAAGCGTCATGGGTCCATACATATTTGACCGGCAGACCCATCAGCGCGGCAAGTCTTACTGCGGGTTTCATATAGTCAGAGAAGACGAAGAATGTTCCGCAGACGGGAATTACACCGCCATGGAGGGCCATTCCGTTCATCACGGCGGCCATGGTAAGTTCTGAGACACCGGCATGAAGGAATGCGCCGGAGAAATCACCCCTGACAAAAGGTTTGCTCTTCTTGAGGAATCCGTCAGTCTTGTCTGAATTGGCAAGGTCTGCAGATGCGACAATCATGTTGGGGATCTTCTCTGCAAACAGCGACAGGAGAACAGCTGAGGCATTCCGGGTGGCATCATTTTCCTTTTGCGCCACGGCAGCGAAATTAATTTCCGGGATGACTCCCGAATAGAAACTCCCGAGAAGACGGGCCTGATCGGGATTGGCAGCTGCCCATGTCTCCTTCTTCTGCTTCCAGGCATCTGCAGCAGCCTTTTTGCCCCGGATTGTCTCTGCGTAC
>JAAZAP010000265.1 GCA_012514255.1 Bacteroidales bacterium | reverse complement strand
GCATCCCTGCAAAGGCTGCAAGGACATGTTCAATAGTTGCCACCGAAGCCTCACCCTGTACCAGTGTCGTTCCCCTCGAGGTCTCGGTAACGTTGTCAGCTATTGCATCAATGACGGGAGAGCCGGGAAGATCAGTGCGCCTGAATTTATATCCATGGTTTGCGGGTGCTGGCTTGAAGGTCACTTTTACATCTATCCCTGAATGTAGTCCCTTGCCGTTGAGACTCACTTCTTTAGCCAGCGTCCTCTGCTTATCGCTCATACCAGATCAGTTTTAATCGTGCAAATTAAGGCAAAATTTTCCGAACGGCATAAAGAAAAACCCTACATCTGTGTGATGTTCAAATCATTTCCTTTAGACCGGAAGGTGGAACTATCTGTTTTTTAAAGATTCAACGGTTTTTGTCAGTGCATCCAACCTGCTGCTCAGTTCGGGAAGTTTCCTTATATAGACAACGCTCTTGAGGAACTGTTTGCTTTCAGTGGCGGGGTAACCGAGAAGGGTTGTGTTCTCCTCACTGATGGTGCTCATGACGCCCGACTGTGCTCCTATTTTACAGCCGTCAGCAATGCTGAGATGGCCTGCCAGTCCCACCTGTCCACCGAACATGCAGTTGCGGCCTACCCTGGTTGACCCGGCCAGCCCGCTCTGAGCGGCAATCACCGTGTTTTCACCTATCTCCACATTGTGTCCTACCTGTATCAGGTTATCAAGCTTGACGCCCTTCCTGATAATTGTTGAACCCATGGTGGCCCGGTCAATGCATGTATTGGAGCCGATCTCAACAGTGTCCTCAATGATGACATTGCCTATCTGAGGTATCTTCATGTAGTTGGCGTCAGTCACCGGAGCAAAACCGAAGCCATCGGCGCCAATAACCGCACCTGCATGCACTATGCAGTCGTTACCTATTACACAGTCCCTGTAGACTTTTACCCCGGGGTGCAGTGTGCAGTTCTTACCGATGGTTACATTCTCACCTATGAATACCTGCGGATGGATTGAGCATCCGTCACCGATCACAGCATTCTCAGAGATGACGGCATGGGCGCCGATAAACAGATCCTCACCCATGGTTGCCGTCTCATCAATCACGGCTGAAGGGTGGATTCCCTTCTTTGCGGGTCTTGCCTGTTCATACCAGGCAAGAAGTCTGGCCAGGGCCTGGTATGGATTATCAACCCTGATGAGGGTGGCAGCCACCTTTTTCGAGGGCTTGAAGTCTTTGTTCACCAGTATTGCAGATGCGCCTGTGGTATAGACAAAAGGTTCGTATCTGGGGTTTGACAGGAAGGTGAGAGCGCCGGCATTACCCTCCTCTATCCTTGCAACGGTGTTGAGCTTCGTCTCCGGATCGCCCTCAACAGTTCCGTTGAGTATCCCGGCTATCATTCCAGCAGTAAATTCCATATCTGATATATTATTATTTCATGATTTCCTTTGGGTAGCAGAGGTAATACCTGGTCACCTTCTCTGACAGTGCATCCTTATCGAACAGGTCTGACACCGCCGTTATGTCACGGGTGGTTCCGTTCTTCAGCAGGATCCGTACCTCGGGCGTTCCCGGCGCATACGTCTGGTTATATACATCTCCCGTATTGACATAGAGCCTCACCTCATCATCCTTCAGTCCCAGTATCTCCTTCGCCCTGTTCTCCGTCACCGTGACCCTTTCCGGGTCAAAGGGTTTTCTCTGCAGCTCTATGCCAAGCAGGTTCCTGTACACAAACCTCCGGCAGAGGTCCTCCAGCACCCTGTCGCCGCAGCTCATCCACACCTTGGATGCTGAGAGGATGTCACTCTCATCCAGGGCGGTGAAATGTGCAACCAGCTCGGCCCTCTTCTCATTGGAAGCCATGTTGTGCTTTGGCTCCAGGAACCAGGTCAGTGCAGGCGAAGCGAAGAGCTTAAGGCCGCCGGCGGTCACCTGACGGGCTCTGACCAGCAGGCCGGTGAGCAGCTTCTCAGCCGAGATGACTGTACGGTGGTTATATACCTGCCAGTACATCATGCGCCTGGCTATCAGGAATTTTTCAACTGAGTATATACCCTTCTCATCAACCACCAGACGGTCGCCGATGACATTCAGCATCCTTATGATGCGGTCTGAGCCCACTGAACCCTCTATCACCCCGGTAAAGAAGCTGTCACGCCGCAGGTAGTCCATCCTGTCCATATCCAT
>JAAZAP010000264.1 GCA_012514255.1 Bacteroidales bacterium | reverse complement strand
GCCTTTTCAATAACCATCCCCTTCTTCTTCATTACATTCTGCACCCTCCAGTAGACGGGTGCCACAAGGCGTACGTGCAGGGCGTTTGCCATATCACGGGTTATTGCTACCCCTCCCCTCCCGATTATCACTACATAACCGTCACGGGCGATGGAGAGGACTACCTCCTTAATGGCCTTCTTTACAGAGCTGTCAGTAACAAATGTACCCGAGAAGGCCATGATCATCTGTGATATATCCGTCATGCCCAGTCCCTGGTAATAGGTCTCAACGCGGTTGGTATCTGTCCTGAGTTCATGGGCAGCATGATAAATAATATCCTTATCCACCCATTTCCACCTGTTCGTGTTGTATCTCAGATTCATCTGTGCCACCAGTTCAGCTGCAACCTCCCTGCCATCACATCCTGTCAGACGTGATATGGTTATCACCGGGCCTGTGCTGTCAACAGGCCTGCCAAGCATTTCAGCCCTGTAGCGGGTGTCAAAATAATCAAATATCTTTTTCACATCCAAGGCTTTAGTTGCCACCGAACATCAACTATGCCACCACGCCGGCAGCAGTCGTTAAAATCTCTCTTAATATACTAAATTCTGAGAGTAAAAGCAACTAATTATGGCAAAAAAAGAACGCCGTACTCTTTACGGATACGGCGGTTCTCATCTTATGGTTAACTCCGTCAGATACTCTGGTGTTCGGTGCGGCGTATGATCTCGTTCTGCAGATCTTCACCCAGGTCATTGAAATAATCGCTGTAACCTGCAACACGAACAATCAAATCGCGGTACAACTCCGGGTGTTTCTGTGCTTCACGGAGGGTATCAGCGCTGACGACATTGAACTGCATATGATGGCCGTCAAGGCTGAAGTAACTCCTTATCAGGGCAGTAAGTTTCTGATAGCTTCCCTCATCCTCAAAAAATTCAGGAGAGAACTTCTGGTTGAGCAGAGTGCCTCCCGTCCTGAGATGATCTATTTTGGAGGCAGACTTGATGACAGCTGTCGGGCCCTGCCTGTCCACGCCCTGGAAAGGAGAGATACCCTCGGAGAGGGGCACCCATGCCTTGCGGCCATCGGGAGTTGCTCCTGTGACATTGCCAAAGTAGACATGTGATGTGGTCGGGAGCATATTTATGCGGTGAATTCCTCCCCTGGGGGTGGGCCGGCCATTCACTGCATCATAGAAAAACTCGAAGACGGCTGTGGCCTGAGCATCAGCATAATCATCGTCATTACCGTACTTGGGAGTGTTGTAGATCATGTCATACTGCATCTCCTCATGCCCTTCGAAATTATCCCTGAGGGCCGTAAGCATCTCGTTCCAGGTAAACCGCTTCCTGTCATAGATATTGAACCTGATTGATGTAAGGATATCAGTGATACTTCCCAGGCCCACGCCCTGAATATAGGTTGTGTTGTACCTTGCGCCTCCGGCATTGTAGTCCTTGCCGTTGGCAATGCAGTCTTCCAGCAGAAGTGAGAGATAGGGAACAGGAAGATGAAGGGCGAAGGTCTTCTCTATTACATTGTTTCCCTGCACCTTGATATCAGCAAAGAAGTTGATCTGCTGCCTGTATGCCTGCATAAACTCTTCGAAGCTGGCAAAAGATGATGGTTCGCCTGTTTGTGGGCCCACCTGCACCTCTGTTCTGTGATCGAAACCGTTATTGAGGGTTACTTCGAGTATTTTGACGAGGTTGAAGTAACCTGTCAGCCAGTAGCACTCAGTACCGAAGGCGCCTGTCTCCACGCATCCGGACGCTCCACCGTTGCGGGCATCAACAATGTTTTTGCCCTGTCTCAGCAACTCCTGGATGATTGCCTCCGTATTAAAGACCGACGGCTGTCCGAAACCTGTGCGGATGATGTCCAGGGCTTTGTGTACAAATGAGTCAGGGTTCTTGCGGCTCACCTGTACCATTGAGCTGGGCTGCAGGATCCTCATCTCCCTGATGACGTCAAGAAGGATGTAGGTCATGGGATTGACCGCATCTGTACCATCAGGCTTTACTCCTCCGAGGTTGATCAGGCAGAAGTCAGTGTAGGTATTGCTCTCCTGGGCCGTGACTCCTATCTTTGGGGGTGATGGATGGTTATTGAATTTCACCCAGAAACATCCGAGCAGCTCATAGGCTTCCTCAGGTGTGAGGCTACCCTCTTCAATGCTCCTTTGATAAACGGGCCAGAGGTGCTGATCGAGGCGCCCGGGATTGAATGAGTCCCACGGATTGAGCTCCGTCACAACCCCAAGATGTATGAACCAGTAGTGCTGGAGCATCTCGTGGAAGGTCTCAGGAGCATGGGCAGGCACGCGACGGCAGACAGCAGCCATCCTGGCAAGCTCCTCCCTCCTGCCGGCATCCTTCTCCTCACCAGCCATCTGTTCAAGTCTGTCAGCATGTCTGCCGGCGTACATAATAATGGCATCGCAGGCAATATCCATTGCCCTGAGTTCCTCACTGCGCTCGTAAGCATGCGGATCATTGCGGAAATCAAGTGCAGCCACAGCAGATGCAATCTCCTTCCTGAGGTCCAGGAATCCCGTATGAAACATCTTGTATCCCAGCACAGTGTGTCCCGGAGCTCTCTGTTCCTGGAACTCGGTAAAGATCCCTGCCCTGTATGCCGCATGCCATTCCGGGGTCATACGCTCCATGATGCGGTCACGGTTGCTGCGTCCCTTCCAGAAGGGTATGATCTCTTCACTGTAAATCCTCTTTACCTCATCACTCACTCTGAAAAAGACCTTCTCTCTTGTGTTGAGGATATCCAGATCCTGAATTGAATGAAGACTTATCTCAGGGTAGGTGGGGGTGGCTTTGGGGGCAGGTCCCCTCTCTCCCACTATCAGTTCACTTTCATTGATGCAAATTTCCTTGTGCCTGAGCAGATATTCAAAGGCACGTGCCCTGAGCACCGGGGCAGAAAGTCCCTGGGCCCCGGCGCCTGAGTAGAACCTGGTTATCAACTGCGCCCTCTCTGCAGTGATTGTCTCAACGGCGTTAAGGCTCTGTTCCCTGAGCCTCATAACTCTATCTGTCATTTTCATATAACTCTTTCCTTTTCTTTGATTTTAATGTCATCCGCCCTTCTTAACATGTATTCCAAGCGGTCTGAAAATATCAATGTATTCGTCGAGATGACCGTTTGAGACCTGGCTGACGGAGGTCATCCTGTCATCTATTCCGAAGCGACGGTACTTCGAACTGCCGGTTTTGTGATATGGCAGCAGGTTTATCTCAATAATGTGGCCATTGTTGCGTTTTTCCAGAAAATCACGCAGAGATTTCATGTAAACGGCATCGGCCGTCACTCCGGGAATGACCGGAATGCGTATCATCACATCCCTGCCTTCTTCCAGAAGCATGTCCAGGTTGGAGATGATCAGTTCGTTGCTTACGCCGGTATACTTCCTGTGCAGCTCCGGATCAGTATGCTTGATATCATATAGGAACAGGTCTGTCACAGGCATGACAGACTGAACTATCTCCCTCCTGGCGTATCCTGAGGTATCAATTGTAGTATGGAAACCCGACTTTTTGAGCAGAGAGAGTGCTTCACGAAGAAATACCGGTTGCATCAGTGGTTCACCTCCGGAAAATGAGACACCTCCTCCCGAATGCTCCATGAAGATCCTGTCAGACTCCGCCCTGGCAAGTATCTCTTCCGGACTGTACTCCCTCCCAACCTGCTCCTCTGATCTGAATTCTCTCTGACCAATCCTGTCAATCTTCTCAACCATTCTTATTCCCGGCGCTTTACCTTCCGGATTGTGACACCACCAGCAATCCAGCGGACAACCCTTCATGAAGAATGTGATCCTGATGCCGGGACCGTCGTGAATTGCATATCTTTTTATACTGAATATCAAGCCTTTCATAGTAACTCAATGATTTACGGGAAAACAGATACGGGGAAAGGAGGGCTTCGCAGGCCCTGGATGAAAGGCTAGCTGGCATAGAACATAAGGCAATGATAGAGCCTTCTTCCGAGGCGGTTCATCATAAACCTGTGTTTCAGACTGTTCATATACATGATTTGCAACGCAAAGGTATAAAATAATCGTGGAAAAGCAAAATCCGGCAAATCCACTGAGACCTTAAGAACTTTTCTTTTCATATCTAATTGTCTTACTGATCGTTATGAAAAAAAGAAATTGCTTAACAAAAGATTAACACAAACCAGATGCAACAGAAGCAGGTGTTAACGGTCTTTATATCGGAAAGAAGATGGAAAAGGACAGTTCCGCTTTTTTTACAGGACAGTTTAAGTGTTAAACAAAAACGGGTTAGTCATGAAAAGAATTATTCTTGGTTTGCTGCTATGTGCAGCAGTATCGGCACTCTCTTTCGGCAAGGTGATCATCAGGGGAAATTCCAACACTCCCTTTGGCACGTTCACGATAGAGGTTTCCGACAAGCCGGTGATGATTGCCGGGGAGGAGCTCAAATGCTATCTCATTAACTATGAAAACTACCCCTTGCAGGTAAAGGTGATTGTTGACAAGGAGAAGAAATGCAAGAATTACGTGGTTGTATCTGATGAACTTTCAGTAATGTACACATGCAACGGAAAATTCATGGGTGTAAACATGCTGGATAAGAAGTACAGCAATGCAGGGCTGGGCACACCCACTGACAAGCTTGACAGGGGTGATTATTTTCATCAGAAGGTGATCACACAGGGCACTCCTGCAGAATTTGATGCAATGATGCTTATTGCGTCATTTTATCCTGAGCTCATTAAATAACTCTGGAAGTAAGATCTTTTTCTTTCCTTAATCAGGCCGTCCGGCCTGTCTACGATCAGGTTTAGGTTGAAATGAGGCTGTCTCAAAAAGGCAGCCTCTTTCTTTATGATCGTGACGGAGCTTCCTGATCAGGTATCTGTGGTATTCACGAATAATCTGCCGGTCACTGTCGTATTATTGATATATATCACCAACTGATAGCTGCTTCGAGTTATCTTTGATGCATTAATCGGTCTCCTTACCAGGGAGACGGGGATTATTCAACAAACCATGAAAAAGAAGATAAGATTCAGTCTCTTATACCGTGACATGTGGCAATCGTCCGGCAAGTACCAGCCCCGGGTTGATCAGCTGACAACCGTAGCTCCGCATATTGTTGAGATGGGTTGTTTTGACCGTATTGAGACCAATGGCGGTGCCTTTGAGCAGGTGCAGCTGCTCTACGGTGAGAATCCCAATACCGCTGTGAGGGAGTGGGTAAAGCCATTCAATCGTGCAGGTATACAGACCCACATGCTTGAGAGGGCTCTCAACGGCATAAGGATGTACCCGGTGCCTGCAGATGTCAGGAGGCTGATGTATAAGGTCAAGAAAGCGCAGGGTGTGGATATTGCCCGTTCCTTCTGCGGGCTGAATGATCACCGCAATCTGGAGCTTTCAATAAAGTACGCACGTGAAGCCGGGATGATATCGCAGGCCGCTCTCTCCATAACGCACTCTCCCGTGCATACAGTTGATTACTACATGAGTGTTGTTGATCATCTTGTGGAGTATGGGGCTGATGAGATATGCCTTAAGGACATGGCGGGGATTGGGCGGCCTGCCTCGCTGGGTGAACTTGTCAAAAAGATCAAGAAGAGATATCCCGGTATCCTGGTGCAGTATCACGGTCATAGCGGCCCGGGGATGTCGGTGGCATCCATGCTTGAGGTTGCACGGGCCGGAGCCGACTATATTGACGTGGCCATGGAGCCCCTGAGCTGGGGAATGGTCCACCCTGACGTGATAGCTGTACAGGCAGTGATGAAGGATGCCGGTTTTGATGTTCCGGAAATAAACATGGATGCCTATATGAAGGTAAGATCACTCACCCAGGAATTCATTGATGATTTCCTGGGTTACTTCATTGATCCCCGCAACAGGCAGATGACCTCACTACTGATAGGATCAGGGCTTCCGGGAGGAATGATGGGCAGTATGATGGCTGACCTCAAAGGCGTCCACCAGGGCATCAATGCTGCACTGAAAGCAAAGAAGAAACCGGAGATGACTGAAGATGAACTGGTTGTCTGGCTCTTCAGGGAGGTAAAACATATCTGGCCTATGATGGGATATCCCCCGCTCGTAACTCCTTTCAGCCAGTATGTCAAGAACGTTGCACTGATGAATATTGTATCACTGGTCAATGGCAGGGAACGTTTTGCAATGATTGACCCCAACACCTGGGACATGCTTCTCGGACGTGCAGGAAAGCTGCCCGGGCCCCTTGCGCCAGAGCTGGAAGCGCTGGCCGCAAAAGAGGGCAAGGAGTTCTATGAAGGCAATCCGCAGGACAACTACCCTGATGCCCTCGAGGGATACCGGAAAGAGATGGAAGAGAACGGATGGCCCAATGGACCGGATGAAGAGGAGCTCTTTGAACTGGCAATGCATGACCGGCAATACCGCGATTATAAGTCAGGAATGGCGAAAAAGAGATTCCTGAAAGAGTTAGAGGAGAGACAGGCTGACCTAACCAGTACAAGGCCAGCCAGGATCCTGCCAAGAAAACTGCTGAACGCGCCGGAGAGCGGTATAGCATTCCTCTATTCCGGAACAACAGGGACCTACTGGCCTGACGAGGAACTGCTCAACGTGGGAGAGAAGGTAAAGAAGGGAGAGATTCTGATGTACATCATGATAGGAAAAACCATCAGGGAGGTTCTGTCAGACCGGGAAGGCGTCATTAAGAACATTCTCGTCAAGAGCGGCGACAAGATAAGCAAGGGCGATCCCCTGGTTGAGTTCAGCTAGGAGCTCACACCTGTTCATCCTGTAAAACAACCTGATTACCTTTTGAATGGTTGTATTTTAGGGTTTTAATCCATATTTTAGCCAGCCAAATCCAAACAATAAACCGTTATGAAGAAATTTCTTGTCATGCTGTTGATCGTATCACTCGGAGCTGTTTCCTGCAAACAGGAGATTTGCGAAAATCCGTTTTACTGTGACTGGGACACACCGTTTGAGGTGCCCCCGTTTGATCAGATAAAGTTCGAACATTTCAAGCCTGCATACCTGAAAGGCATGGAGGAACAGATGGCTGAGGTCAATGCCATCATAAACAATCCGGAAGAACCGACCTTTGACAACACAATCAGGGCTATGGAGTTCACGGGTAAGCTGCTGACGAAGGTCCAGCGTGCCATGGGTCCTCTTAGCGGAGCCAATACAAATGACTCAATACAGGCCCTGCAAAGGGAGATGTCTCCCCTTTTCTCAAAGCACAGGGATGACATAGCACTCAATGAGAAACTGTTTGAAAGGGTAAAATCAGTTTATGAAAACCGTGACAGTTTTGACCTGACGCCGGAAGAGAGCAAACTTCTGGAGGATGAATACCTGGGATTCATCAGGAGCGGTATCGGACTCGCACCCGAAGACAAGGAGAAGCTCCGCAAGCTGAACAGTGAGATGTCTCTCCTCTCGGTGAAATTCGGGGAGAACCTGCTGGCCGAGACTAACGGTTTCACACTGATAATTGACAATGAGGCAGATCTCTCAGGCCTTCCCGAAGGTCTCAGGGAGCAGGCTGCCGAAGCCGCAAATGCAAAGGGGCTGGAAGGAAAATGGCTCTTCACCCTGCATAACCCCAGCTATATCCCCTTCATGACCTACGCTGACAACAGGGCTTTGAGAGAGAAGATGTTCAGAGGCTACATGATGCGTGGCAACAATGGCAATGCCAATGACAACAACCAGATCCTGGCTGACATTATCCGGCTTCGCGTTGAAAAGGCAAATCTACTGGGTTACGAAAGTCATGCCGACTATGTACTTGAGCGTAATATGGCAAAGGAACCTGAGACTGTGCTTAATTTCCTTGCACAGATCTGGGAGGCAGCCCTTCCTGTGGCAAAGACCGAGGCTTCTGCACAGCAGGAGCTGATTAACAGGGAAGGCGGCAATTTCAACCTCGAGCCGTGGGACTGGTTCTATTACACGGAGAAAATACGCAAGGAGAAGTATGACCTGAGCGACGAGGAGACGAAACCCTATTTCTCAGCCAAAAACGTCACCGAGGGCATGTTCTATGTGGCCAACAGACTCTACGGGCTGGAGTTCAGCGAGAGGAATGATATCCCCCTGTATCATCCTGATGTAAAGACCTTTGAAGTCAAGCGCAACAAAAAGCATGTAGGCATCCTTATGATTGACTACCATCCGAGGGCTTCCAAGAGGGGTGGTGCATGGTGCAGCGGTATCAGGCCGCAGAAGCTTGATGAGAATGGCAAATTCGTAACTCCCCTGGTGAGTATGGTTACCAACTTCACCCCGCCATCAGGCGACACACCTTCACTGCTCACCCCTGACGAAGCCAGCACACTCTTCCATGAGTTTGGACATGCACTTCACAACCTGCTGTCAAACACCGAGTATACCAGCGGCGTTTCTCGCGACTTCGTGGAGCTTCCGTCGCAGATAATGGAGCACTGGGTCTTTGAGCCCGAGGTGTTGAAAGTATACGCGAAACATTATCAGACCGGCGAAATCATTCCCGATGCGCTGATAGAAAAGATCGAAAAAGCAGGCAAGTTCAACCAGGGATTCACCACCGTGGAGTACCTTGCAGCCTCATCACTTGATATGGAATATCACTCACTGACCGAGCCTGTTGAACTTAACATAGGGGAGTTTGAAAAGAATGCCATGGACAAGTATGGCCTCATAAAGGAGATCATTCCCCGCTACAGGTCAACCTATTTCAACCATATCATCGGCGGCTATTCGGCAGGATACTACAGCTACATATGGTGTGAGCAGCTTGACGCTGACGCATTCAAAGCTTTCAAGGAGAGTGGTGACATCTTCAACCGTGAGGTTGCCGCCCGTTTTGAAAAGGAGATACTGTCACGCAAGGGGTCAAAGGATGAACTGGAGATGTGGATAGCCTTCAGGGGCCGCGAACCGGGAATTGAGGCACTGCTTGAAAACCGGGGTTTCATAAACCAGTAAAATATGTTTGCCGGGGTGGGTGTGCCGTGGAGATTCTTCCTCTCCGTTGTCTTTCTTTTGCTGATATCATGCAGTAATGAAGACGTCCCCTCCAGGGTTGAAAAGGGCGTGCTTGACCTCAGACACCTGGAACAGGGAGATGACTTCTCCGTAAGGATGAACGGGGAATGGGAATTCTGGTTCGGCACATTCATCTATGGCTCCCCGGGGGAGATCACTGACACCCTTGTGCCGGACTGTTACGGCAGGGTCCCCGGATACTGGAGCGAATACACCGTTGACGGAGCACGCCTGCCACGATTCGGGTACGGCACATACAGGACCCTGATACTTCTGCCTTCAGGCTACCGTGACCGTATGGGGTTTGACATGCCGGTTTTTGACACCTCCTACGAGATAAGCGTCAACGGAGTCATCATGGCGAGGAACGGAACACCCGCCAGGAGCAGGGCAGAGTCTGTTGCCTCGTATGAACCCCTCTTCTTCAGCTATGTACCAAAGAGCGACACACTGGAGATACTGATAAGGGTCTCAAATTACGAGCATCGTCGCGGCGGATTCTGGATGCCGATGAAGACAGGATCATTTAAATCCATCCAGACCAACTTCACTAACCAGTGGTTCCTCTCAATAGCGGTCTCCGGCATGCTCTTTGCCTCCTTCCTCTTCTTCCTTATCTTCTATCTTCTTGACCGCAGAGACAGTAAACTACTGATGTTCTCACTTCTGGTGCTCTGCCTGGCACTGCGCCCCTTCCTCTCAGCCCCCTACCTCATCACTATTGTTGATATCAGGCACTGGCACCTCATCATCAGGGGAGAATACCTGATCCTGTTATTCATGATCACTTCCGGTGCATGGCTGGCATACCTTATCTATCCAACCAGGTGGTTCAGGAAATTCGCACTGTTAATTAACGTTCTCTTCCTCATAGGTATCGCAGCCGTCATACTGCTTCCAATATATCATTTCTCCTATTCGGTATGGATTATACAGGCATCAGCCCTGCTGATACTGCTGTATGCCATCATTATGAGCATCAGGGGTGTTGCAGGCGGCAACCGTATTGACGTGCTTTACCTTATAGCTTTCATGGCCATTGCCATAGGCCTGGTCTCAGATATCCTTCTCTCCAACGCTCTGGGAGAAAACCAAAGGCTTTACATTCTTTCCTTCACCATGCTGGCCTTTGTTTTTATTCAGGCAACGCTACTGATACGGGGCTGGGTAAGACGCGGACAGGAGAGAGAGAGACTGGCGGCACAGTTGGAAGAGCTCAATCGTGATCTTGAGAACAGGGTAAAAAGGCGTACCGCAGAGCTGCAGGAGAGAAGTGACGAGTTGCGGAGCAGGAACGAACATATTGCCCGCCAGAATAAAAAGCTCTCTGAAACCATCAGTCTTAAAAATAAGGTCTTCTCAGTAATATCTCATGATCTCCGCAGCCCGGTAGTCAACATACTTTATACTCTTTATATGCTTAAGGAGGAAGAGTTTCGTGACAGGACAGAGCTTATGGCAGACGCGTGCATCCAGTCATCTCAGCAGTTGATTACCCTGCTTGAGAACATGCTGGTCTGGGGCAGAGGACAGGAAGATATGATCCGTTACGCGCCGGCGGAACATGATCTGGCCGACCTGATCCTCACCAATATAAGCATACTCAAGGACGGTGCTGACAGGAAAGATATATCCATTAATTTCACTCAGGTAGGGAAAACCAAGGGATGGTTTGACAGGGACCTTATTGATATTGTCATCAGGAATCTTCTTTCAAACGCCATCAAATACACAAACCATGGCGGCAGGGTCACCATTGTTGTCAGGCAGAAGGAGGAGATATCTGATTGGGTTACAATCAGCATCTGTGATAACGGCATAGGTATCAGCCTGGAGAGGCA
The DNA here is from genome assembly GCA_012514255.1 of Bacteroidales bacterium. The sequence goes on along the minus strand of JAAZAP010000264.1, from coordinate 22,207 downwards.
GAAAAGGCTGTTTACGGAAAGCGAGCTGGAATCCACTCCGGGCACTGACTCTGAAAAAGGTACCGGCATCGGCCTCAGGCTTGCCCATGAGCTGGTTACACTGAGCAAAGGTACAATAACCGTTGAGAGCACTCCCGGCAGCGGCAGTTGTTTCACCGTGATGCTGCCTGCCACCGGTCACACAAAAAAAGGCAGGACCAGGTTACATCAGACATGATAGAGGCGGGAGAGGCCTTTCATGTCAATAAGCCTGACCTCACGGCGGTTGACCGCTATCAGGCCATCATGCTCCATCTCCCCTACCGCCCTGGCAAGTGAAGGCCGCGTTACACCGAAATACTCAGACAGCTGCTGCTGAGTGCGGTCAATAATGACTCTTCCCGTGACTGCCCCCGGAAGGGTAGAAAGATAATGGGCAAATTTACCCTTGATAGAATGGAATGAATGAAACCTGAGACGGCCTGAAAGAAACTGGGCCTTATTGCAGATGAAAGTCAGATAATTGGACAAAAGCCGCCTGTCTCCGGTCATCAGTGTCAGATAATCATCCTTGTTGATTATCAGCAATTCGGAGTCACTGTTGGAAATTACATTCACAGGATACCTTGCGCCGGCACCGAAAAGGACTGCAGCGGCAAGTGCCTGCGGCGGATCGATATCCTCTATCTTTATTATGCGGCCTGCCAGATCGGACATCTCGCCCCTTACACTCCCGGAAAGCACAATCATCAATGAATGTATCTCCTCTCCTGCCAATGCTATCACCGAACCCGCAGGGATAAATCTCACCCTGTAGCTGGTTCCCTCCAGCAGGTTCTCAATCTCAACCTCACTTAACCCCCTGAAAAGAGTGCTGTCATTCAATACCGGAAACCGCATGTTTTTTTCTTAAAAATAGAAAATAATTGCAAATTGTAACAATTGATACAAACCAGCACGTCTCACAGAGCTACCTTTGCTCATGTAATAATGAACCGGGGATGGAAAGAGACATTATAAAGATAGATGAGGAGAAGTGCAACGGTTGCGGAATCTGCGTGCCAAACTGCCATGAAGGAGCGCTTCAGGTCATTGACGGCAAGGTAAGGCTCGTGTCCGAGCTTATGTGTGACGGTCTGGGAGCCTGTATAGGATACTGTCCGGAGGGGGCAATCACTGTAGAGAGGCGTGAGGCAGAACCCTATGACGAAATTGCCGTGATCAGTGAGATGGTAAAAAAAGGTTCAAACACTGTAAAAGCCCATCTGAAACACCTGAAGGATTATCATGAGTACGGTTATCTTGAAGAGGGTACGACATGGCTGGAGTTAAACCGCGCTGAGTTACTGTTTGATGTGGATGAAGTCCTTGCCACTATAAACGGTAAAGCAGAGCGGGTGCTCTCCTCCCCTGCCGTTCATCTCAACCACGGAGGCAGCTGCCCGGGCAGTGCTGAGAGGATAATTGCTCCGGTACCATCCTTTGCAGCCCCGTCAACTGTGGCTGATGCACCCTCGCACCTGTCCCACTGGCCGGTACAGATGCACCTTGTAAACCCAAATGCGCCTGCCTACAGGGGAGCTGACCTTCTTCTGGCAGCAGACTGTGTGGCATTCTCGATGGGTGCATTCCATAGCCGCTATCTCAAAGGAAAAGCGCTGGCAATAGCCTGTCCCAAGCTTGATCATGGCACAGAATCATACATTGATAAACTGACAGTAATGATAGAGACTGCCCGTATCAACACCATCACTGTAATGATGATGGAGGTGCCCTGTTGCGGGGGACTGATACAGATGGTGCGTACAGCCCTCGCCAGGGCCTCAAGGAAAGTGCCTGTCAAGGCAATAATTGTCAGTATTGACGGGAAAATATTGCAGGACGATTGGATATAATAAACAGGATACACGATACTACAAACCTCAAAAAAGCAAAGAAATGAGTATGTTTTGTTACCAGTGCCAGGAAACGGCAAAAGGAACCGGATGCATCACGAGAGGCGTATGCGGCAAGACAGATGATGTTGCCATGATGCAGGACATGCTGGTGTGGATTGCCAGGGGAATCTCCATCCTTGGTACCACAGCACGTCAGAACCACTATTCCAATGCAAAGGTTGACCGCTTTGTGCAGGAAGCTCTCTTCACAACCATCACAAACGCAAACTTTGACAAAGCCAGGATCATTGAGAGGATCCATGAAGGAATCGCTCTTAGGGACAAGTTTACAGGTGAAATGAAGGCCAAAGGCATAGCCATGCCGGAGAACATGCATGAGAGTGTTACATGGAAGCCTGCAGACGAGGCTGACCTGGTTGCCAAAGCAGCAACCGTAGGCGTTCTCACAACCGAGAACGAGGATGTAAGGTCACTCCGCCAACTGACCACCTACGGTGTAAAGGGAATGGCAGCATATGCCGAGCATGCGGGTAACCTCGGGTACAACAGTGACAGCGTAGATGCATTCATCCAGAAGGCTCTTGCCGCCACAACAGACGATTCATTGTCAGCTGACGAGCTGGTGGCTCTCGTACTCGAGACAGGCAGGCACGGTGTGGAAGTAATGGCCCTGCTTGACAAGGCAAACACCACAACTTACGGGAACCCGGAGATTACCGAGGTTAACATCGGAGTAAGGAATAATCCTGCCATACTGATCAGCGGCCATGACATGAAGGATATGGAAGAGCTGCTGCGTCAGACTGAGGGCACAGGTGTTGATGTATACACCCACAGTGAGATGCTGCCTGCCAACTACTATCCGGCATTCAGGAAATACAGCCATTTCGTTGGCAACTACGGCAATTCATGGTGGAAGCAGACCACCGAGTTTGAGACCTTTAACGGACCCGTCCTCTTTACAACCAACTGTATAGTACCATTGCGAGACAGCTACCGTGACCGGATTTATACAACCGGTTCATCAGGTTATCCGGGTTGCCCTCATATTCCTGACAGGGAGCCGGGCAAGGAAAAGGATTTCTCAGCTATCATTGAGCATGCCAAAAGGTGCAAGCCCCCGGTAGCCATTGAAGAGGGTAGCATTATCGGTGGCTTCGCGCACAACCAGGTTGTTCAGCTTGCCGATAAGGTTGTTGAGGCAGTTAAGAGCGGCGCCATACGCAAGTTTTTCGTGATGGGCGGATGTGACGGACGCATGAAGAGCCGCGAATACTACACCGAGTTTGCACAGAAGCTTCCGAAAGACACAGTTATACTGACTGCAGGTTGTGCCAAGTACCGCTATAACAAGCTCAAGCTCGGAGACATCAACGGTATCCCGCGTGTGCTTGATGCCGGACAATGCAACGACTCCTACTCGCTGGCCGTAATAGCACTGACTCTCAAGGATATATTCGGCAAGAATGACATCAATGAACTGCCAATAGCTTACAACATTGCATGGTATGAGCAGAAAGCAGTAATCGTCCTCCTGGCGCTTCTCTACCTTGGCGTGAAGAATATCCACCTTGGACCCACGCTTCCGGGATTCCTTTCACCAAACGTGGTGAATGTGCTGGTTGAAAAGTTCGGAATAACAGGTATTACATCAGTTGATGAAGACATGAAACTCCTTCTCAACTAAACAGTCACTCTTTGTGTGCCCTGCCCAACAGGCAAAGCCAATTACACTGCTTTCCCAGTAAAAAAACGCTCTCCTCACCGGGAGCGTTTTTTTTGCCGGCAACCAGGAGACAGTATTAAATATAGCACATATTTTTTTCTAATGTGCATAATTGCCTAACTTGGTATTATTAATTCCTCAGGCGCTGATTCTGTAGATATGTAATTGTAATAGCCATAACAACATCAACTATGTCATCGAAACCGGGAGTGCTGATAGGTCTTGACATTGGATCCGTCTCACTTAACACTGTGGTGATGGATGAACAAAACCATGTTCTGGAAGACTATTATGATTATGTCCATGGCAAGCCTTTCAACAGGCTGCATGAACGGCTCTCTTCACTGCTGAATAAATACCCTGCAGATACAATCAAAGGGATTGCACTGACAGGCACGGGAGGCAAGCTGGCTGCCGGGCTTATTGGTGGCATCTTCGTAAACGAGATCATCTCGCAGGCTGCCTCCACCGGCCGGTTATATCCTGATGCCCGCACCGTGATAGAGATCGGGGGCGAGGATTCGAAACTGATTATTCTTGAGAGAGAGCCGGGAGATGAGTATGCCAGGCTGGTCGATTTTGAAATGAACAGCATCTGTGCTGCAGGCACGGGGTCATTCCTTGACCAGCAGGCAAGAAGGATAGGCGTAGCGATAGAGAAGGAGTTCGGAAAAATGGCCATGAAGTCAGTAAATCCGCCACGAATTGCAGGCCGGTGCAGTGTCTTTGCCAAGAGTGATATGATACATCACCAGCAGATAGCCACTCCGTTGCATGACATAGTTGCGGGGCTATGCTTCGCCCTTGCCAGGAACTTTCGCAGTACCGTCGCACGTAGCAAGGAGATAAGAAAGCCTGTCATCTTCTCCGGCGGGGTCGCAGCAAACGCAGGCATGGTAAGAGCCTTCAGGGAAGTGCTCGGGCTGACGGGTGATGAACTGATCATCCCTGAACACCATGCATCCATGGGTGCTATTGGAGCGGTCATGTATGTGCGGTCCAACGGCATGAACCCCGGCAGATTTTCCGGATTGAAAAAGCTTGAGGAATATCTGCAGAGTAACACCTCCACGTTTGTCAGTCTCCCACAGCTAAAAGAATCCGAAGCCCTTTACAGCAAAGAGGTCAGGTTCATGAAGAACGGAACTGAGAAACTGCCCGTCTACCTGGGTATTGATGTGGGATCACTCAGCACCAACGTCGTGCTTATCGATGCAGAGCACAATGTTGTTGCAAGACGCTATCTCCCCACTGCCGGCAAACCTCTGGAAGCAATACAGAAAGGGATGACGGAGATCTATGACGAGGTGGGTGAAGAGGTGGAGGTAATAGGCGCAGGCACTACCGGATCAGGGCGCTATCTCACTGGCGACTTCATCGGGGCTGACACCATACGCAACGAGATCACAGCACAGGCCACTGCAGCTATTGACTTTGATCCTACCGTTGATACCATCTTCGAGATTGGCGGCCAGGACTCAAAGTATATCAGCATTGAGAACGGTGTTGTAGTCGACTTCGAGATGAATAAGGTCTGTGCAGCAGGCACCGGCTCGTTCCTCGAAGAACAGGCCGAGAAGCTTAACATCAACATTGTGGGTGAGTTCGGGAGCATGGCACTAAAGTCGGCTTCGCCGGTAAAACTGGGTGACCGCTGTACTGTCTTTATGGAGTCAGACCTGAACAGCTTCATGCAGAAGGGTGCCCGCAATGACAATCTTGTTGGCGGACTGGCTTACTCCATAGTCTACAACTACCTTCAGAAGGTTGTTGCTGACCGCAGGATAGGTGACAAGATCTTCTTCCAGGGCGGGGTGACCAATAACAAGGCCGTGGTGGCTGCTTTTGAGCAGGTACTGGGAAAAAAGATCATTATCCCGCCCCATTTCGACGTTACGGGAGCCATTGGCGCTGCCATCCTGGCGCAGAAAACGATGACCGAAGGCCAGAAAACGACCTTCAAGGGGTTCGGTATACGCAATGCCTCATATGAGATCACCAGGTTTGTCTGCAAGGGTTGCGTGAATCACTGCGAGATAAGCAGTGTGAAGATTGTCGGGGAAAGCAGGCCGCTCTTTTATGGCGGCCGATGTGAAAAATATGAGATAGACTCCAGAAAGAAAAAGACAAACCATCTGCCTAATCTCTTTAAGAAGAGAACCGCGATGCTCATGGGCGATTACCGTGAGAGGGAGGCTGTCGGCAAACCGACGGTAGGCATCCCCAGGGCACTTATGATCTATTATCAGCAGTTCCCCTTCTGGAGGACATTCTTTGAGGAGATTGGTTTCAGCGTTATCCTCTCACGTGAGTCGGACAAGAACCTGGTGACACGTTCCCTGGAGACTGTCACTGCTGAAACATGCCTTCCCGTGGAGCTGATGCACGGCCATGTTATGGACCTGATAGACAGGGGTACTGACTATATTTTCCTGCCCTTCATCGTTAGCGGCAAATACCGTGAGGGAGACATCACCACCAACTCCAATTGTCCGTGGATCCAATCGTTCCCCTTTATGGTAAAGGCAGCCCTGCGGGGGAAAGCGGATGAGAAGAAGTTTCTCACTCCCACACTCCATTTCAGGTATTTTGAGAGGGCGCTGGTAAAGGAGATGATCACCTTCTTCGGTGCGCGATTCAAGCTTGGCGCCCGAAAGATAAAGAATGCCATATACAAGGCCGACGGTGTGCAGGTGGTCTTTGAAAAGGGGCTGGTGGAGTTAGGAAAAACGGTGATGGAGAATATTCCTGAGGGGTGCCGCCCGGTCATCATCCTCGGCCGGCCATACAACAGTACAGACCCTCATCTGAACCTTGACCTTACAGAGAAGCTGCTCGCACAGAATGTCATGCCCATACCGCTTGACATGCTTGATCTCTCACAGGCGCATATCTATGGCAACTACAGGAACATGTACTGGCCTAACGGGCAGAAGATGATAGCCGCAGCCCAGTACGTAGCCCGCACGGACGGACTTTATGCAGTCTATATCAGCAACTTCCGGTGCGGTCCTGACTCCTTTATATGGCATTATGTCACCGAGGAGCTGAAGGGCAAGCCTTTCCTGCACCTGGAGGTGGACGAGCACTCTGCCGATGCCGGCATGGTAACGCGCATCGAAGCTTTCCTTGACAGCCTGAAGGGATCGGAACAGAATGAGAAGAAGGAGATTGAGGTCATAAGGCCGCGGCCCAGCTCTGCCGAACCACCGGTGAACAGAACGCTCTACTTCCCGTACATGCATGACGGTGCCTATTTTGTTGCTGCGGCAGCACGAAGCGTGGGCATCCCCTCCGAGGTGCTGCCCAAACAGACCGAAGAGGATATTGCACTGGGAAGAAAGTACACCTCCTCCAAAGAGTGCTTCCCGATGATATGTACCACCGGCAGCTTCCTGAAAAAGCTTATGGAACCCGGAGCCGACCCGTCGAAAATGAGTTTCTTCATGCCTGACCATAACGGTCCATGCCGTTTCGGGCAATACAACCAATTCCAGAGAATACTCTTTGACCGGCTCGGGTTCAGGGAAGCAGAGCTGGTGACCCCTTCCAATGACACATCATATGCTGACCTTGCCGGTGACCGCTCTCAGCGCTTCCGTATCAACGCCTGGAAGGGATTTGTGGCTTTTGATTACATCAGGAAGCTCTATCGGGAGACAAGACCCTACGAGCTCAACCCCGGCGACACTGAAGAGGTATACCAGTCTGCACTGAAGAGAGCTGAGGCTTCCATAGAGAATAACTGCAGGGGATTGCGAAGGATCCTCGTAGAGACAACGCATGAGTTTATGGCGGTGAAGGTGGACAAAAGCCGCAGGAAGCCAGTCATTGCAGTGATAGGTGAGGTCTACATGCGTGACAATGCCGGTTGCAACGGTAACATTGCCAACAGGCTTGAAGCGCTGGGTGCCGAGGTGACAATCGGCCCCTTTTCGGAGTGGATAACCTACTCCACCCACAGATATACGCGTGACAGCAGGTGGAAGAATGATACCCGCGGCCTGATAAAATCAAAGATACAGAGCCTGGGTCAGGAAGTTATAATCGACTATCTTCTCAGGGGCATTAACAAATACACTGACACCACCAAGGATGTACCGCTGCATGAGATGCTTGAGCTGAGCAACAGGTATGTCAGCGAATTCTACGACGGTGACCCGCCCATAGCTATGGGCACCTCGGCAGCACTGGCAAAACGGGGTGTGTCAGGCATAGCCGCCATACTCCCCTTCACCTGCATGCCGGGAACCCTGGTGGCATCAGTAAGTGACTCCTTCAGAAAAGACAACAACAACATTCCCTTCCTGAACATCCCCTATGACGGACAGGATACCGTCTCCCTGGAGACCAGGCTTCAGGCGTTCGTCTTCCAGGTCAGGGAGTATGCCGAGGCTCACCAACCAGTGTCATCTCATCAATAAGATAGCCTGCTCCTGCAAACTTGTCTAGAAGGAACAACGCATACCTGATATCAAGGCTTATATTACGGCTCTGATCAGGATTATACATGATATCAGAGGCCACACCCTCCCAGGCACGGTCAAAGTTGACGCCTATCAGGTGACCCTCTGCATTGAGCACCGGACTGCCTGAGTTACCACCTGTTGTATGATTGTTGGCAATGAAGCAGACCGGCACATCACCGTTGACGGCATATCTTCCAAAGTCCTTTTTCTCATATAACTCCCTCAGCCTGTCAGGCACATCATAATCATATATCTCCGGATTATCCTTCTCCATTACTCCCGTAAGTGTGGTCTGATGCCTGTGACAAACGGCGTCACGCGAATCATACCCCATCACCTTGCCATATGCCAGCCTGAGAGTGGAGTTGGCATCAGGATAAAAGACCTTATCGCCACCCTTTTCCATCTGTGCAGCCATATACAGCCTGTTCAGTTCCGCCAGCCTCCTGTCAGCACTGTTTATCTTTTCATTGACCCTTGACCTGACAAGCTCAGAGGCCGAAAGTGCCATTCTGTAGAATGGGTCCTTCTCCACTTTTTTCGGGTTGAAGTTGCTGATCAGATCCTTCACCTTTGCCTCATCAGTGAACAGAGACCTGGCAAAGAGCTTATCCGCTACAGAGGCAAAATCTCCCCTGGCTGAGGCTGCAAGTTCCCTGTAAGCGCTTGTCTGCCAGTCAGTGGCAATATTGTTTCCGTAAAGCTCCATGACGGCAACAAACAACTGCTTTGACACATTCATGTCAAAATTGCGGAAGAAATTATCAGCATAACCACTCAGTCGTTGAAGCTCCTTCTCAAGCTCCGCCTTCTGACCAGGATCCTTTTTGCCAGCCATCTCAACAGCCCTGGTGAATGCGCCTGCCAGAGCGACCGGCTCCACTCCGGTTGAACCGAATACTTCATTGGTATAGATGGCTACCAGGTAGTTGTGTGTATACTCTTCATATATTTCTGCATATTCGCCGAGTATATCACCATATCTCTTTGTACGCCCGGGATCGGCAGAAACCCATTCGGCAAACTCCTTCTCAAAGGCCTCCTTCCGTTCCACACCTTTCATCCTGTCAAGGCTCTGTATCTCTCCGATCCATTTCTTCCAGCCATTGGCCAGTCCGAATGATTTGCCCGAGTACTTCAGCCTTACAAGAGGATCATTGGCCATCTCCTGTTCCATGACAGAGATCTTTTTGCCGCGTATTTCAACCTGTTTCGGGTAGATGACATCCTTCAGCATCCTGATATGGTGTGAGGGAGCATACTCCTGGGTTCTGCCGGGATAGCCGAAGACCATGGTGAAATCACCCTCCTCTATGCCGGCGAGTGATACCGGGAAGTGGTATGCAGGACGGTAGGGCACGTTATCAGCCGAATATGAAGCCGGTTTATTTTTGTTGTCGGCATAGACCCTGAAGAGAGAAAAGTCGCCCGTATGCCTGGGCCATACCCAGTTGTCGGTATCTCCTCCGAACTTGCCGATGGCAGACGGTGGAGCGCCTACAAGCCTTACATCGCGGAATACCTCATTTACTATCAGGAAATACTGGTTACCCAGGAAGAATGGTCTGACGGCTGACAGGTAATTGGTTCCCCTGACCGCTTCTGTATTAATGGCTGTGATATTGGCATTTATGATCTCCTCACGTTTCTCCCTCTCCATATCGTCAGTCACTCCCTGCAGCACCCTGTAAGTGACATCCTCCATATACTTAAGGATGGTTACCGAGAGTCCGGGATTGGCAAGCTCCTCTTCATTTGAGGCTGCCCAGAAGCCATCTGTAAGGTAGTCATGCTCAAGTGATGAGTGACGTTGGATATATCCATAACCGCAGTGATGGTTAGTGATTATAAGACCTTTGTCTGAGATGAACTCACCGGTGCATCCTCCCCCAAATAGTACCACCGCATCCTTCATTGAGGCTTTGTTGATGCTGTAGATATCCTCCGCGGTCAGCTTAAAGCCGTTCTCCTGCATCAGTTTGATATTGTACTTTTCAATCAGTACGGGAATCCACATCCCCTCGTCTGCCAGTGCCCCCGGAGCAGAAAGTGCCAGCAGCATCATGACTGCCATAATTTGTTTCTTCATATCGTTTTGGTTTTGTTTCCAGTAAATTGTATCAGTGCCGTGTACAGTTCACTCACCGGCATTCCTACCACGTTGTAATATGATCCTTCGATGGAGGTTATGCCCCTCATGCCTATCCATTCCTGGATGCCGTAGGCTCCCGCTTTGTCATGGGGCCGGTAATTCTCCACGTAGTAACCTATCTCCTCATCACTCAGCTCGCGGAATGTGACACCCGTCGTTACAGAGAAGACGCTCTTCCTCTCGCTGTCCCTAAGACAAATGCCGGTGATTACCTCATGTCTGCATCCCGAGAGTTGTCTCAGGAAGCTGATTGCCTCATCTTTGTCTCGTGGTTTGCCAAGAAGCCGGCCCTGGCACCAGACAATGGTATCAGCCGTGATGATTATCTGCCTCGGTGCAATTGCCTCACCCCATGAATCAGCCTTGCCGGCTGCAAGGAACTCGGCTATCTCCTTACCCCTGAGATGGGCAGGCCATTGCTCTGCAAAACCGATTTCTGCTATCCTGAAACTGAAGCCGGCCTCCTGCATCAGCTGACGACGACGGGGCGACGCGGAGGCAAGGATCAGATCATAATGGTGCAGGCCGTCAACAGTCATGTTATGGAATATTTCCCGAAGTGATGATGGCACCTGCAACAAGTGAATAAAGTATTCCAAAGAGCATGACCAGCTTCATGAGCCTGCTGGCAAAGTGAAGGTGCTGTTTCCCACTGGCAGTGATGACCATGTATATGACAACGGCCATAGGCAGTGCCAGCAGGAGAGATATATAGATAAGGGTGATACTGTCATTAAGGTGCCTGAACCAGACATAATAAAGCAACACAATGGTTATAAGGGTCAGTACCACGACAACTACCCTGCAGATTGTCAGCCCGGACTTCACTGGAAGGGTCTTCCTTCCCGTCTCCCTGTCGCCTTCACAATCCTCCATGTCCTTGATTATTTCGCGTATCATTGTGGTCAGGAAGGCGAATAGGGCAAAGCCACCCACCCACCAGAAGAGTATTGCCACACCGGGAAAATCAATTGCTGCCTGTGAGTAATACCTGTAAATGGGCCCGGCATCATATACCACCACGAGCATAGGTACCATGGCTACAAGCAGAGCGACTACGATATTTCCTATAAGGAACTGTCTTTTATAGGTGCCTGAATAGAACCATAACAGGCCGGATATCAAGACAAAGAAGATACCCAGCCATACATACCCCACTCTTGCGGACACATATGTGCCTCCCGCCACGCCCAAAACATTGAAGATGTTGTGATACATCATAGCCATTCGCCTGGTAATAGTGTTACCAACAATAATGGAACCCCTGTTGATGAGATCGGCACGGATGTCAAAATAATCATTGATGACATATCCGGCTGCTGTTATCAGGCATGTTGAGATAACCAGGATAACGAAATCAATCCACCCCAGGCGGAAGGTCATCACCGTACTCATCAGTGGTTCATCGGCCAGTGTAACCGGCATGGCGCCGAGAAGAGGTCTGATAATGGCATACCGCATGAGCATCATGGTCAGGGCCACAACCATGAGGTTGGGCAACCGGACAAGAGTCATCAGGTCTCTTAAATGTTCACCACGAGAATGCTTCATGGTCCATCCAGTTTTTGTGAAGGCGTAATGCCTGTTCAATTACATCGCGTACACACCCTTCTCCGCCTCTTTTGTCTGAGATGTAGACGGCTATCTGCTTGATCTCACTGTCGGCATCTGCCGGACAGGCGGGCAAACCCACCATCTTCATCACCTCGAAGTCGGGAATGTCATCGCCCATATAGAGTATATGCTTCAGGTCCACATTCCATCTGGCAGCAAGTTCCAGCATGCTCTCCTTCTTAGTTCGTGAATTGAGATAGATATCAGTAATACCCAGCGTTTTCAGTCGTTTGATATACTCCCTGGAGTTGGAACCTGAGATAACTCCCACGTGATACCCTTTCTTCACAGCCAGTTGCAGGGCATAACCGTCCCTGAGGTTGACGGTCCTGAGCGGGACGCCCCAGACAGAAAGACTTATGGTCTGTGTTGACAATACGCCGTCAATATCAAAAACAAATGCTTTTACCCCCCGTAGTTCTTCCTTGAAATTGGTCATTTTTTCTTTTTACTGTAATGGCCGGCTATCATTTTACTTACCAGCCTGTAAAGTTTCTGGTATTGTGGTGAGAAAGATAGCAATTCGATATGACTTTTCAGCGTGCCGGTGTCAAGTCTGACGGCAGGGCCGGTCTGGGCTGCCTCAGGGCCGGTGCGTAATGCTTTCCGGGCTGTCTCACCGATGAGGGGGCGAAGCAGAACGGGATCAATGCCGGCCTCCCTTGCCATGGTCTCCCCGGTGGTCATCATGAAGTTGGAGAAGTTATTGGTGAAGACAGCTGCCAGGTGCAGTTTCTTCCTGTTCTCCGTGTCGCACTCCCAGGCTCCTGCTCCTATGCTTTCTCCGATCTCCCTGAGCAGGTTAAGGGTGGCGCTGTCAGTGGCTTCAATAAAGAAAGGCACCTGGCTGAGATCAGGAGGAAAACCTTTTGTAAATGTCTGCAGCGGGTAGAGCACTCCGGCGCCGCTGCTGCGGCCCAGTGCTGCCAGCGGTACGCTGCCGGCGGTATGGGCAATGAGCGTACCCGGAGAGATGACTGCATTCTCAGCCACTGTGCCAACAGCGGTGTCGGAGACTGAGATGATGAGGAGGTCACACTCTGCCGGCACTGTCAGATCACGTCGCCATTCTGCCCCCAGCGATGATGCCAGCTCCCGGGCGCTGTCACCGCTCCTTGAAGCAACGGAGAGTATCCTGTGACCGGCGGCAGCCAGCCCTGCAGCAAGTGATCCTGCCACGTTGCCGGCCCCGATGAATGATATGTTGTATAGTGCCACAGATGCCGTGACATCATTATTGAATCATGCAATCCTATTTCCCGTACTCATACGCCGATAGATCTGTCACCTGGATCTGGTATATCCTCATATAACTGTAGTAATATGAGTTACTGCTGTTCATCAGGTAGTTGCATTCGTAGAAGTAGGGCCCCGAGACCAGCACTTCTTCGCCCTGGTCGAACTTGGTCAGCTCACTGATCCACTGGGAGGGATTGCAGAAGTAATAGATAGAGTATGAATCCCATAGAGGAGTAAAACGTGCGGTCCTGTTCACTGCATCATATGATATGTTGACATGGGTTTGTCTCAGAGTATCAAGTGCATCACCGTCACACCCGCACTTAGGCTGTTTCTTGCATCCCCCTGACATCACCATCCCGGCAATGATCAGAATAATCATGACAACCGTGGCCAATATCCTGTTTCTTTTCATGGTTCTGAGGTATTTAGACAATGCAAAATAACGCATATTTTCCTTCTGTGCAAAAAGAAAGCCGGCTGATTCATCAACCGGCTCAACTTGTACAGGTTCGGAAATCATGCCTGGGCTGTCGGTCCTCCGAAGGTTACAGGCATTACAGGGCCTGATCCCTTGTTCTCACGTATGGGTCCGTGTACGGACTCATACTTGGTAATATTGTCTGAGAGGGCAGCCACAAACCTCTTGGCATGCTCAGGCGTAAGGATGATCCTGGATTTGACCTTTGATTTGGGCACTCCCGGCATAATCCTGATAAAGTCAATGACAAACTCAGCCGGTGAATGGGTAATGACTGCCAGGTTCGAATAAACACCCTCGGCAACCTCTTCACTCAGTTCAATATTGAACTGTCCCTGATTCTTGTTTTCTGACATGATCCTGTTTTATTCCTGTTCTACTTCACTGGCACTCGGACTGGCGTGCACCAGTGACTCATAATCCTCCAGTGATCCGACGATAACGTTATTATACTCCCTGAGTCCTGTTCCTGCCGGAATAAGGTGTCCGACGATAACATTCTCCTTGAGTCCCTCGAGGAAATCTATCTTCCCGAGAATTGCAGCTTCATTAAGTACCTTGGTTGTCTCCTGGAATGATGCTGCCGAGAAGAAGCTGTTTGTCTGCAGTGCGGCGCGGGTGATACCCTGCAGCACCTGCTGTGAGGTTGCGGGCACTGCATCCCTTGACTCTATCAGCTTGAGGTCACGACGCTTGAGGAGTGAGTTCTCGTCCCTGAGCTTGCGGGCAGTGATCACCTGACCAGGCCTGAGGGTCTGACTGTCTCCGGCATCAATAACTATCTTCTTGCCGTATACCCAGTCATTCTCATCCATAAACTCCAGCTTGTCAACCACCTGGCGTTCAAGGAACTTAGTGTCACCCGGATCAATTATCTCCACCTTGCGCATCATCTGTCTGACGATAATCTCAAAGTGTTTGTCATTGATCTTCACACCCTGGAGGCGATAGACCTCCTGGATCTCGTTGACGATATACTCCTGTACCTTGGTCGGTCCCTTGATGGCAAGGATGTCAGCAGGAGTGATGGCGCCGTCAGAGAGGGGTGTCCCGGCCCTGACATAATCATTCTCCTGTACAAGTATCTGCTTTGAGAGCGGCACCAGGTACTTCTTCATCTCACCTGACTTGGAGGTAATACTTATCTCCCTGTTGCCTCTCTTGATCTTGCCATAGGTCACCTCACCGTCAATCTCGGTCACTATAGCCGGATTAGAGGGGTTGCGTGCCTCAAACAGTTCTGTCACCCGCGGCAGACCGCCGGTGATGTCACCTGACTTGCCCACTGCCCTGGGGATCTTGACGATGGTGTCACCTGCATCAACAATCTTGTTGAGGTCAGTGACAAGGTGGGCACCCACGGGCAGGTTGTAAGCCTTGATCACCACTCCGTCGGCTGACATGATCTTGATAGTCGGGTTCTTGGTCTTGTCCCTGCTTTCAATGATCACCTTCTCCTTGAAGCCTGTTTGTTCGTCAGACTCTTCGCGGAAGGTCACACCCTCAATGAGGTAGTCAAATGCTACTTTACCTGACACCTCGGAGATGATCACAGCATTGAATGGATCCCATTCGCATATGAGATCACCTTTCTTGACCTCCTGGTTGGGTTTTATATAGAGCCTGCTGCCGTAAGGAATGGTATGGGTTGTCAGTGCGATGCCTGTAGTCTTGTCAACTATTCTCAGTTCTCCCAGACGTCCTATGACGATGTCAACCACACCTTTCTCAGGATCTTTCTTGGATACGGTCCTGACCTCCTCTATTACAGCCACTCCGCCATACCGGGCTATAAGGCTTGACTCGGTGGCGATGTTGGATGCTGTACCTCCTACGTGGAATGTACGCAGGGTAAGCTGTGTGCCGGGCTCACCGATACTCTGTGCGGCTATGACACCCACGGCCTCGCCCTTCTGGACCATCCTTCCGGTGGCAAGGTTACGGCCATAGCATTTGGCGCAAACACCTTTCTTTGATTCACAGGTAAGAACCGAACGGATCTCAACCTGCTCTATAGGCGACTCGTCAATGCGGTTAGCCACATCCTCGGTTATCTCTGACCCGGATGATACTATCAGCTCACCGGTAAGGGGATTGTAGATATCATGCACGGTGGTGCGGCCAAGTATCCTATCGTAGAGTGATTCAACTATCTCCTCATTGTTCTTGATGGCAGTAGCCGCCAGTCCGCGAAGGGTGCCACAGTCTTCCTCGGTGATAATCACATCCTGTGACACGTCAACCAGTCGGCGGGTAAGATACCCTGCATCTGCAGTTTTGAGAGCAGTGTCTGCAAGACCTTTACGGGCGCCGTGCGTTGAGATAAAGTACTCAAGTACTGACAGTCCCTCCTTGAAGTTTGAAAGAATCGGGTTCTCAATGATCTCCGACCCTGTTGCTCCCGACTTCTGAGGTTTGGCCATAAGACCCCTCATGCCTGAGAGCTGGCGGATCTGTTCCTTGGAACCCCTGGCACCAGAGTCAAGCATCATGTAAACTGAATTGAAGCCCTGCTTGTCAGAAGAAAGTTGCTTCATCAGGCTCTGAGTGAGACGTGCATTGACATGGGTCCATATGTCAATGATCTGGTTGTACCTTTCATTGTTGGTTATGAAGCCCATACTGTAGTTCGAAAGCACCTCGTCAACCTGCTCATATCCTTCCTGAACGAACATCTCCTTCTCCTGCGGAATGATGACGTCGTCAAGATTGAAAGAGAGGCCTCCTGTAAAAGCCATTCGGAATCCGAGGTCCTTGATGGCATCAAGGAAGTCAGCAGTTTTTGCAGTACCGGCTTTCTTGAGCACAGTCCCGATGATGTCACGGAGTGATTTCTTGGTCAGAAGTTCATTGATATAACCGACCTCTTCCGGCACGAACTCATTGAAGATCACTCGTCCTACGGTAGTCTCTATCAGATGGTTAACCTTCTGGCCATCAACTATATCATTGATCTTAACCTTGATGACGGCATGCAGGTCTATCTTGCCTTCGTTGTAAGCTATGCGTACCTCTTCGGGTGAATAGAAGACCGTTCCTTCGCCTTTGACCTTGATGGTCTCGGTGCTCATGCGTGCTTTGGTAATGTAATAGAGGCCAAGCACCATGTCCTGTGAAGGCACGGTAATGGGAGCACCGTTAGCCGGGTTAAGGATATTATGTGATGCAAGCATTAGCATCTGTGCCTCCAGGATGGCGGCGTTGCCCAGGGGCAGGTGCACAGCCATCTGGTCACCGTCAAAGTCAGCGTTGAAGGCGGTACATACCAGCGGATGGAGCTGAATGGCCTTACCTTCAATCAGCTTAGGCTGGAAAGCCTGAATCCCTAGCCTGTGAAGCGTGGGAGCACGGTTCAGCATTATGGGATGCCCCTTGAGAACGTTCTCCAGGATATCCCATACCACAGGGTCTTTCCTGTCAACGATCTTCTTTGCACTCTTAACAGTCTTGACAATTCCACGCTCAATAAGCTTGCGTATAATGAACGGCTTGTACAGCTCAGCAGCCATATCCTTCGGGATACCTGTCTCATGCAGCTTCAGCTCGGGTCCTACAACAATGACCGAACGTGCTGAATAGTCAACTCTCTTACCGAGCAGGTTCTGACGGAATCGTCCCTGTTTGCCCTTGAGGCTGTCAGAGAGCGACTTGAGGGGTCTGTTGGCATCTGTCTTAACCGCGTTCGCCTTGCGTGAGTTGTCAAACAGTGAGTCAACAGCTTCCTGGAGCATCCTCTTCTCATTACGGAGGATCACCTCGGGAGCCTTGATCTCTATCAGTCTCTTGAGACGGTTATTGCGTATGATTACCCTGCGGTACAGGTCATTGAGGTCGCTGGTTGCGAACCTTCCACCATCGAGCGGCACGAGTGGCCTCAGTTCAGGCGGGATGACGGGAACGATCTTCACAATCATCCACTCGGGCCTGTTTATGTTCTTTGACTCCCTGAAGGCCTCAACCACCTGGAGTCTCTTCAGAGCCTCGCTCTTGCGTTGCTGTGAGGTCTCGGTGTTGGCACGGTGGCGCAGTGAATATGAGAGCTCATCAAGATCAAGCTTGCCCAGCAGTTTATAGAGTGCTTCAGCTCCCATCTCTGCAATAAACTTGTCAGGATGATCATCATCAAGATACTGGTTCTCCTTGGGCAGGGTCTCCACTATCTCCATGTATTCCTCCTCAGACAGAAAATCAAGGTATTTTACTCCATCAGCAGCTTTGACACCGGGATTGATAACCACGTACCTTTCATAGTAGATGATGCTGTCAAGCTTCTTCGTCGGCAGGCCCAGCAGATAGCCTATCTTGTTGGGCAGCGACCTGAAGTACCATATATGTGCCACGGGCACCACCAGTGAGATGTGTCCCATGCGCTCACGTCTGACCTTCTTCTCCGTCACCTCCACACCGCAGCGGTCACAGACGATCCCCTTGTAACGTATCCTCTTGTATTTTCCGCAATGGCACTCATAGTCCTTCACCGGTCCGAAGATCCTCTCGCAGAAGAGGCCGTCACGTTCCGGCTTGTAGGTACGGTAGTTGATAGTCTCAGGTTTCAGGACCTCGCCGCTTGATTTGTCAAGTATCTCCTCCGGTGATGCCAGCCCTATCGAAATCTTCGTATAGCTGGTCTTCTGTTTGTTATCCCTTCTGAATGACATATTATGTTTTCGTTTTTTACTTTGTGTATGCTCAGCTCATTTACTCAAGATTGATGCTCAGGCCCAGACCCCGCAGCTCGTGCAGCAGCACGTTAAGCGACTCGGGTATTCCCGGCTGTGGCATGGGTTCTCCCTTGACTATGGCTTCATAAGCTTTGGCTCTTCCAATCACGTCATCAGACTTGATGGTCAGTATCTCCTGGAGGATATGTGCTGCACCGAAGGCTTCCAGCGCCCATACTTCCATCTCTCCGAAGCGTTGGCCACCGAACTGGGCCTTCCCTCCGAGAGGCTGCTGGGTGATGAGTGAGTAGGGTCCGATTGACCTGGCGTGCATCTTGTCATCGACCATATGGCCCAGCTTGAGCATATAGATCATTCCAACGGTGGCCGGCTGATCAAACCGTTCACCGGTACCGCCGTCATAGAGGTAGGTGGTACCATTGCGTGGTACACCTGCTTCCTCGGTCAGCTTGTTGATCTGCTCCTGTGTGGCACCATCAAAGATAGGGGTTGAGAAGGTCATTCCAAGCTCTCTGCCGGCCCATCCGAGTACGCTCTCGTATATCTGGCCCAGGTTCATCCTTGAAGGCACACCCAGAGGGTTGAGAACGATATCCACGGGGGTTCCGTCAGCCAGGAAAGGCATGTCTTCCTGCCTCACTATCCTTGCAACGATACCCTTGTTACCATGGCGACCGGCCATCTTGTCGCCCACCCTGATCTTACGCTTCTTGGCAATATAGACCTTGGCAAGCCTTACGATGCCTGCAGGAAGCTCATCACCGATAGTGATGTTGTACCTTTTCCTTTTGTAGACCCCGTCAATCTCCTTATACTTGATAATATAGTTGTGGAGCAACTGTTTGATACTGTCATTCTTCTTCTTGTCAGTGGTCCACTTATTGGGGTTGATATTAAGGAAATCTATCTCCTGGAGCTGTTTCAGCGTGAACTTGGCTCCCTTGGGAATTATGTCAACGTTGAGATAATCCTTTACTCCCTGTGAGGTCTTCCCGTTTACCAGGATAAAGAGCTTGTCCACCAGTCTTGCCTTGAGATCGTCAGACTCCCGGTTGAAGTCGGCATCTATCTTGTCCAGGAGGGGCTTTTCAGCAGTCTTGGACTTACGATCCTTGATAGCACGGGTGAAAAGCTTCTTGTCAATGACCACACCCTCAAGCGAAGGACCGGCCTTAAGTGATGCATCCTTCACGTCACCTGCCTTGTCTCCGAAGATGGCTCTGAGAAGCTTCTCCTCGGGTGACGGATCAGATTCGCCTTTGGGAGTGATCTTGCCTATAAGTATGTCACCCGGTCTGATTTGTGCGCCTATCCGGATGAGTCCGTTCTCATCAAGATTCTTCGTGGCCTCCTCGCTGACGTTGGGAATATCAGAAGTCAGTTCCTCCATCCCGCGCTTTGTGTCGCGCACCTCAAGCAAATATTCGTCAATGTGCACCGATGTAAAGATGTCTTCCTGTACCACCTTCTCACTGATCACAATGGCATCTTCAAAGTTGTATCCCTTCCAGGGCATGAATGCTACCTTCAGGTTGCGCCCGAGGGCAAGTTCGCCATTCTTGGTGCCATAACCTTCAGTAAGCACCTGTCCCTTAACCACTTTCTCTCCCTTCTTCACGATTGGGATAAGGTTGATAGTTGTATTCTGGTTGGTTTTATGATACTTGGGAAGCCTGTACCTTTTCACATCGTCATCAAAGCTGACGAATTTTTCCTCATCGGTGCGGCTGTAGCGTATAACTATCTCGTTGGCGTCAACGTACTCAACCACGCCGTCGCCTTCGGCAACAATCAAAATGCGTGAATCCTTTATCACCTGAGCTTCCAGTCCCGTTCCCACGATCGGGGCCTCAGGCCTTACCAGCGGAACAGCCTGGCGCATCATGTTTGATCCCATGAGTGCACGGTTGGCGTCGTCATGCTCAAGGAAGGGGATCAGTGATGCGGCTATTGATGCTATCTGGTTGGGTGCCACATCCATCATCTGCACTTTGGATATCTCCTCGAAGGGGTAGTCAGCACCGTACCTCGACTTGGCTCTCGGGTTAGCAAAGGTCCCGTCTTCGTTCAGAGGCGCATTGGCCTGTGCCACGGTAAGATACTCCTCATCCTCAGCGGTAAGCCATTTGACATCCTGATTGTTAAGGTTCACCTTACCCTCCATGACATCACGGTATGGAGTTTCAATAAACCCGAGTTCGTTAATGCGGGCATAGACGCAGAGCGAAGAGATAAGGCCAATGTTCGGCCCTTCAGGTGTCTCTATGGGGCACAGACGGCCATAGTGGGTATAGTGCACGTCACGAACCTCAAATCCTGCACGCTCGCGCGAAAGGCCACCGGGGCCGAGGGCTGAGAGACGGCGTTTGTGAGTCATCTCTGCCAGCGGGTTGGTCTGGTCCATGAACTGTGACAGCTGGTTGGTGCCGAAGAAGGAGTTAATGACTGACGACAGAGTCTTTGAGTTTATCAGGTCAACTGGCGTAAAGACCTCATTATCACGCACATTCATACGTTCACGTATAGTGCGTGACATTCGGGCAAGGCCCACGCTGAACTGTGCCGAAAGCTGTTCACCAACGGTTTTGACCCTCCTGTTGCTGAGGTGATCAATATCATCTACGTCAGTCTTCGAGTTGATTAGTTCAATCAGATAACCTATGATGGCGATGATATCCTCCCTGGTAAGAATCTTTGTGTTGATGTCTATGTCAAGGTTGAGTTTCCGGTTAATCCGGAATCGTCCCACATCGCCAAGGTCATAACGCTTGTCTGAGAAGAAGAGTTTATCAATGATGTCACGTGCCGTAGCTTCATCTGGCGGCTCGGCATTGCGGAGCTGCCTGTAGATATAGAGCACAGCCTCCTTCTCTGAGTTGCATGGATCCTTTTGCAGCGTGTTGTATATGATTGCAAAGTCGGACAGGGTCATATCATCACGGTGAAGAAGTATTGACTTGGCCCCTGAATCAACTATCAGGTCAACATGTTCGTTTTCAATGACGGTCTCCCTGTCGAGCACCACCTCGTTACGTTCAATGGAGACCACCTCACCGGTGTCCTCGTCCACGAAGTCTTCTACCCATGTACGGAGTACCCTGGCGGCCAGTTTGCGTCCGACGAGTTTCTTGATATTTACTTTTGAGACCTTATGTTCCTCGGCGAGGTTAAAGATCTCAAGTATGTCCTTATCACTCTCAAAGCCAATGGCCCTGAGCAGGGTGGTGACAGGCAGCTTCTTCTTCCTGTCTATATATGCGTACATCACATTATTGATGTCGGTGGCGAACTCTATCCATGATCCCTTGAAGGGGATTATCCTGGCGGAATAGAGTTTGGTACCGTTGGCGTGGATGCTCTGCCCGAAGAAAACGCCGGGCGATCTGTGCAGCTGTGATACCACCACTCTTTCTGCACCGTTTATGACGAACGTACCGCGTTCGGTCATATATGGAATGACTCCCAGGTATACATCCTGGATCACTGTATCAAAATCCTCGTGCTCGGGATCGGTACAATATAGTTTCAGTTTCGCCTTTAGCGGAACACTGAATGTCAGTCCCCTTTCTATGCACTCATCAATGGTGTAGCGGGGAGGGTCAATAGAATAGTCCAGGAATTCGAGCACAAAATTGTTCCTGGTATCGGTAATAGGGAAGTTCTCCATGAAGACCTGGTAGAGGCCCTCTTTCCTCCTGTTCTCGGGTGTGGTGCCGAGTTGAAAAAACTCGGAAAAAGACTTTAACTGAATCTCAAGAAAATCAGGGTACTCCAGCTGATCCTGCTTGGATGCAAAATTTATTCGTTCTATATTTTTTGAGGACATTTATGGTAGGATTAAGTGAACTTATGATAAATGACAAAAAGGCTTAGCCCCGCCAGGTGACGGGACTAAACCTGTAAACCCGGTAATCAGGTATAACTTATTTAAGTTCAACTTCAGCTCCTGATTCTTCCAATGTTTTCT
>JAAZAP010000263.1 GCA_012514255.1 Bacteroidales bacterium | reverse complement strand
TATACGCATGGATGAGCTGGTGGCAAAAGCCAGAGAGAAGCAGCCAGGACTGATAGTGGTTGACAGGGCCGTGTACGGGAAGAATCAGAATTATCTTACCCCTGAGAACAGGGTGCCTGAGAAGGCGTTGCCATACCCATGGGAGTCGTGCATCATTGCCGGCGGCGGATGGGCATGGGTGCCGGACCCTCAGTTCATGTCGCCGCGCGAGGCAGTGCACCTGCTGGTTGACATCGTTGTCAAGGGAGGTAACCTGCTGCTGAACATAGGTCCCGCTCCCGATGGCACATGGCCTGAAGAGGCATATATACTGCTTGAGGAGACAGGCCGGTGGATGAAGATCAACGGTGAGGCTATCTACGGGACAAGGGCTCTCGCTCCGCACAAGGACGGAAAGACCTGTGTCACCAGTAAGGGAGATGACAGGTGGTATCTCTATTACCTTGCCGATGAGGGCGAGAGGATGCCTGCATCTCTGACCATGAACGGACTGACACTGCCGCCGGGGGCGAAGGTGAGGGCTGTGGGCAGCAACTCAGCATGCAGATGGAAAAACGGGAACGGGTCATTCACAGTTACTCTGCCACAACAGCTGAGGAACAACCCGCCATCGGAATACGTATGGGTATTCAGGATTGAATTGTGATAGGGATTGCAGGGGGATCTCACCGCCACCATCCCCACCATAAAACGCGCCACACAGACCTCGTCAATTGTGATCTGTGTGGCCTGACAGGGAAATGGGGGGAAGAACCACCTGTCATCTTTTTCAATTAAACCCTATTCTGCCGTCAATTGAAACAGGTTTAAATATTGTACATATTTTACTCTGGTCAAAGCAAAAATGAGGCAATTGTATAAATCGGGCTGCCTAAAGTATGAACAGGTCGGTTTTACGGATTATGTTTGATATATCAAAAGATTTAGTTTTCCGGGAGATGGTTTTTCAAATAATCCATAAGAATTTTGACCTTGTCACGGGAGATCTCGCAACGATATTCCTTATCCCCTTTAATGAAGACGCAGGCCATCTGCTTCATGTCAATCCTTGCCAGGTAGGCGGTATTAATAATACATGACCTGCCTGTTCTGAAGAATTGTTTTCCCAGATGCATCTCTACATTGCCTATAAGGGCCGTCACCGTCTCAATCCTTCCTGATATGAAATGAAAGTTGGAGTAGTTACCGTCAGCAGTTATGAACACCACCTCATCGGTATCAATGAATGTCACTCCGGTCACTCCCCGGAAGATGAGTATCCTTTCATTATTGTAAACCGGTTGCTGGCTTCCATTTCCGGTTTTCCCGCCGTTGCCATCGTTATTGAATCGCACCAGTGTTGATTTCAGCCGGTCGGGATCAATGGGTTTCAGCAGATAATCAAATGCGGCATAGTCAAAAGCCTTTATGGCATATTTATCGTGAGCGGTGGTGAAGACTATATGAGGTTTGACCAGGTCAATATTGTTCAGCTCGTTCAGTATATCGAAACCAGACATGCCCGGCATCCTTATGTCCAGAAAGAGTATGTCCGGTTCATGCGTGATTATGAGGTCCACAGCTTCTGTGGGATCTGTGGTGGAGGCTGCTACAGTGGCAAGTCCTGTTGCCTCAAGCAGTCCGGACAGCAGATCAAGCGCTTCAGGCTCGTCTTCTACTATCATGGCTCTGATCTTCCGTTGATCCATATTATGCTTTTTTGGATTAATTACATGATTTATGCAGTGATATTTATTGAGTAGTTATGCGGCAGAAAAACCCTCACCTCAGTCCCGGATGGTTTTCCGTTGTTAAACAGGTCGGTAAGGGTGAATGTGATTTTCTCCTTGTTGGCCCTGTTGATGGTATCCACTATGCCGGCAATATTTTTGAGCCCCGTCCCTGCCCCCCGGGTACCCATCTCGGCTGCTGCCGCCCGGCCTATGCCGTTGTCACGTATAGTTAACTCTACTCCCTCATTGAGATTCCTGAGGGTTATCTCCATTATACCATGATCCTGCTTATTTTCAAGGCCATGCTTTATAGCGTTTTCGGCGAATGACTGGATGATCATCTTTGGTACAGGGGTTGCCAGGTTGACATCCGGTGAGACCTCTATTCTGTATTCAATCCTCCTGCCAAACCGGAGCTTCTGCAGCTCGCAATAGCGGGTAACGAACTCCAGCTCCTGCTGCAGGGGCCTGAAGAGGACACCGCTGTCATTGATGATGGAGCGCAGCAGGTTCGACAGCTTGATAAAATAGTTGTAGGCCTTCTCCTTTTCGCCCTTCATTATAAGTGACCCCACGGAAGTCAAGGCGTTGAAAGTGAAGTGAGGATCAAACTGTTTAATCACCGAGTTGAGCTGGAGCCTGTATGTCTCTGCCTGCTGCCTGGCTGCCTGCACCCTCCTCTCCAGGACGCTCTTGCGGATCTGCCATGAGAGGAACACTATCAGTGACAAGCCAAGCACAGATAACAGCAGGATAGCTGGAACACTCTGGAAGAATGTGGGTACAACGGTGATACTCATCCTGTCCGGTCTTAACGCTTTCACCCCATCAGAGTTGATAGCCCTGACCTCAAATGTATAGTCACCCGGCGGAAGATCATTGAAAACAACGCTTCGCTCTGCGGTATTCTCTGACCAAAAATCATCAAGGCCCAGCATCCTGTGCTGGTATGTTACATTTTCCGGATTCCTGGTGGATATGCCGGTATAGCTGATGCGGACATTATTCTTTCTTCCCCTGATCCGGAGCGAGCTGTTGGTGTCATAAAAGAGGATGGTGTCAAGTGCTGTCATCCAGGCTGTTGTGTCACCGGGGATCTCGGCAAGGGTGATATGGGTAATCGGAGGGCAGGTGTTGGCGCTGAACTTATCCGGATCAAACCTGATCAGCCTGTCAGCGGTAAGTATCCACCAGGTACCATCAGCATCCCTGACAATGCCGTTGTCCTGGCATTCGTTCCCCGCGAAACCCCTGCTTCGGTCTATTATGGTGTAAAAATCTTCATGACCCGAGTAGTATTTGTCCAGATCAATGATGCAGATGTCCATCATCCTTCCCACTATCAGCCTGTGGTCACCCATATCACGTATGACATTGGCAGGGAGGTTTACCTCCCCGGGCAGAGCCCTGTTGAAAACAGGTTCATCCGGATTGCAGATATAGAGACCTTCAGATCCGGCGCTCCAGATATTTCCCATATAATCGCATACAATACCCCAGACAGATTCGGATGGAGTGGGACCAGAAAGGAACGGGACAAAAGTTTTGCCGTCAAAGAAGACCACTCCGTAATGTCCGGCAAGCCAGTAATTGCCATCATGGTCACGGGCTACGCCTTCCACTATGCCATGACCGGGCCACGACATCTGTTTGTAGAGTGTAGTCTTTTTGTCCTTTATGTGGTACAGTCCTCTGTCTGTGCCAACCATCACACTGTGATCAACCGGGTCCTCATAGATAATGCATACCTGGGAGGTTTCGATATCTATTGCCGGTCTGCGGAATTTCCTGCCGTCCCAAACTAGTACCCCCTCTTTCGTTGAGAACCAGATCTCGCCGTTACTCAGTGTGGTGCTTCCCCTGAAAAAAGCCATAGGGTAGTCAAACAGTTTCTGGTATTCATTTTTTTTAGTGAATGTTTCGCCGTCAAAGTATCTCAACTCTCCGCTGACTGATCCTGTCCAGAGTCCTCCGTAGGGATCTGCCGCCACAGCCCATGTCTCATCCGGCAGTCCGTTATCGCGGTCATATTCAACGAATGCTTCCGAGATGAGCCTGAAGATACTTGTCTCAGTACCGGTCCATACCGTTCCCTCCCTGTCCTTATAGTAAAATGCATGTTTGCCTCCTTCCCATTGGAGAGATTCAGACTCGGCGCTCATGTACTTAAGGGTTGGATTAAAATAGGGTACATTATTGATAATGCTGATATCTTCCACAGGGCTGTTATGGACCTTTCTCAGGACCCTGCGGGCGTAGGCAAATGCCTCATTATTGTCATTGAGCAGATAAAGTGTGGTATCTGTCGGATTGGCAGCGGCCGGTTTTAGTCTCCTGTTCTGCAGTGCCGGATGATGTTGTTCATAGTTGGTGTACCTGCCATTTTCAAAATATAGGATCATCTGTTTTTCCTCGTCAATTGCTGCGCTGAGGAAGAACGTCGCCGTGTCAAAACTGGTGCAGGACTGGACTATTTGTTTGACTCTGAGAGAGTCAGGTATGGGATAACTGATGAATTTTTTTCCATTGAAACGGGCAAGGCCGTTTAGTGTCACCGCCCAGATAGTACCGCGTTTGTCTTCCAGGACGGTGTTGATCATGTTTGACGGCAGGCCATCCTTGCGGAGGTATGAGACGAATGTGGTGCCGTCAAAGCGTGCCAGTCCGTTTCTTGTGGGTATCCACATGTATCCCCTGCTGTCCTGCATCACCGAGGTTGATTGTGTCTGGGGCAGCCCGTCGTCAGAGGTATATTCTCTGAAGGGGTATGTTTGTGCATGGAGGGAGAGGCCTGTTGCTGCAATGGTCAGGGTCATCATGATAATCCGACGCATCACCCTCTGTGCTTTCATTTTCAGCTTCATTATCAGCGTTCAGTGCATAAATATACCTCTTTCATAGCTATTACAAAACAGACATTGCCGGGATTGGCCGCAGGCCATCAGGAATTGTGGATTTTGGCAGCATCCGGGGGGATGGCCGCAGGCCATCAAGATTTGTAGCACCAGATACACATCCGTAGGGATGGCTGTAGGCCATCAAGAATTGTAAAAGGCATGTCCCCGCCCGCCCACCCTTTGTCTGGTGCAGGCATGATGTACAATTCTTCCACCTCTACGAGGTGGTGACTATCGACTTCCTGTGTGGATGGTAGACCATCCAGAATTGTAGAACAAGATGTTAATGCGTAGGGATGGCTGTAGGCCATCAAGAATTGTAAAAGCATGTCCCCAGACGCCCACCTCTCCCCGCCCGGCCTGACTGCCGGCCGCCCCGAGCGCCCTTCCCTGCCTCTACCCCCGTACTGCCTTTCCACGACGGTCATAAACGCCCTCCATGCCGCCACACCCCTCCGCCCTTCCTTTCCCCACACCTCCCCCGCCCGTCGTAACTTCCTTCATTTGATGACAATTACGAAAAAAGAATTGATTTCAAAAATCTCATTGCGTAAATTTGACATAATAATAAATGATATGCAGCTAATCCGGTAAACTTATTGCATATCAAAATATGAACCCTGAATAACCGCCGGATGAAGAAACTTGCCCTCATAAGCGGACTCTTGTTCCTTGTAGTTTACTTCTGCGTGAACACCTTTATAACGGAAGAGAATTCATCAGATGTGATTTATCCCTCCATACCAGTCAGATCACTATCGGGGATGGACGATACTGTAACATCGGTCAGGGGCAATCCGGATCCCATGACAAACAGCAATATGCCAACAAACTACAGCTACCTCATTGTAGCAAGCTTCAATGACATTGAAAAGGCAAACAGGGTAGCCGAAGAGTATGGTGACAAATACAATATCGACATGCATGTCCTCCCGCCTGCCGCAAACGGTTATTACAGGATCAGCTATGGAAGATACACCACCACTGGCGAAGCACTTGCTGCGCTTGAAACTCTTAAGCAGAAAAATTTCCCTGATGCCTGGCTGTTAACATCACAATAGTACTGCCTGACAATCTGTTTTATTCACTTCAGAATCCCCTGGTTACTATCATAAAAAGTGATTGACTCATGGTCTTCATGTTTTATGTTTTTCATAACTTTGATAAGCTGCATTTCTAAAATAGTTTAAAATGAAACCTGGATCATTCACACAGTTGTATGTACAGCTTGTCATAGCCGTGTACATGAGGGATAACGCTTTAACCGACCGGATCCGGCCAAGAGTGATTGAGTATATCGGAGGGATCGTCGGAGGTA
>JAAZAP010000262.1 GCA_012514255.1 Bacteroidales bacterium | reverse complement strand
GGTTCTCATTCCCTTTAGATATTGATGTACTCTGGATCAGTAACAGACTTACTTATCCAAGATAAGAAATAAATCTGAATTTACAAGCGGGGTTATCCTGTTCGAATCGTCTCTGTTATGAGGGCAACCATCTCCTCCTCGTTAACTGCCTCAGCATCAATGATCAGATCAGCCTGTTCATACCAGTGGCTCCTGGTCTCAAGCATTTGAATGATGCGCTGCCTGAGTTCGGCCGGCCCGGCATCATTCAGGAGAGGACGGTCAGTTTTGGAATTCATCAGGCGTGACACCAGGGTCTCCGGGGAAAGCTTCAGCCAGACGGTCACGCCGGTAGACTTCATCAGGGCCATATTATCACCATAACAGGGAGTTCCGCCTCCGCAGGCAATCACCGTCCGGTTTCCTGCGGCGACTTCCCTGAGGGCTTTCGACTCAACACTGCGGAAGTATGCTTCTCCCCTGACGGCAAAGATCTCAGAGACAGCCATCCCCTCGTTCTGTTCAATAAGCCTGTCTGTATCAGTGAATTTCCAGTGCAGCAGGGCGGCTATCCTCTTGCCGGCATAGCTCTTGCCACTGCCCATGAACCCTATAAGATAAATAATCATGGTGATCTAAAGGTCCAGTTTCATCTGTGCGGGGTCAACCTCCCCGGCTCCGTGGACTGAGTCTTTCATCTCATCGCCATTCTCCTCTGCCTCCCTGACAGGAGCTGCCTCGCTCCTGATGACGGGCTCCAACTCACGTATATCTGCAACACTGTAGTTTGACAGCCGCCTGCCTTTGGCACGGAAGCTCTTCACACCGATGAACTCAGCCACCTCAATGATCTCCTGCTTCCTGCCCTCATTCTTGCCGCCAAACTTTATCTCCAGGCGCGGATACTCCACCTCGGTAAGGCTTACCAGCCTTGATCCTTCACTGTCTGCAATAAAACACTGCAGCCGGTCAGACTCCTCGAAGGCAAACCGCTTGACATAGTAGTACTCCTGCTCCTGGTCCCAGTAGACAGCAGAGAATATCTTTGACTCACGGTATTTTTCCAGCAGCAACAGGTCATCCTCAAAATGTGAGGAGAGGTCTGTTCCCGAAGTACGGAACAATCCTCCCTTCGTGACAACGAGAAGAAGCTCATCTGACGCGAACTCACCCAGGAACCTGCCCCTGCCATCGGCATTCAGTCTCATGACAGCCTCATCATACCACAGCTTACGCCCTCCCAGGGTGGAGAGACCCTTCTCCTTCAGAGTGATCTTATGTACAGCGTTCTTGGTAAGGATATTTCCCATTGACCCTCGTCCCTTGATGGCCAGCTCGCCAAAATCGAAATCAAAGGTCAGCTTCTTCAGGCGGGCCTTGGGCTTGTGATATACCCTTATCACTTCGGCCTCACCATTGGAATTGGCACTGAGATAGAGAATCCTTGTCCCGGGAGTGCCCTTGCCAAGATTGTAGTCCTTGTCACGGGTAAGGCCGGTGAGGGCACAGCGCTTGACATAGTACGGGCCTGTGCGCCCATCCTGATAGGCAATATTGTAAATGGTGCGTGTGTCATTCCTCAGGAATACCTGAACGTGAATGACATCCTTCCCTACAAACTGCTTTTCGGTAACCTTTGTGATGAGATAGGAACCATCTTTCCTGATCACAATGATATCATCAATATCAGAACAGTCGCATACATATTCATCCTTCTTCAGGCTGGTGCCAATGAAACCCTCCTGACGATTGACATAGAGCTTGGCGTTGGCTGCCACCACCTTGGTGGCTTCAATGGTCTCAAAGCTCCTTATCTCTGTACGGCGCTCCTTATCCTTACCGTACTTTTTCTTTATCTGGCGGTAATAGTTGATAGCATATGGAATGATATGAGCCAGGTGATTTGTCACCTCCTCCAGCTGATCTTCAATACCACTGATATGTTCATCGGCACGCGACGAGTCATATTTCGAGATACGCTTGATCTTTATCTCGGTGAGTTTTATAATGTCTTCACGGGTGATCTCGCGCCTGAAGAGCTTCCTGTATGGTTTAAGTCCTTTGTCAATGGCACTGATCACCGCCTCCCATGTCTCACACTCTTCAATATCACGGTAGATTCTCTTTTCAATGAAGATCTTTTCAAGTGATGAGAAGTGCCACTCCTCATCGAGCTCAGCCTTTCTGATCTCCAGCTCACGGGTTAGGAGCTTCACCGTCTGGTCAGCCGAGTGCCTTAGGATATCACTTACTCCAATGAAGGCAGGCTTGTTTTCGTCAGTAATGACGCATGCATTGGGTGAAATGGATAGTT
>JAAZAP010000261.1 GCA_012514255.1 Bacteroidales bacterium | reverse complement strand
CGCAAGGTCAAGGGCACCCTTCACTGGGTTTCAGCCGCACACGCTATTGATGCCGAGGTGAGACTCTATGACAGGCTCTTCAGTGATGAAGACCCGTCGGGACACAAGGACATTGATCCGAGGGAGTTCCTTAATCCTGACTCCCTTACTATCCTTACCGGTTGCAAGGCAGAGCCTTCACTGAAAGAGGCGAAGCCACTTGACAGGTTCCAGTTCCAGAGGGTGGGATATTTCTGTGTTGATTACGACAGCCGCCCGGGCAGTCTGGTCTTTAATCGCACCGTACAGCTGAAGGATACCTGGCAAAAGTTCAGTAAATAATCCCTTAAGGGAAGCCTACTCTGGCTTCAGCGGCTTAAACTGTTGCAAAACCCTATCAGGCTGATCAGATCATCGGCAGACTTGAAATCTGTTCCCTTATCACTGATATGAGCCTCCAGCTTTTTCCGTATCTCCGGGAACAATTTAAGGAACTGCTTCCTGTTTGTAATCTTGTGCAACTCCCCTCCGATCCTAACAAGAAATGATGAATCATCCATTACCTTGAAGTTCTCCGGTATCTTAAGTATGATAGCTCCTTCCTGGCCGAATATCGTTGTTATGTGAGTCACTCCTGCGGTGGTGGTTTTTGAGCCGTAGGCAAGCGTGGCGCCAGTGCTTTCAAGCCGTGCCTTGTGATCCATGAACAGGGAGACGGGCGCATTGATGAGCACCTCCAGGAATCCCTTCTCAGAAGGTATAAAAACTCTTTCTCCCATGTATATAGAGTCAACCATCAGGTGGTCTTTGAAAAGAAAGAGCTGATTGTTCCTCAGCACAACCATCTGTTGCTCCGTCTTCTCATAGTTGAGCATGGTCTCATAGGTCTGGCCGTTTTTCAGTTTAACGAGCGATTCCTGAAAAGTAGGAAATACCAGGTTTTCGAGGTTGTCCGTCTCAATGTTCTGTGCGGGGGCAGTCTGAACGACCGCCAGAGTGAATAAAACGATTAACAGTTGTCTCATTGGCTTCATGGCTGTATGTTCTTAATGGATTGATATACAAAGCTACAATATCCATACCATTTATAAGGATATTATCCGGTTTTTCGTGTTAGCCGCAGGCGCTGAGAGCGTAAAAATGTGCGGTGTAACAGAATAACCTGAATTTTTTTTATATTTGCAGCCCGATATCATTGCTCCGTGGTGTAATTGGCAACACGCCTGACTCTGGATCAGGAAAGTCTAGGTTCGAGCCCTAGCGGAGCAACAAAAAAAACCCACGCAAGTGGGATTTTTTTTTGCAACAACAGGTCGAGAAACTGCGATCCCGATTTATCGGGAAAGGTAGTCCCGATAGCTTGAGCAGGGCGAAAGCGTATCGGGAAGCCCTACCGTGCCCCGGGAATCCCGGTTTATCGGGAGAATCGGGGGGCGGAGTAAATACTGTCCCGCCTTTGCGGGACTTTTTATTTTATGCAGGGATCGGCTCCCCTGCAAGCTGTCCCCTTCGCTAAAAACACATAACACCTTACCCGCAAACCACAAGAGAATATCAGTATCTGGTGTGTACTATCTGTTGTAGCTGCCTGATCTGACCATCCTCCGCGCAAGACAACTGTTCCCGGCAACTAACCGGTAAATATACAGACCATCAGCTGCAGGGTCACCCCCGGCAGATTTTCCATCCCAGACTACAGAATACTCTCCGGGCGATTGATATTGATTTACAAGTACCCTGATTTCCCTCCCGGCAAGGTCATATATGGCAAGAGTAACATTTGCCGGCTTTTGAAGGATGTATCTCAGGGTGGTATTACAGCTGCAAGGATTGGGATAATTCTGTTCAAGGGTGAAGTCATCGACGGCCGTAATGCTTGCCGGAGAAACACCGCTTGCCGTTCCGTAGGGATCAAATGCATAAAGGGTGCCTGACATAATAATCAAAGCCGTCCGGTAGCCAAGCGCATATGCAACATGAGCGCCCTCGGGAATTAGCTCTATCCAAGTGTCTGTCAAGGCATTAAATGCACAATACTTGTAATAGATCTTGCTCCCCGACCTGATTGTTACAAGGCCCAGCGAACCCTTATTTGTACACAGGTAAGGTTCCCCCGTGGCAGCCAGTGTTGTCCATGTGTCTGACTCTCCGCTGTATCCGTAGAGCATCCCTGCGGCAGGCTGGGTAAATACTGCTGAGCCGGTTCCCAGACCCTGAGGATTGAAATTAAAATTCATCTCATGAACCTTCCCCTTCCCGGCATTGATCAGGACGGAATGGTCTGCCGATGCCAGCGCCACAAGATTGCCCTCAATATCCGGAATATAAGTGATGTTTTCATTAAGAGCAACAGCCAGAAGTGTATCACGTACAGAGGAATATACAACCGTGTGGTTTTCAGGATTGCTTTTATACAGGTAAAGATCCTCGCCAAAGGTACCAGCCTGATAGGCATGTTCGGGAGTTTTGAATGAATGCCAATTATTCGTGCGACTATTGTAGAACCATATCAGCATCGAGTCTGAACCAGTACTCCATTCGTGGAATGTGGAATAATCATTGGCGGCCGTGAGATATGCTCTTTCACCCTGGGACAGGTTTAGCACCGATCCATTCTTTGTCAGAGGATTGTACCCCCAGACATTGTTATCGTCTGAAGCTGCAAATACTGACCTGCCGGCTGTGCCTGATAATGTGACAGGGAAGAAACCCGGGGTCACAGTCTCATAATTGCCGGTAAGCCCTGAATAAAAGACGCAACCCCATTCGGTTCCATCAAAAAAGGAATCTACTGAATAAAATCCACCCTGCATTATTGATCCATTATAATTCTCATTTTCAATCATGTTAAATGAAGCGGAAGCGGTATGCCATTCTCCCAGGAATGTGCTGTAACTATACCAGTCAGCTCTCACCGATTCAAAAGGAACAACAACCGTACGGATATATAATGAAAAAACTGCACCTTCATCCGGAAAATAATCGGTCAGGTTATCCCAATCAATATCCTGCGTGTTTGCAACGGAAACAGTAATTACATCAAACTCGTTGTCAAAGGCACTGTAACCTGCAAGCCTGACCTCACTTCCGCCGCTTACACTCATCTGCTTAAATCCGATGAAGCCATGAACATATTTGGGCAGGTGGCCAGAACTGCCTCCGTTCCTGATTATGGCGAACGAGTTGGTATAGGCACTGTAAGCTATGTTGACAATCTCATCCTGATCGGCTGCACCGGGTAAGATGGCACATGCGAAATCATTTTTTACCGAGAAGGTACCCGCCGTAAACCCTGATGGCAATTGATATTCAAGACTATACCACTGAGCTCTGTTTCCGTCAAACATGTAAAACACTTCGTCAGTCACACAAAAGGCAAGACTGTCGCTGCACCCATAGCTTCGTGATTGAGACTGCTGACTCCCCTCTTTCAGTATAATGCCCTTGTAACTTATTGTGTCCCATTCGCCTGTAATCGAACTGTACCCGAAAAGCAAATCATTCGAGATCCCAAGAATCACATCGCCCTGTGCCTGAACATGTTTCCATGTCCGAACTTTGTCCATATCCGCTTTCTGCCACTCTCCTTCATTAATATCAAAAAGCAGCAGATACCTGGCAGATAATTTGGTAAATATTATACTTCCGTTACCGCAGCTGTAAACATTTTCACCCGTTCCGATGCCTTCGGGCGACTGCGCAATCCATGCTCCATTCTGCGCTGACAGAGTTAGCCCGCTCCGGAAAATACACATCATCAAAAAAATACAATAAATAATCTCTGAAACCTTCTTCATTTCTCTGCCCTCCTTTCAGTTTGATTCATTATGCCATCCTTGAATAATGAAAGAAGTTAGGCATGTCTGAAGTGGTCAACAAGGGTGGTTTAGTAAACCGGGCATGGGAATTAGTATTTAGCAAGTTTTCATAAAGGGAAAGTGTCTGTAATTGCCAGGAGGCGCTTTTTCACATCTCTGATAATAGCTGAGAATGCCTGACATAGCTGTCTGATAATAGTGCCGGGAGGAACGCGCTACTGTCCCTGGCGGAATTGAAGATCGCGCAGGGCGATGTTGTACTCATTTCCCGCCCTGGAGTATGAGATCTCAAACTTCATTGGGTACCAGCCATCCCTATTAAATTATACCTACTGGTATGGCTTTTCAGTTCTGCCCCGGTTTTGATGTGGTTTTCCGGTTACACAATGAAGTTGAAACATGTTTCTGATCAGGAAATACAAAATTGTTTTTGAAATGTTCAAAGCGGCAGGAAGAATTAAATGAACTGAATATCAGTCCTGAGCAAAGATGATATTTGATCTTGTCTCCTTAATGACTGATATTTTTGGCGAGGCTCTGATATG
>JAAZAP010000260.1 GCA_012514255.1 Bacteroidales bacterium | reverse complement strand
GAGATCTACGAGACCGAGATTTTTCCGTTCAAGGAATCGCCAAGTGGTATTCCCACCAACATCTCAGTGCTCAATGTAGCCTTCTATCCCGAGGAGCGCGGACCGTACAACTTTGATGTACTTCCCGGTGCCTACTCGGCAGGGATGAATGCCGGAGGACTGCTTAACTCGCCCCGCACGCGCTGGGGAGGGATGATGCGCGAGCTGCTTACGAACGACTTTGAATCGGCTAACATCCAGTATATAAAGTTCTGGGTCATGGATCCCTTCGTGGAGAACCCTGATCATGAAGGTGGTGATCTCTATTTCAACCTCGGTAACATCTCTGAGGACATTTTGCGTGACTCACGGAAACAGTTTGAGAACGGGCTGCCCATCTCACCGCTGCTGGTCAACGTTGACACTACAGTCTGGGGTCGCGTGCCCACAGTGCAGGCCGTGGTCCACGCCTTTGACAATAACATTGACTCACGCCGCTACCAGGATGTGGGGCTTGACGGTCTGAGCAACGAGGATGAAGCATCTTTCTTTGACAGCTTCCTGCAGGAGGTGGGTGTTGTGGTCAGTCCCGAGGTTCTGGATCAGATACTGGATGATCCGTCAAATGATGACTTCCACTATTTCAGGGGCTCCGATTATGACCGGCTGGAGCTTGGCATCCTTGAACGCTATAAGAGGTTCAATGGCACCGAGAATAACTCACCCACGTCCGAAATGTCGGATGAATCCTATCCCACCAGCGGCACCACCCTGCCGGACATGGAAGATATCAACCGTGACAACACACTGAGCGAGACGGAGAGCTACTATCAGTATCACATCAGCCTCAGGCCTGAGGATATGGTTGTAGGAGAAAACTTCATAGTTGACGAGCTTGAGTATACTGCAACCTTTGCCAACGGGGAGAAGTCGCCTGTCAGGTGGTACCAGTTCAAGATCCCTGTCACCGATTATGAGAGGCGGATAGGATCAATACGTGATTTCAAGTCGATACGTTTCCTGCGCATGTTCATGCGCAATTTTGACGAGCAGGTCATTATGCGTTTTGCACGCCTTGAGCTTGTGAGGTCAGAGTGGCGGAAATACAATCTCACCTTCTTTGAGGGCGGAGAGCGCATAACTATCCCTGAAGAGGATGATGGTACATTTGAGATCAGCTCGGTGAGCATTGAGGAGAACGCCGGCAAAGAGCCTGTTAACTATGTCCTTCCCCCAGGCTTTGACCGTGTCATTGACCCCGCCAACCCGGCACTGAGGCAGCTCAATGAGCAGTCAATGGTCCTTCGCGTGCGTGAGCTGGCTGATGGTGATGCCCGCGCCACGTATAAGACAGTCACGCTGGACATGAGGCAGTACAGGCGGCTGAAGATGGAGGTGCATGCCGAGGCGCTCATAGGCGAGCCGCTTGATGATGATGAGGTCACGGTCTTTGTCAGGCTGGGATCAGACTACCGGGGCAATTTCTATGAATATGAGATCCCCCTGAAGCTGACCCCCTATGGCCGGTATAACAATGACATAGAGGAACAGAGGGCTATTGTCTGGCCCTCTGAAAACAAGATAGACATAGATCTTTCATTGTTGCTTGACGCGAAGCAGGCCCGCGATGCCGCCATGCGTCAGCCGAATTCATCCATCAGCGAAGGAGACATCTATTCCATCCAGTCAGGCAGGGCGCGCATCTCCGTCAGCGGCAATCCCAATCTCAGCAACGTGAGGGTTGTGATGGTGGGAGTGAGAAACCCGATCAGGACGCGCCGTCCGCAGTATGATGACGGAGCACCTCTTTCAGCAGAGGTGTGGATCAATGAGCTCCGCCTGAGCGACTTCCGCGAGGATGGCGGGTGGGCTGCCAACGCTCAGATGCAGGCCAGACTGGCTGATCTGGGAACGGTCAACCTGGTTGGCCAGACCAGTACGCCGGGATGGGGTAGCATAGACAAGAATGTCAACCAGCGAAGCATGGAGCAGGTGATTCAGTATGATCTCTCCTCCAACCTTGAGCTGGGCAAGTTCTTCCCCGAGAAGGCAGGCATCCGCATACCAGTGTATATGGGCTTCTCGGAAAACCGGGTGAGACCCCAGTATGACCCGCTTGATCCGGATATCATGCTCAATGATGCACTTGATAACCTTGAGACGAAGGCAGAGAGAGACAGCCTCCTGAATCTTTCGGAGGAGTATTCACGGCGTCGCACACTGACAGTAAGCAATGCCGGCACCACCCGGAGAGGGGAGAAGCCCCATGCATGGGACCCGGCAAACGTCACCGTCAGCTACGCGTTCAACGAGGTCTATAACACTGATCCAACAACGGAGGTTGACGTTGAAAGAACCTACCGGGGAGGGATTGCGTACGATTTTGATGCCCGCCCAAAAAACATCACACCCTTTCAGAAGGCCCGCATATTCAACTCCCCGGCCTTCAGACTGATCAAGGACTTCAATCTTTACCTCTTCCCCAGGCATATCACCGTACGAACTGATCTCTACAGGTACTATAATGAGGTGAAGACACGCAATATAAATAACCCTGACCTGTTCATTGAACCCGTCTTCACTAAAGATTTCCAGTGGACACGGTTCTATGACATCAAGTATGATATCACCAAGCAATTGAAGGTAGACTTCACCGCCAGCAGCATAGCCCGCATAGATGAACCGGAAGGAGGGGTTGACCGCCGCAGATACCCGGAGCTCTTTGACGTGTGGCGTGATTCAATAATGACCAACCTGGGCCAGTTCGGGCGGACAACGAACTACTACCACCTGCTGAACCTGAACTATAATGTCCCGATAAACAAACTGCCCCTGCTCTCCTGGGTGACCTCCAACGCGAGGTACAGCGCCAGGTACGACTGGCTGGCAGGCACAATCTTCCCTGACTCGCTGAATATAAACCCGGGCAACACCATCAAGAACTCCAACAATGGTCAGTTCACCCTGCAGGCCAATCTGACCAACCTCTACAACAAGTCGAAGTTCCTCAAGGAGATTGAGACCACAACCCAGCCAGGAGCCCGGCGGCGCATGAGCCTGGGATATGAGGAGGTGACCCATTCACGCAGGGGCATCCCCCTCAGGGCGGGCAGAGCGCGAATAATAAACCATAACCTCAAGACCAGGGATGTGACCGTTACCGTCACGGCATCTGACGGCACCATCGTCAGCGGCAAGCATGAAGTGGTGTCAGACACGCGTGTGGATTTCACGCCTGACACTGATGTAAAAAGTGCCAGCATTGATGTTAAAGGCAGGGTGGAGAAGAAGCCCGGCATGGCCAGCGTCATAGGCCGCTATGCTGTACGCGGGCTGATGGCACTGCGGAACGTCTCAGCCACCTATACCGTTGAGCAGGGACATATACTCCCGGGATACATGCCGGGTACCTCTCTCCTGGGGCAACAGAACTACGGGGGGATGTCATCACCGGGATGGAGGTTCCTGGTGGGTCTTACTGATGAGCGGTTTTTTGATGAGGCCGTCATCAACGGATGGATTACCACTGACACCCTCCTGAACAACGCTGCCACCTTCAGCAAGCGCGAACAGATCAACCTGAGGGGCAATATTGAGCCCTTCCCCGGACTTCGTATTGATGTGACGGGTGACCGCCGCTATTCGGAGACCATCTCTTCATACCTCCGGGCAGACAGAAACGGCAACTTCCCGGACAGCACCAGGAATACCCGCATCACCGGCAACTTCACAATATCGGTGGTGTCATGGGGCACCGCCTTTGAAAAGATACCCAAATCTGGCGAGTATGTCTCCGAGACCTTTGAACGCTTCCGTGATTACACTGCCATTATCTCTCAGCGGAGGGCCAGTGACCGGCAGCAGACAGACAACCTGTATGATCCTCATTTTGATCCGGTGACAGGCGAACAGGTTACCGGCCCCTATGCCAGCGGTTACGGCATCACCTCGGCCGAGGTTCTTGTCCCGGCATTTCTTGCCGCCTATACAAGGAGAGATCCCGGGAAGATAACACTCTCATCTTTTCCCTCCATGCTCCACATAATGCCTAACTGGAGGATCAATTTCGAGGGACTGACAAAATTTGAGGCCGTAAGGAAAGTCTTCAACTCTGTGAGCCTCTCTCACCAGTACAGGTCAACCTATACCATCGGGTCATTCAACACCAGCCTCTATTATGATCCGGATGAGTCGGGCATAAGCCGGATCCGTGACATGAAGTCAAATTTCATTCCTCAGTATGAGATCAATACCGTAACCATCAATGAGCAGTTCAGTCCGTTTATCAACATTGACATGGGCTGGAAAAACTCGCTGACCACCAGGATCGAATACCGGAAGTCACGTACAGTAACACTCAACCTGGCCAGTAACCAGGTAGCTGACATAAGGAATGACGAGATTACCATCGGAGCCGGATACCGTTTTGACGATGTGGCTATCACACTGAGATCCCGGACCGGGCAAAGGGCACTGAAAAGCGATCTGAACATCAAGCTTGATTTTTCCATCAGGGATAACAAAACACTGGCCCGCAAGCTGATAGAAGAGGTGAACCAGCCGGTGGCAGGCCAGAAGGTATTTACAATCGGCGCTACGGCCGACTATGTATTAAGTGACAGGTTTAACCTGCAGGTATATGCTGATCATTCAATGAATGATCCGTTTGTGGCCAATACCTTCCTGACCTCAAACACCAACTTCGGCTTCAGCCTCAGATTCACGCTGGTACAGTGATAAGGAGAACAGCAGAGCATAAAAAAGCCTTTATCAGGGTTTAAATATTAAAAAAGATGTATTTTTGACAACCTGAAACCTGAAAATCAAAGTCTAATAAAAAAATATCAAGCAATGAATGTTCCGACAAACCTGAAGTACACCAAGGATCATGAGTGGGTTCTGATCAAAGGAAATGAAGCAACCGTAGGCATTACTGATTTTGCCCAGCATGAACTGGGTGACATAGTGTTTATTGAGATCGAAACCGTCGGTGAAGAGCTTGGCCATGGAGAGGTTTTCGGAACGGTGGAGGCAGTCAAGACTGTATCTGATCTCTTCATGCCCGTCAGCGGCACGGTCAAGGAGAAGAACGAAGAGCTCGACTCTGCAGCCGAGCTGGTAAACAGTGATCCCTATGGACAGGGATGGATGATCAGGGTAGAGCTTTCTGATCCGTCAGAACTGGAAGAACTTCTTGATGCCGAAGCATACAAGAAACTCATCGGCGCTTAATCAGACATATAAAAGCATAAAAGAGGGTGTCTCAAAAGGGCACCCTTTTTCTATTGGGACTACTGTTCATTTCTTTTGCTCCTCCAAAAGAAATGAACCAAAGAAAAGGAGGCCGGAAAAGACAACCACCCCCTGTTTGTCCTCCCGCTACACGGGGCCTTAAAGGCGCCACCAAACAGGGTGCGGTTCGCGCCTTTTCCGTTTTGCCCTCGCTCGCCATAAATGGCTAAGGCGTTGATAACCAATGTATTTTATGGTGTGCGATTCATCAAACAACAAATGACACGGCTATGCTTCAGGCACATATAGAATCTTTAAATGATAACCTGGGCAAGATGCATGATGTCCTTGTGGCTGATGGCGGATATGGTTCTGAAGAAAACCATGAGTATCTGGAAAACAATGATGTAGAGGCTTTCGTAAAATACCATTATTTGCAAATCCTGGCATAAATAAAAAGGGTGTC
Organism: Bacteroidales bacterium; assembly: GCA_012514255.1. Next base: position 1,822 of record JAAZAP010000260.1, on the reverse strand, counting down.
CAATTTGCATTATGAGACACCCTCTTTTCTATTACTGATGGCCGATCGAATTCAATCGCAAATCACAAATCGGCAATCCTAAAGTGTTTTCTTAACCTGTACTGTCTGGTATCCCTCGACAACGTCTCCTACCTTGATGTCATTGAAGTTGTCAATGTTGAGTCCGCACTCGTAGCTTTGGAGATGACCCATTAAGATGAATCGAAGCCTGACATGCCATTGATAGTTTGCTTAAGCAGCTATTTGCATGGGAATTTCATTGTATAATAGAATATCTATATTTATATATAGTGAACAAAGTTTAATATATTTTAACGTCGATGTCTCCATGCATTTCAATTTTTAAGATGTTTTTAAGCATGTCTCCTGGGTTGTGCTTTCTTTATCAGGCCCGGCGAAGGATATTGCAAGAAACAGTAAGACAAGACTATAAAGGGCTATGCTCATTCTGGGAGAGGAGCTGTTGGTTAAAAAAGGTTAATTTGCTTTTTTATTGTTTTATATGTTGGAAATTTTTATATTTGAAGTGCATTAAACAAAGTGAATACGAGTAAACAAAGTTGAATAGCCCAAAACCAATCTAAAGCAGCATGAAACAAAAAAAAGCTCATATTAAACTGACCTGCACACTGCTACTATCACTACTACTGGTAACTTCCTGTACTCAGCAGATAATTTCAGATGGGAAGAAGTCAGTTCTGGAAATCCGGGAAGCCGGAAGCAGCAGTCTGAGAATCACGCTCAGACCAAAGGAAGTAGCCGCTTCCGTTTTACAAACTCCTGTTTTGGCTGAGGGTGAGATCGGAAGGCCTGACATCAGAGTAGCCTCACTAAGCAAGACAATTAAGCGTAAAGTTGGCTCATTTAGTGTTGAGATATCTCCTGATCCGTTAAAGATTGTGGTAACAGACCAGGGAGATAAGAAAATTCAAGAGATTACGTTTTTGCCGGATGGCCGTGTTTCTTTCCAGACAGATGACAAGCCTATTTTAGGGATGGGTGAGGGTGGCCCGAGAATGGGGAAAGACTGGAAGGATGAGCAAATTGAATTTGACCGTAGAGGCAGATTACATGAAATGGTGCCCAGATGGCAATCTAATGCATATGGTTCGCGCAATCCGGTTGCTTGTCTGATCGGCACCTCAGGTTGGGGACTATATATGCCTTCTCCGTGGGTTCAGGTTGATCTCAGAGACCCGGGGAACGGCTATTTTATCCCCTGGGAGCCTCCTGTATTAGAGAGTGATTCAGTTTCGCACAGGAGGCAATACGTGAGGCTGGTTCAGGGAAGGCCTCCTGTTGATGAGATCATTTCTGGTTTGTTTGATCTTTTTGTCTTCATTGGTGAGAAACCCGAGGACATAATGAAAGACATATCCATAATTACCGGACCTGCAGTCTTACCACCCAAATACTCTTTAGGGTACATGCAATCACATCGGACTTTGGAGGATGAAACACAGATGATTGATCTAGTCAAGACATTTAGAGATAAGAGAATTCCGATCGATGCTGTGATCTATCTGGGAACCGGATTTTGTCCACGGGGTTGGAATCTGGAACAACCCTCTTTTGAGTTTAATCCGGAGGTGTTCAAGCGGGAACCGGCTGAAGTTATTAACGATTTGCATAATTTTAATGTTAAAGTTATAGCTCATATAGTACCCTGGAACCGTGACAAACTACCGACACTTCACGGTTCAATTCCACCCAAAGAAGGAGAAACGGTTGATGAAGGGCATCTATTCCCGTATTGGAATCAGCATCTGGAATTGGTCAAGACAGGAATTGATGCCTGGTGGCCTGATGAAGGGGACTGGTT
>JAAZAP010000259.1 GCA_012514255.1 Bacteroidales bacterium | reverse complement strand
GTTTACTTATCTGAGCTGGTAGCGGCTCCCAGATATGGTGATCTGCTCCGGGAGGCAGAAGCACATTGACATTGAAATCGTCACCTCCTATCTGTTCCACAAACCACGCAAATGGAGGGATGGTCACAGTAATGACCCTTGTCTCATCTTTCACGGATGAGCGCTGTCCGCATGAAACAGAAACAAGTGCAATTAATACTAGCCAGAATGATATTTTTTTCATGTCAGCCTCATTGGTTATGCAAAAGTAACAATATGGCGTCATGGGGCAAACAGGCATCAACCAATAATGATCACACGCGTATTTAAAGGCTTACGAACGCACACATACCTGCGTAACAGAGACATGACATTGATATACAGACAGAGACAGACTGTGTGTCTGTCTCTGCGCAGGATCCGGGAAGAATACCGCGACTCATCCCGGACCGGTGATATGAACCAATAAAAGCAGAAAACCCGTAATCAGTAAGAGTTCATTGAAATACGCAGGTTTCCGGTTGCGTTCTTCGCCTTTATCCTGAATGTCCACTTGCCGTTTTTCCAGCCATTGCCCTCTCCGGCTTCATAGCTTTTTCTCCAGTTCAGGCTGCCGTTCTCGTCAAGAATGACCTCAGACAGCTGTTTCCCGTCAGGCATAATTATAGCCACTGCAATTGATCCCTCTGCACAATCGCCTGAAACCGTCAGGTTGACATTCTCCCCTTCATCGGCACTCATTGTCAGCTCATTGGTAAAGGTTGCCTCCATTACCTGGCGGGAGTAATTCCATGAAGATCCGGGTTTACCTGCAAAGGCTGAACTGCCGTAGATGTATATATTATTGCCTGATCCGGATCTGTAAGTCCGTATGTCAGGAACGTCCGGGAGGTCAGGAACAACAACCACCGGCATATTTCTGGTCAAGTCACGGACCTCCCTGTCAAGGTCATCAAAATCACGATAAACCCATTCATACTCCCTCTGCCTTTTTGCCGCTCTTTCCTCTCTGTCGGCCACCTTATCCTGTATCTCCTTTCTCTTAGCCTCAAGCTCAGCCTGTTTCAGTTTCAGATCTTCCTGAAGCGCCTGTTGTTTCTGAAATTCAGCCTGTTTCTGTTTTTCATTTGCGCTTTTGGGTGGCGGTGTCTCCTGGGCTGAAAGACCGGTAGAAACCAGCATCAAGGCCATAATTGCTACTGTGAGTGAAAAAATTCTTCTTTTCATGACTGCCCTTTTAAAGTGTTTGACAGTGTAAAATTACACCAACAAACACTGCCATAAGGTTAACAAAGGGTTAATGTATAGTTAACCCTTACCGCTATCAGAACTCATTGCTTAAATTTGAACATAAATCGAAGCCATGAAGCGAAAGCTCCTTCTTGCGGTTTCTCTGGCTGCCCTGCTGCTCTTTCTGGCAGTTCAACTCATCATGATAAGCAGCACCTGGAGGCAGGAGGAAGAGATTCTCCTTATGAGATATAAAAGTCTCTCCCGTGAGGGACTGTCACTGCTGATGAGCAAAAAGAAAAGCTATGGCTTTGATAAAGCCATGGATGTGATTGATAAGTTTGCTGATTACCTGATCACTGAGGAATTATACCAGCTTTCAACCCCCACTGACAGTGCCCACCTCGGGCAACTGGCACTGAGAGAGACATATAGCATAATGGAAGAAAACGAGATGCTCACCTCATTCATGAAATCCTACATTGGCAATCTCGGTTACGAAACCAACTTTGTGCCCGTTATTGCTATCGCGAAACTGGAGCTTCTGACTCCACCGGTTAATATGGTGCTCGTTGATACCGTCTATTCCCAGCCCGGGAAAAATATGGTAATAGTTAACACCTTCAGGGAGGAACGCAACCACTTCATCC
>JAAZAP010000258.1 GCA_012514255.1 Bacteroidales bacterium | reverse complement strand
CCGGCAACGCAGAAATCAAGCTGCTCCACGGTAAATCCGAAAAGGATTGTATCAGGCAATGATGGCATCATCCGCTTAGTAAAATAGACAAGCTTGCCTTCATGGAGCATTGAGTTCAGCAGATTTCTGGTGCCATATCCGGCCGAACTGTAATCCCACTCTGTTGCAGCCCATGCATACATGCAGTCAGAAGCAGCATAAGCAGGAGTCATCTTCCGTGCCTGGTAGGAATAGATCCCCAGTGCCGGATAATATTCCGAATCTGCTCCGAGGTAACGGTCAAGACTCACCATGAGAAGCGAATCATCAACGATGATGCTGTTGTTGAATACAGATATGCATGTTATCACCTCCGGAACAATCCTGCCGGGGAAATAGTACCGGTAATGCCTGAAAGCATCCGTAAGCTCCTCCTTTAATCCCTCCGTGTCAGGCCATACTCGCTTCACATTGTCATAGAGATCAAGATTGCGCAGATCAGTGGCAAAGAGTATGAAAGCCGACTTCCATCGTTCGTCTGACGGTTCGCCCAAACCTATGACGGTACTGTAGGTCTCCAGGGCACGTCCATACTCCTGCCTCAGTGTTTCAGCCCTGTCAGCCATCTCGTTGGCCGGGGTGCCGAAGATATCACCTCCCAGGTCCCGGATGCCCAGCTCAACCTCAATGCCGGAGAGGTTGACCCTGTAGGGATCACGCTGGCATGAAGCTGTGGCTACGAGAATCAGGATCGCTGTTGCGAGGATAATCAATGAGGCAAATCGGGTCATAAAAGCTGTTATGTCATGTTAACAGTACAAAATAAGGACATTTATTTATAATTTTAGCCCGGCAACGAATGAGAAGATGAAAAGAAAAATCGACCGGACGGTATTGAGGGTCATGACCCTGATGCTGGTTACGCTGCTCCCGGCACGCGTTCTCTCACAGGAGATTGTATTCGTGGTCCATGCTGACCCGGTAATCTCATGGATGGGCTCAAATGAATCGGAATATGCTGGCGAAGGTGCAAGGCCAGGTTTTGACATAGGTCTCAACGTGCTGCAATACTTTGCCGATAACTATGCAATCTCAACGGGCATAAGCATTATGTCGGCAGGATGCAGACAGAGCGTTTCCGAAGATCACAAGATGGTTTTCACCAATTTTGAGCAGGTGGTTCCGGCCGGAGATGAAATCAGGTATAATCTCAAGTACATGAACATCCCCGCCGGAGTGCGGCTCCAAACCAACCAGGTAGGCTATTTCACATATTTCACTGATATGGGCTTTGACATCAGGATGCTGCTCAAGTCAACAGTTGACCTGCCCACCCTCCAGATCAACCATGAGAATGGCAAGAACGAAGTGTACGGACTCAACGCCGGATGGCATGTCGGCGGCGGCATTGAGTATGAACTCCCGATTGACGCAAGCATCATTGCAGGACTCAGCTATGCCCAGGATTTCTTTGATGTTACCAAAGACCTGAGGGATGTATACCAGCACCATGACAGATCTACCGTGAGGATGGTCAGATTCAGGCTTGGATTGAAGTTCTGACTCCTCTCGCATGAAGGTAGCAATAGCACAACTCAGCTATATCCCCGGTGACGTTGCCGGCAACAGCAGCAAAATAATTGCTGCCATTCAGGAAGCACGTGAAGGGGGCGCAGAGCTGGCTGTATTCTCCGAGCTGGCAGTCACCGGCTATCCACCTCTTGACCTGCTGCTGCGGAGTGACACCATCACCGCCTCCATGGCAGCGGTGAAGGAGATAGCCTCACACTGCAAAGGCATTGCCGCCATAGTGGGAAGCCCGTCACCCAATACCGGCACCCATGGTAAGAGCCTGCATAACTCGGCATTCCTTCTCCAGGAAGGAGAGGTCATGACAGTCATCCACAAAACTCTCCTCCCGACATATGATATCTTTGATGAGGACAGGTACTTCCAGCCTGGAAACAATTTCGGAGCTGTCGGATTCAACGGACAGAAGATCGCAGTAACCATCTGCGAGGACATATGGGATGAACAGCCCTTCGGAGACAAGGGTCTGTGGCGCCTTTACAGTGTCTCTCCTCTCGATGAGATAATGAAGGAGAAACCATCGCTGATAATAAACATTGCTGCAAATCCCTTCTCACACAACCGCATAAAGGTGAGAGAGGAGGTCTTTATCCGAAATGCCAGGGAGTTTGGAGTACCACTGCTGTCAGTCAACCAGACCGGCGGATACACTGACCTGATCTTTGACGGATCATCTGTACTGATTGATGCCGATGGCACTGTGCTTGAGAAACTTGCCTTCTGCTCGGAAGAGATCAGAATAGTGGAGATTCCCTCACCGGGATGTGACAAAAGAAGATATGAGTTGCCTCCGGTCCTGCCCGAAGATATGACCGGACTTGTACACCTAGCCCTGGTAACCGGAATAAGGGACTTCTTCATCAAGGGAGGACTGAAGAAAGCCATCATCGGCCTGTCCGGCGGAATAGACTCAGCAGTGGTCCTGGCCCTGGCAGCAGAAGCCCTCGGTCCTGAAAATACACTCGCACTGCTGATGCCGTCAGTATACTCCTCGGATCACTCCGTCTCTGACTCGGTGAAAATGGCTTCAACCCTGGGTGTACCCTATCACATAGTGAGCATCGAGGAAGTAAGAGGGGTGATGGAAAAAACCCTGCAACCATACTTTAAAGGCATGAAGACAGACGTTACAGAGGAAAATATACAGTCGCGCCTCCGGGCAGTCATACTGATGGCCTTCGCCAATAAACTGGGCTATATGCTGCTTAACACCTCCAATAAAAGCGAAGCTGCCACAGGTTATGGAACACTCTACGGAGATATGGCCGGGGGGCTGTCTGTCATTGGCGACGTCTACAAAACAGATGTATACCGGCTGGCAAGGGAGATAAACACCAACAGTGAGATAATACCCGAAGCTATTATCTCCAAGCCTCCGTCAGCCGAACTTAAACCCGGCCAGCTGGATACCGATTCACTCCCTCCTTACAGCATCCTGGACCCTGTCCTGTACATGTATATAGACCTTGAATGGTCCGCTGACCGGATTATCGGCCAGGTTAATGACAGGGAACTTGTTGAAAAGATCATCAGACTGGTGAGAACCAGTGAGTTCAAGAGAAAACAGACACCCCCCATCCTGAGGGTCTCCTCCAGGGCGTTCGGCAGCGGCAGGAGAATACCCATAATATCACGCTACCGCTGACAATCCCGCTGACACTCAACTAACTGAGAGATAGTGTGTTAAAAAAAGTTAATTTCTACCATTCTTCACTTTTTTAATATCTTTGTATGTTGTTTAACATGAGGGGAAATGTTATATACCAATCCGTTCCTGGAACAATGTATTGAAGGACCGTTCTCTCTTTTCAGGGAGTTGCCGGACAAGGACAAGGAGTTCCTGATTCAGGATCATTACTGCTTCTCATTGAAAAAGGGGGAGATGATCTTCAACGAGGGAGGCAGGTCTGCAGGATTATATTGTCTTGCTTTTGGAAAGGTGAAAATTTACAAGGAGGGTATAGGCGGTCGTGAACAGATAATAAGGATGGTCAGGCCGCAGGGACTTATAGGTTTTGCAGCCTTTATCAGCGGCAACGCTTATTCTGCTTCAGCTGTAGCAATTGAAGACTCGGGTATCTGCCGCTTTGACAGGAATCCTTTCATGAAACTCATCAGGCGTAATCCGGATCTCTCAGTGAAACTGATGCGTATGATGGCCCTGGAACTCTCTTTTTCAAACAAGCGAACCGTTTCGCTCACGCAGAAGCATATTCGCGGCCGTCTGGCCGAGTCACTGCTTGTTCTCCGTGACACTTACGGTCTCGAGAATGATGGCCGGACAATAAGGGCATATGTTTCACGTGAAGACCTGGCCTGTTTTTCCAACATGACCACATCAAACGCCATACGCACCCTGTCTATGTTCGCCACCGAGTCAGTAATCTCACTGGAGGGCAAGAGAATAAGCATAGTTGATTCTGTCAGGCTCGAAAAGATCAGCAAGCTGGGCTGAGATTCATCTGTCAACCGCTTTTTTGTAGCATGAGCGGCACAACGGCTCATAGATATCCTTTTCCCCAAGCACAACAACCTTTTCCTCCTTGGTCTTCCGGTGTGAGTAGTTGGCAAGGTTGCCGCACCTGACACATATGGCATGAACCTTTGTCACGAACTCAGCGGTGGCCATCAGGGCAGGCATGGGGCCGAAAGGCCGGCCGGAAAAATCCATGTCCAGCCCTGCAACTATAACCCTCATGCCGTTGTCAGCAAGCATAGTACAGACCTCCACAAGACTGTTGTCAAAGAACTGGGCCTCATCAATGCCTACAACCTCAACACCGCTTGTCAGCAGGAGAATTGATGAAGCATTCTCAACCGGAGTTGACATGATTGACTTTTCATCATGTGACACCACCATGTCTTCTGAATACCGGGTATCAACCGCAGGCTTGAATATCTCAACCTTTAATCCTGCAAACTTCGCCCTGCGGAGACGCCTGATCAGCTCTTCAGTCTTCCCTGAAAACATTGAACCGGCTATCACCTCCACTGATCCACGCTTACCGGCGTTGTCAACCGAATTTTCGAGAAACTCCATACTTCAGATCGCGATTGTGCCGTTGAATACTGAAGCCTGATCACAGCAGGCCTGAAAACTAATAATGATTACTTTTGCAAAATAAAGAAAACGATCAGAATAAAAAACAGAGGGAGATGGATTTCCTGAAAGCTGTAAACATAATAGGAAGGGACCTGGATGAGGCGATGG
>JAAZAP010000257.1 GCA_012514255.1 Bacteroidales bacterium | reverse complement strand
ACGAGGGCATTGTTAACTGCATGCCCCGCAGGGGAATCAAGCCGACGGGTTCCCTGAACCCCGAAGAGAATGAGAGTTTCTATGTTGTTGACGAACATTTCATGACAAGCGTCAAGGGAGTCTATGCTGTTGGCGACGTGAACGGCAGGAGCATTTATGCCCATGCCGCCTCGGCTCAGGCGCTGGCAGCAGTAAACCATATCCTCGGCATTACTGAGACCATGCAAACGGAGAGGGTGCCATTAACACTCTACACTGATCCCGAAATTGCCCAGATTGGAAAGACCGAGCAGCAGCTGACAACAGAAGGTGCTGAATACAAGGTCAATGAGTTTCCGCTCTCAGCCAATGGCAAGGCGCTGACGGAGGGACAGCCGGAAGGAATTCTCCGTATAATCTCAGAACCTAAGTACGGCGAGGTTCTGGGTGTGCAGATCATATCGCACAATGCCACTGACCTGATAAGTGAGGCAGCGGCCTACATGGCAGTTGAGAGCACCGTATGGGATGTGGCTCACACAATGCATGCCCACCCGACAATCTCGGAAGTATTCCTGGAAGCAGGTGCAGATGCTGTAGGGAAACCGGTCCACAAGGCCTGAAACAGTTCAGTTCTGAAGCCGGCATGTCCGGTTGGCGTCTCTCACCATAGGTAAACTCCGGCAGGAGCCTGAGACAGCAAGCATAAAAGGTGTATCGCGAGCTCTATAATGAGCAGCAGCGGTGCACCTTCGGCATTTTATTCATAAATTTATGGTCGTTTGCATAAAAAAGCTGTCACCCCATGACCAGGCCTTTCATTTTTCTGATAGCCCTGATGATCTCCGGCACACTGGGATCACAGGACCTGGCTAAAAGCCGTACCACAAGTCCGTACACTTACATCTTCTCAATAACTGAAAAGCAGGCCCGGGACCTGATCCGCAAGGGCTCAACCGGCAAGTATGAGAAGCTCTTCAGTGTGGTGGTCGACTCCTTCCCTGCCGGAAAAGCATACAATGGGAAACTTCAGCCGGGGAACTATGTCACTGCGAATGTTGACAATGACAGGGTGAAGGTGTTGTACCGTTCAGTGCCCAATGTCCACCTTGCTGTGGTTGACAACAAGACTGATCTCATCATCCAGGTCCGTGATACCTCGGGTCACCTCGTCGATGATGCTACATTGAAGATGGGTGCCAGGGCAATCCGCTGGGATCAGGCTTCGCTTGCATACAGGCTTCCAAAGAGCAACAGCAGGGGTATTCTTACTGTAACATATGATGGCATATCCAGTCTCTTCAGCCTCGACAGGACCCTTGACAATTCCGCGCTGCGCCGCAACTCCAGGAAACTTGCATATGCCACTCCCGTAAGGTACGTCTGGGTGCCTGTCAAAACCGTTGTCATGCTCCCCTACGATGCAGTCCGCTCCGCGATAAGGGGTTACGGGTTCGGCACGGCACGAGGTGTCTGGTGGAGTATTAAAAGGATGATTGAACCCGGGCCTTACTCCGGATTCATGCTCTTCAACAAGCCGAAATACATGCCCGGGGACACGGTGATGCTGAAAGCCTGGGTGCTGACCGGGAAGAACAAAAAGCCCTTTCAGGGCGAAACTGACCTGAAGATCTACCTCACCGATCCATACAGGCAGGTTAAGCTTGCCACCCTCAAACCCTATACTCCCGGCGGATACACCCACTCCTTCGTTCTTTCAGACACGCTCGGCCTCCGCCTTGACAAGGATTACAGTATTACGATGACTCCTGCAAACAGGAGCCGTGCACTGGTATCCGGATCATTTGTCTATGAGTATTATGATCTTCGGAGTCTGAAACTCGTTGTCAGGACGCCTGACAGCGTTCAGTACAGGGGCCGGCCGTTTATTATAGGGCTTAAAGCCCTGAATGAAAATGACATGATTTTGCCTGATGCCAGGGTTACCCTGCATATCCTTCGCGACAGGGTCAATGAGATTTCGGGACCATTTCTTCCGGTAAAGGATACAATTGCAGTTATCCGTGAGAACCTCCGAACGTCAGGCGAGACGGTGGTGATGATTCCTGACAGCCTCTTCCCGGAGGCAAACATGACCTGTAAAATAGTTGCTGTCGCCAACACCTCGGACAATGAGTCAGTCACCGAGACCAGATCCATGACCTTCATCGACAGGAAAGAGGAGATTTGCTACAGCACCCGGGCAGATTCAGTAAGGTTTTACCTGAAAGTCAACGGCACAGAAACCGAAAGGGAGGCTGAATTGATAACTTCCGATGCCTTCGGGAACAAAAAGCCAGCCCTGAAAATAACCCTCCCGTGGCAGATGAAGATCGACCCCTTCGTCACCGGATACTCAATCGTCAGCGGGAATGCACGGCGGACAGTGGCAGCCAAAGAGCTGCCGCACGGTGTCACACCCCGGACGGTCAGGACAGCCGACTCCGTCTTTATCAGTGTCACCAGCAATACCGGCCTCTCATTCAGCTACTTCATCTATGATTTAAATCGCGAGGTGGCCCGCGGAACCGCCGAAACCCTTGAATTCAGGGAGAGAGTCACAACTGACCGCAAATGGTACCTCTCTCTGAGCTATCTGTGGGGAGGAGAAATGAACAACAGCATCTATGAGATCTCAAGGGACCAATGCAGGTTGAATATTTCGGCGGAGCAGCCGGACAAGATCATTCCCGGAAAGGAAACCTCAATAACCCTCACTGTCACAGATGCTGACGGCAGACCGGCCAGGAATACTGATGTAACTGCTTTTTCCCTGACCCGCAAGTTCGGGTACAACCTGCCGGCATTACCAAATCTTGCGAAACCCGGCAAAAGCAAGGAACATATCAACTCATTCCGTACATCTGTACCCGCACCGCCTTATCTGACCCATCCCCTTGAATATGACTGGTGGAATGCCAAAGCCGGTCTTGACACAGTGGAATATTTCAGATTCCGTTACCACCCGGAAGAGATAGCCATTTTTAAATGTGACATGGGTGACAGCATCACCCAGTTCGCCCCCTTCATCTTCCGCGACGGCATGCCGGTACGGATCAACCAGGTTTTTGTCGATCACAGGCCGGTTTACATTGATATTGCATCGGCTAACCAGCCTTACTCATTCAGGGTTGACACCGGTTACCATTTCATAAGCATCAGGACCCCCGAAGCAGTCTATGAAGCTGACAGCATTCTGTTTGAAAGAGGCAGGAAGCTGGTCCTTTCAATCAGGGATACCGAAAAGCCCGAAGCCTATTTCAAAAAGGATGCATCTTTCAAAATGCAGGTATCAGAGCACCGGAGGATAGCCAATTACGTCATGCCATACAGAACATTATTTGATAACAGTGTGGCTTATCTGCGACAGGACAGCAACATTCTCCTCATGAGTGACGTCAGCCAGCAACTGGCAAATCCCGACAAGCAATTTTCTTCACGCGGCTCTCGCATCGTCGGACCTGTGATGCCAACCAGTGTCAGGTTCGTACTCCCCGGGAAATTCACCACCGATTTCAGGTTCGAACCCCTGTATGAATATGATTTTGAGAAAGGGTTGTTGAGAATGAGGTCCTTCGACCCTGAAATAAGAATCCCCCGGTATCTGGAAAAGTACAATAAAATGCAGGATTGGCGCAGCAGCGTACTTACACCGGCATATATTGAGAGGGTCAGCCGCGAGATCACGGAAAAGAGGACAGCCCCCCGTTACAGGTATTCACGCAGTGAGAGAACTGTGCCCGGAAACGGAACTGTTCAGATACTGGACAGCCGGCCTGAAAAGGTTGCCAGATCCGTTGTAAACTTCCTTGTCTCCGCTGCCGGAAGGGCAGTCTATGACAGGCAGGGAGACGATCAGGTTTTAACCAATATCCGGCCCGGAACTTACAGGTTTATCTCCTTCCTGCCGGGCGGGAACCATCTGATCATTGACTCCGTCGAAGTCAGGGGCAACAGTGCAACCTTCATTGACCTGGCCTGGGCGGAAACGTCAGACGATCCTGAACTGTACAGGAAGATCATTGAGATGATCAATTCCCCTGATATTCGTCCGGGTACACCATCCTCCCTGGAACGGCAGCTCATGCAGGAGTTCATAAGGCAGGATGCCAACGCCTATGACGGACCGGGATTCACTGTCTCCGGAGTTGTTACAAGTCTCTCTGATAACGAAAGGCTGCCCGGAGTGACAGTATATTGCCAGGAAAACGGATTTGGCACAGTAACCGATATCGATGGCAGGTATTCAATTAAACTACCTTTCGGAAACCACAAGCTGTCATTCATGTTCATCGGGATGAAATCATATGAAACCGAAGTATCCTATGAAAATCAGCTGGATGTGACCCTCGAGGAGGAACTACTGGCCCTGGATGAAGTTGTTGTCGTGGGTTACGGCGTCTCGCGCAAGGAAAGCCTCTCGGCCTCTGTCATGACAGTCAATTCTCTCGCCGGCAGGGTGGCAGGCGTGCAGTTGTCGGATGACCAGGTTTTCATGATAAGAGGTGCTTCAGCGGCTGACGCACAACCACCCCTTATTATTATTGACGGAGTGCCGTGGAGCGGTGATATGAGCCTCATCGACCCTGACCTGCTTAAGAACATCACGGTAATTAAGGATCCGTCAATGACAGCACTGTACGGATCGAGGGCTGCCGGCGGAGTCATCATGCTTACAATGAAGCCCGGAGGAGTCATCACGGCAGCTGCGGAAAGTGACCCGCTTGTGGATGAACAGTTCCTGGAAGAGGCAATGGCTGCAGGTACACTTCGCAGGAACTTCCGCGACTACGGCTACTGGAAACCGGACCTGCGCACTGATGATTCGGGCAAAGTTACGTTTAACGTTAAGTTCCCTGACGACATAACCTCATGGGAGACATTTGCCGTTGCAATCAACGGGAACCGCCAGGCAGGTACTGCGAAAGGGAACATAAAGGCATTCATGCCTGTAACAGGTCTGTTGTCGGCTCCCCATTATGTGGTCGAAGGCGACTCCCTGAATCTCATCGGCCGGATAATGAACCACACCGGCGCACCAATGTCACTGACGGCAAGATTCATCAGCAATGCCGACACAATCGTTAACAGGCAGCGTGATCTGGCAGAGGCGATAGTGGACACGCTGCCGGTGATCGCTGACGGGTCAGACAGCCTGCGGCTTGAATACTCATTCACCACCGGGACAGGCCTCAGGGACGGTGAGTTCCGTCCGATACCCGTCCTGAGAGCTGGAATTGAGATCGATTCGGGGATGGTAGCATTTATAGAGAAAGATTCATCACTGACAGTTGATCTCAGCCGCTGGCCGGGTGAGGTGAGCCTGACTGCCGTGGCCGGACTGAAAGATATAAGGCTTACCGCAAGTCACAGGCTCATCAGGTATGTCTATGGCTGCAATGAACAGATGGCCTCAAGGCTTGCGGGTTATCTCTCGGCAGTTGAAACCGACAGGCACCTCGGGAAGGTAAAACGAAGCGATGAAAGAGAGATCAGAAACCTGATCGGCAAGCTCCTCGATAACCGCAATAAAGACGGATTGTGGGGCTGGTGGGGCCGTTCGGAAACCGAAGACTGGATATCGCAGCATATAATTAAAACCCTGTTAAGGGCAGGCAAGCTTGGCTACACGGTCAACATCGGGATATCCGGCATCACTGACTTCGCCGTGCTTGCCCTGGAAAAGAATCCCGGACCGGCAACTGCGCTGTCACTTCTTGAGATTCTCTCTGATATCGGGGCAAATGCTGACTATAACCGTTACCTGAACATAATTTCAGGCACTTGCTGTCTCTCCCTGACCGACAGTATCAGTATTGCCGGCCTGAAGCTCAGACACAGTATTCCGGCAGATCTGTCATTCCTCGAAAAAGCCAGGCGGGAGACCGTTCTTGGAGGGGTGTACTTCACCACCGGTTCAGAGTGGTGGAATTTAATGCAGACCGATATGCAGACAACTCTCCTCGCCTATGATCTCCTCTGCCGTGACACACTTCAGAAAATCGCCAGACCCGAACTGATCCGGAGATATTTTTATGAGTACCTCTCCATGAAGAGTCCGCTGAATACCTTCCAGACAGCCTCGGTGCTCAATGCCCTGGCATTTTACCCTGAACCGGAACGTAAGAACGAGGACAGGGCCAGGATGACTATCACCGGTGCTACCGATACGGTTGTTGATTCCTTCCCGCATACAATAACCTTTAAGGAAGAAAATCAGCCGGTGACTGTCCTTAACGAAAGCGATATGCCACTTTTCCTGAGCATTGGAAGCAAGCTCTTTCTTGAAGAACCGGAGGAGGACACCACCGATTTCAGGGTGACAACCCACTGGTCAGTCTCCGGGGGGATGAGGCCTGATGACGTCACCAGACCCGGCGGCGGGATGCGGCCCGACGACTCCGTCAGTCAGGGCAGCGGCGGAACAAAGGATTCTGTGACAGGACAGGAAATCAGTGTCAGGTCGGGAATTCCGGTGACACTTACTGCCCGGGTTGAGTTCTTTAAATCAGCTGAATACGTGGTAATAGAGATACCCGTACCGTCAGGATTTGCATATAACGAAAAGAAGGACTACCGGCCCGGAGAGGTTCACCGTGAGTTTTACCGTGACCATGTGGCAATTTTCATCCGCCATGCAACACCGGGCATACGTACATTTGAAATCACCCTCATGCCCCGCTTCACCGGCCGGTTTGTAATGAACCCGGCCAAAGTCTCACTGATGTACTTCCCGGTGATTTGCTCGAATAATGAACTGAAAAGGGTTATAATTAATTGAACCGAAGAGAGTATTAATAATATTTGATTTGTTTGAAAAATATTCTTTGACTATATTTGTCAAAATGATTTTGTCAAGGATGGAGACATTCGCCGGAAAAATACGGGAACTGAGGATGCAAAAAGGTGATCCCTTAAGAAAAGTTGCTGGCTTTCTGGATATAGATCAGGCCATTCTAAGCAAGATTGAAAACGGCAAACGCACTGCCACGAGGGAAAATGTCCTGAAACTTGAAGAGTACTTTGGTGCGGTTCCCGGGACACTTCTGATACACTGGCTCTCTGACAGGATAGTATCTGAGATGGGTGAAGAGGACCTGGCGATCGAAGCCATTAGCCTTGCCGAAAAGAAAATCTGGTACAAATCGGCCGTACCGGTTACAAAGGAACATCTGATTAAAAAACTGAAGGAATACCTCAGGAATCATGACAAGATCAAAAGAGCATGGCTGTTCGGTTCTTTCGCCCGGGATGAACAGGAGCCCGAAAGTGATGTTGATTTACTTGTTCAGGTCCCTGAGAAGAAATCGCTCTCTCTGTTTGACCTGGCAGAGATCAAATTTCAGCTGGAGAAGCTGACCCATCTGAAGGTTGATGTTGTCATGAAGAGTGCCATAAAACCGGAAATTCTTAAGCGTATAACACCGGAACTCATCCTGATCCATGAAAAATAACAGGATTACCGGCATAGAAAGACTTTTGCATATACTTGATTCAATTTCATCAATTGAATCTTTTCTTGCAGGGTATGACAAATCATCATTTCTTGAAGACCGGAAGACAATTGACGCCACCCTTTTTCAATTTGCCGTTATTGGAGAGGCAATCATCCGGGTTGATCAGGAAATCCTTGATAAATATGACTTCCCCTGGTATAAAGTCAGAGCCTTCAGGAATTTCATACTTCATGAATATCATGCTATAGAGGACAGGGTTATCTGGGATACTGCCCACAAGGATCTGCCATTATTAAAGCAGATGATAATTCTTATACTGAGAAGTGAATTCAATGAATGAATGTTAAATCCCCGGTTTAATAGTAAACATAAATATGTCCAGATCTGAGTATTACCACATATCAACCGGAGGCGATCTTGAAAAGATCACTACACTGGAAGGAGCAGCAAGCGCAGTGAAAGATGACGGCTATGAATGGTTCAATTATACCAAAGCCTCACGTGAGGAACTGGTAAAGCTTTCAGCACCGCTGGGACTGCACCCCCTTTCACTGGAGGACTGCACCGACGAGATACAGGTCCCGAAGATGGATGAGTTCCCGTATTATACCTTTATCGTCTTCAATGCACTGAGGTATGACCCGGAAGAGTTGGTTTCCGATGAGGTGGATTTCTTCATCGGCAGCAATTTCCTGGTTACAGTCAGCTGTTATGCCGACCACACCCGTTTCCCGATAGGTGACATAATGCCTGTTATTGAGCGTAACATTTCTGCAATAAAGAAGGGACAGGCATGGTTTTGCTTGGAGTCGGAAGTTTCCTGTTTATAAAATGGCTTAACAGGCGTGACCGTTTACGGTCGCGCTGAGCCCGGCACCTCCGGCCAGCTGTTGTGGTTCCTGTTTCTATTACCCGGCAAAACCGGTCTCATTCATAATCTCACGGACCATCTTTGTAACCGTCCGGAAATCGATCTTGCCGGTGCCCATCATTGGCAGATTCTCAATGACGACAAACTGCCTCGGCAGGGCAATTCTCGGCAGGTCAGCCATCATCCTCCTCAGTATCTAGGTTTTGTTTACCTCGGCAGATACTGCAGCCACGATGTATGAACCCTTCTTGTCGTCAGGAACCTCAACCACGCAACATGACACCCCGTGGTGCAGGTATTTTTCCATCACATTCTCCACCTTGACCAGGGAAACCATCTCGCCACCGACCTTTGTGAATCTCTTGAAGCGGCCGGCGTGCCAGAGATAGCCGTCCTCATCCATGTAGCCCATGTCCCCGGTATTGTACCAGCCGTCCTTCAGAACCTCAGCCGTCTGTGCAGGATCATCATAGTAGCCTCTCATAACTGACGGACCTTTCACAAGGATCTTGCCTACCTCCCTGACCTTGCAGTCTTCTCCGGAATCAAGGTTTTCAATCCGGACCTGTATGCCGGGGATGACCTTTCCAGTGCTTCCTGGCCTGTTGAACTCCTGAGAGTTGACAGAGATCACAGGTGATGTCTCGGTGGCACCGTATCCCTCGAGAAGGGTAACACCGTGTTTCTTCATGTATCCGTCACGCAATGCATCCGGACACTTATCGGCCCCTGCTACCATCAGACGGAGCGATTTGAAATCGCCCGGCTCCGACTTGTTGAGATAACCCCAGAAGAAGCTCGGGGTGCCAACCATAATTGTTGGTTTCTCTTCGCGGGCGATGTTGCTTATCTTCTGGAAATCAAGCGGATTGGCATATGTCACCATAGTCATCCCTTGCCAGAATGCTACCCAGAGATTGACAGTAAGGCCAAAGAGGGTTGTCTCAGACCAGGCCTTTAAGTTTCTGGTTAGCCCGGAAGAGGTCCATTTCCACTTTTTCGCGTGCAAGCCTGGAAGATTGTCTGTAGGCTTCGAACTCTTCCCTGAGCTCCTTGAGATCCTTCTCAGTCCTGAGCAGAACAACCAGGTTTCGCCTGAAGATAAGAAAGCCGATAACCATTAAACCGAGCACTACTCCAAGCAGGGTCCACATAATTGTATTATAGGCTGTCTTGTTTATCTCGAGACCAAGTACCCTTATCCTGTTTTTGGTGGCAGTGACCTCATCAAGCTGCTTCCTGGTTGATGCAAGCAATAGATTCAGCGAGTCGGTCCTGCCGTTCAAGGCCGCGGTACTGCGCTTCAGCTCAGCCACCCTCCCTTTCTCTGCGGTCAGTGAGTCAACTATATTCTTATTGAGCTTCTGGTAGATATCCTCTCTGATGGCCCTGAAATTGTCATATATCCTTGTATGATCCTCTACATACTCAATCTGTCCACTGATTGTGGCGGTGTTAAGTTCTTCCGGCATTTTCGTCTGGCCTGAGGCAAGAGTGACTGAAAATACAAACACAGAAAGCAGCAGCGCATTTTTGATCCTTTGGTTGTTCATGTTCCCCCGGTTTTGGATTTTTATCTACAAAAGCATGGCTATTAATTTAACGCAGAAATGGATTGAAAATTTTGCCCTTTTGCATTTCAATTCCTGAAATTTGCATATTTGATCCGGCAATTGTCCTGGCTGACCTGATGATGCAGGAGGGGCTTATTAAAAGGCGATTCAATAATCAGTAATCTCTTACTGATCGTACAACCATCTTAAACTGTCAGCCGGCTCTCCCTGTATTCATTTAATAATGACTGAAAAACCTCCTTAACGGAAGATATCTTTGTTGCCCTGAATGCGTTGCTCCCTGCAAAGGCAAATCCATTCTCAAAATTGCCCTTGAGCGCATTGACAAGCGCAATTATGATACAATATGGACTTTTACTGATGTCACAGGTTTTTATGCATTTGAAAGGACAGGACTGCGGCTGCTTCTTGCCGTCTTTCACTTTCTGGATGAAACCCGACAGAATGGCCCTTCCCGGCATGCCTACAGGGCTTTTGATAATCTCGATATCCTTCTCGGCGGCATCAATGTATGCCTGCTTGAATCCTGATGAGGCATCACACTCATTGGTTGTGACGAACCTGGTTCCCATTTGCACGCCGGAAGCTCCAAGCTTCATTATGTTATTGATATCCTCTCCGGTATAAATGCCTCCTGCAGCAATCAGAGGAATGCTTGTGTTGTATTTTTCCTCAAAAGTCTTCAGCTCACCAACAATATCAGGCACCAGCTTTTCGAGCGCATAGCTTGCATCTCCTATCTGATCCTCCCTGAAGCCCAGATGACCTCCGGCCTTCGGGCCTTCGATAATTACTGCATCTGGCAGATAATCATAGTTAGCCTTCCACTTCTCACAGATAATCCGGGCTGCCCTTGCAGATGATACGATGGGTACAAGCCTGGTAACGCTCTCCTTTTTCAGGAACGATGGCAGGTCAAGCGGTAGCCCGGCGCCTGCAATAATAATATCGACCTTTTCAGCTATCGAGGTCTTGATCATATCCACAAAGTTTGTCATGGCAACCATGACATTAACGCCTATGACTCCCTTTGTCTTTTCCCTCGCTTTGCGTATCTCATCCTTAAGACCGTGAATACTGGCCTCAAACAGGTTTCCTGAGTAGTTCTTATAAAGAAGTCCCAGTCCGGCACTTGAAATAACACCCACTCCGCCTTCGTTTGCCACTGCTGCGGCAAGTCCCGACAATGAAATTCCAACACCCATGCCACCCTGTATGATCGAAACAGCAACTGTCAGATTTCCAATTCTTAATTCATTCATCTCTTCTCCCCTTCGGTTTAATTCGAGGCCAAAGGTAACCTAATACATGAGAGAAGAGGCAGTAATATAATAAATAACCTGTTTGACAGGTCTGCAAACCGGATTTCAATCAGTCATCAACAGCAGTTCGCCTTTCGTCAGAGTGTAGAACAGACCCACTATTTTGATCTCACCGCTTTCCTCCATCTCTTTCAGGATGGGGCTTTTTGTCCTTATTGTTGAAATTGCATACCGTACGTTATTGACAGATATAAGTTTAACAAACTCTTCATTATCTGATCTATTCTCACCGTTATAGTCCTGACTCAGTTTTATAGCAGGCTTTATTTTTGAAAGAATTGCAGTCAGATTTCTCAATTTAACATTGTCTATAGCGCCAGTGATTGCTCCGCATTGCTTGTGTCCCATTATTATGATCAATTTTGCTCCTGCAATTTTGCAGTCCAGCTCCAGGCCACCCAATAAATCATCATTTACAAAATTACCTGCAATACGACCAACAAAATTGTCTCCTATTCCCTGATCAAAAATATCTTCTACAGGGACCCTGCTATCAAGACAGCTGACCACCACCGCCTTGGGATACTGGCCAAATGCAGATTTACGTATCTGCTCCGAATGGTCGCGATGAGTCAGGTTATTGTTCCTGAACCGTACATTACCAGCCAAAAAATCCAGCAAAATCTGATCAGGAGTTAGATTAACCCTCTCCCAGGCACTGATAACTGTTTTAATAATACTGCCCGGGTCACCCGACTCCCTTTTTAATTCGTCTTTTTTCGCTTCCATCTCACTATGCATGTATTCTACCGAACTTTAACCTTTGTTTTCATTAACGCAGTTCTTTTGCCCTGCCAAACGGGAATATCTGCAGTAAAACAATTATGAGTCCGACTCCACTCAGAAATCCTGATATTACCGGATAGTATAATAAAGCTTGAACAGAATTTCATTTCTTCCACTATAAACCACAAATATGACTGTTATGTTGACAGAGATTCTCCGATAACCTGTATGTTTTCGTCCTGCAGGCATCAGTTGCCCAGTGCATTGGCCAAAGCCACCGGTCAATGCATCTATTCCCGGATTCCAGGATCTCCAAAAAAACTTATATTTGTATCATCATGTTGCGCAATGAAATAAATATCAATATTATTAATTACCTAAGGCCATATAATCCTGAGAGGATTGGAATTTTTGGTTCATTTGCCAGGCATGAGGAGACTCCCGAAAGTGATATTGATATACTCGTGAAGTTTAAGGAGACGTTGTCCCTGCTGGACCTGTCAAGAATTCACCGGGAGCTTTCCCATATATTGGGCAGGGATGTTGACCTGGTAACTGAGGCCTCTGTAAAGAATGAAAGATTAAGGAAATATATCTATGATGATCTTAAAATCATCTTTGAATGAAAGATGACAGAATCTATATTGAGCATATTCTCCAGAGCATAAATAGAATTGAACAGTACATAAGCGGAAAAGATCATCAATCCTTCTCCAATGATTTTATGACTCAGGATGCTGTTGTAAGGCAGTTGGAAATTATGGGAGAAGCAACTAAACGGATATCAAAAGGTCTACGAATCATTAATCCTCAGATTCCATGGTCTGATATGGCAGGGATGAGAGATATACTCATTCATGACTATATCGATGTGGATCTTGATATTGTTTGGAAAACTGCTTCCGAGAGCATTGTTAACCTCAAAAATCTACTGCAGGATCTGACTCCTAAAGACTGATTTTTCAAGAACCAGAATACCTGTTCCATGCGCCAGATGTACAAGAGATTACTGCTTATAAGCCCATGCCTTTTCATCATCCTCTCTGCAGCAGCTCAAAGGGCAGAAGATTTTTTAACAGTTGCAGAAGACGGAGCATGGTGCTGGTTCTCTGACCCAAGGGCAGTCTACTATATGGGGATTCATGAACGCACATATACCGGATTTGTCACTTCAGGGGGAGATATTATGGTTGCCTGTAATGACCACCAGACAGGGGCCGGAGGAAAGAGATTAATTTACAGCAGACTGCAGGCAGATGACCATGTTAATCCCTCGTTACTTATGCTGCCTGACGGACGGTTGATGGTGTTTTTCACCAGGCACGGAGGAAAAGTGTATTATACTACCTCAGAGAGTCCTGAGGAGATAGCCGGGTTTTCCAGTGTTGATTCAATTGATCTGGGGGAAATGCTCTGTTATACCAACCCTGTTTTGCTGAAAAATGAAAATAACCGGATCTACCTCTTCTTCAGGGGAGGATATGACTGGAAACCATCCTTCATCACCTCTGATGATTATGGTAAAACATGGTCTGAACCAAAGACTATTGTTTCAAAAAAAATCAACAACATATATAACCGGCCCTATACCAAGATCGTCTCTGATGGTAAATCGATTATCCATTTTGCATTTACTGACGGACACCCAAGAGAGGAAAACTACAACTCCATATATTATTTGAAATATGAGAGGGGTAACTTCTTTGACGCTACCGGCAAAAAAATGGGTGACATGAAGAACCTGCCGATTGAACAGGAGAAAGTACCGATGGCTTATGACGGTGAAGCCGCAAACCAGAGGGCATGGATCTGGGATATTGCCCTGACCAGCGACGGAAAACCTGTAATTGCCTATTCTACCCTACCCGAAGAAACTCAGCATTTCTACAACTGGGGTGCCTGGACAGGAACAGAATGGAAAAATACCAGAATCTGCCAGGCGGGAAGCGCCTTCCCCAGGTTCAGCAGGCAGAAGCAGGAAAGGGATCCTGAGCCTCATTACTCCGGGGGCATCGTGCTTGACCATAATGATCCCTGCCGGGTCTACCTGTCAAGACCTGTGAATGACCGTTATGAAATTGAGGAATGGATTACCGGTGACGGAGGAAAAAGTTTTTCCGGACGTGCTGTTACGTCAAAATCACTGAAGGATAATGTGCGACCCTTCGTGGTTCGTAATTCTCCGCCATCCCTTTCACCGCGGGTTCTGTGGATGCATGTAAATCATTATGAACACTATACAAATTTCAGCACAGCCATTAAAGGCAATAAAGCTGCCTCGGGATTCCCGGCGGATCTGAATTCAGGGGATATAATGAAAGTGATGAGTGCCGTAGCCGACTGGCAGATTGATAATTTCAGAGCAGTACCGCATCATCAGCTTGACTGGACCAACGGTGCTCTCTACGCCGGAATGATGGAATTTGCCAGGATCAGCTCGGACAGGAAATATATGGACTGGCTTTACAGTACCGGAAAAAGTCATTCATGGCAGCCTCACAGCAATATGTATCATGCTGATTATATTGCTGTCTGCCAGATGTATCTCGAGATGTACAGGCAGAAGAAAGCCGATAAGGACAGTTATCTTATTCTTGCACCAACACAGGCCAGGCTTGATTATGTGATATCGCATCCTTCTCAGGGCAATCTACTTCTTGATTATGGCGACCCTCAAACCACTGAAAGATGGTCGTGGTGCGACGCCCTCTTCATGGCGCCCCCGGTCTATGCTAAATTGTCAGACATTACCGGTGATAATAAATATCTGGAATTCATGGACAGGGAGTATAAAGCCACTTATGATTTCCTGTATGATAAAGATGAACGCCTGTTTTATCGCGATCATCGGTATTTCCCTGAAAAAGTACTGGAAGCAAATGGCCGGAAGGTATTCTGGGGTCGCGGAAACGGTTGGGTGATGGGCGGGCTTGTTTCCCTTCTGAAGGAACTGCCTTCCACCAGTGTTTACCGGCCATTCTATGAGACACTCTTTGCTGAAATGGCAGAAAAGGTGGCTTCGTGTCAGGATAATGAGGGGTTCTGGCATGCCAGCATGCTCGACCATCATAGTTTTCCTAACCCAGAGACCAGTTCCTCAGCATTCTTCTGCTATGCATTGGCTTACGGAGTGAATGCCGGTCTGCTTGATAAAGAGATTTATCTGCCAGTAGTGAATAAAGCCTGGCAGGCGCTTGTCAGTGCTGTTCATGCAGACGGCAAGCTCGGCTGGGTGCAACCTGTCGGCCAGGACCCGAAGGTTGTTACACCTGATATGACTGAAGTATATGGTGTTGGAGCATTTCTCCTTGCAGGTACGGAGATGATAATGCTCATGCAAAACAACCGTCCCACGGACTGAGCTCTCTGACCTGAGCCGGGAAAAATGTTCTGAATTTTGAAAAGATACAAGTTACAAAATTCGTCACCAATTCCGTCACCCCCTAAAGCACAAAATCCCGCAGATCATTGATCATGCGGGATTTGCGGTTTTAAGACGTGGTACCACCAGGAATCGAACCGGGGACACACGGATTTTCAGTCCGTTGCTCTACCAACTGAGCTATGGTACCATTTCGGACGGCAAATATACTGCTTTTATATTTTTTGTGCAATACCTGAAATT
>JAAZAP010000256.1 GCA_012514255.1 Bacteroidales bacterium | reverse complement strand
GCCTGGGAGCATGAGTTCAGGGCGTTTGTGGAGATAGCCTCCGGTGACAGGTTCGGACTTAAAGTGAAACTCCCTGCGGGAAACGTGGCATCACGGGTGCTGCCGGTTCAGATACATGAACTGAAGCCTGAGGACAGGTCACTGGTTGAAGAAGCACTGGGAGGATTTCTCAGATCAATTGAGTTCGTCTACTCCGAGCCGGGTGTAAACCGCCCTCTTAAACCCGAAGATAGCGCTGATAAAAACCTGCACAGGATCAGCTATCGCAATCAGATAAACAAGGTTGCCAATTCAGTGGATGAAGTGATCACCGGCCTTGTCAGGGCAAATGCATCCCAATCGGCAGATCAGCCGTCAGGGAGCGACTCCTCTTCCGGGATCGCGGAAGAGAGACAGGCCGGAACGAAAATGTCAGGGACAGGGAGGAAGAGGCTGGCAATAGCTTCAGGCTCCCTGATTATCATCCTGGCACTTATCTCCTTCTATCTTTTCTCGGGCGGCACCACATTGCCATTCTCCAAACGTGACTGGGTGCTGATAACAGACTTTGAGAACCATACCGGCAATCCTGTCTTCGATAAATCTCTTTATACCGCTTTTTCAATCTCCGCCGGCCAGTCGAGGTATGCAAATGTCTTTTCCAGGTCAAGAATGATTGAGGTGATGTCAAGGATGAAGATCGCGGATAAAACCTATATCGACGAGAATACCGGGCGTGAGATAGCCCGGCGTGAGGGGATAAGCCTCCTGATTGTGCCCGGCATAAGTAAAGCCGGTAATCAATACGCAATCACTGCAAAAATTATTGAAACAAGAACGGGCAACCCTCTGAAATCAGAGATCCTTTATGCCGGCACCGATGAGGAGATACTTCCTGTGATAGACAGGCTAAGTCAAAAAATCCGCAAGGATCTTGGAGAATCGAGATATGACATATCACAGCAGGATAAACCCCTGACCAGGGTAACAACCTCATCACTTCCGGCCCTGCAACAATATTCACTGGGCTATGAGAGCCATCTCTTCTCTGATTTCAGCAAAGCGAGGGAATACTACCAGAATGCACTCATGATTGATACTGGATTTGTGGCAGCAAAAGCATCACTGGGGAACATACTGATCCAGAAATTCAATGATACAACCGGAAGGGGTCTGATGAGGCAGGCAGTCAGGGATGCCGGAAACCTTACTGACAGGGAACGATACAGCATACTTGCCTTCTACGCTGAGAATATTGAACGCGACTATAACAGGGCAATTGCCAACATGGAGATATTGAAGAAAATGTACCCTGATGACCCTGTGGTTCGTAATAATCTCGGATGGTACCATCAACAAAACGGACAGTACGGGTTGGCCCTGCCGGAATATAAGCAGGCTGTCAGATTAAATCCTCACATGACCCTGACATACTCCGGCATTCTCTGGATCTACGGAGAGTACATCGGGAATGCAGATTCAGCATATGTCTGGGCTGAGAGGATGATCAAGGATAATCCCGATAATGCATGGGGATATTTTTATATGGGATCAGCCTGGCTGTTCCGTGACAGTACAGAGAAAAGCATACAGTGTTATCAAAAGGCCATGGAATTGTCCCCGGGCTTAATGATTAACAGATACCGGCTGGCCCACACTTTTATGAATACCGGAAAGTATGATGAAGCAATAAAGGTCCTTGAAAAAATCCTTATCAGTAATCCTGAAGAGTACTCCGCATATTATAACCTGGGTTGCTGTCATGAAGCCCTGGGAGATCAACAGGCTGCAAGAGCCTGGTTCCTGAAGTTCAGGGAGAGTACAGAGGAATTATGGCTGAAGAATTACCCTGATCATTACGCAACCTATACATCGCTCGCCTCTGTGGCTGCCCGGCTTGGCGAGATGGAATTATCGCGGCAGCTGCTGAATAAGGCTGTTGAACTTGATTCTACACAGTATTTTTCGTTCGCAGAAGTGCTGTGCGTTCAGGATAACATTCCGGAAGCCCTTGATTATATTGAACTTGCCCTTGAACACGGATTCAGGAATCTTTATAATCTAAAAGCCAATCCTGACCTTTCGGTACTCCGGTTTGATATTCGTCTTCAGAATCTGCTGGATAAATATTTCATGCCGGAATGACAGCCACGGTACAGTAGCGTAGCAATTTGAATCTCTTTGGTAAGGGGGTGAGCCTGAGTGAAATTATTCTTGACTTGCCCCTCACGCTTTCGTAACTTTATAGAATTGAACGGATAACATGGCCTCTCTCATCGCGGGATATGAGTATGATATCTTTATCAGCTACCGCCAGAACGACAACAGGCATGACGGATGGGTTACCCGGTTTGTTGACCATCTGAAAGCGGAACTTGAATCTACATTCAAGGAGGAGGTTACTGTTTACTTCGATCTAAATCCGCATGACGGACTTCTTGATACACATGATGTTGACGAATCACTCAGGCAAAAGCTGAAATGCCTGATCTTTATTCCGGTCATCTCCCGTACCTACTGTGACCCGAAATCCTTTGCATGGCAGCATGAGTTCAGGGCTTTTACAGAGATAGCCTCCTGTGACAGATACGGGCTGAAGGTCACCCTGCACAGCGGCAACGTGGCAAGCCGGATCCTTCCCGTACGTATCCATGAACTTGATGAAGAAGACAGGCAACTGGTGGAGAATGAGACAGGAGGCGTTCTCAGGGCTATTGATTTTGTCTACAGGGAACCAGGGGTCAACAGACCCCTTACCCCCGATGACGATGAGCACAGGAACCTTTCCGGCACCAGGTACCGCAACCAGATCAACAAGACAGCCAATGCAGTCAGGGAGATCATACTGGCTCTGCAGTCAGATCATCATCCCATAATCAAAGAAAAAGGAGATGAGAAAGAACCGTGGGAGGAACCGGGAAAGGCTCCTGACGCCTACACAAGGTACAAAGCCGGTAAACCATCTCTCCTGAAACGCGTTCTTGCCTTCCTGTTGCCGGCTCTCCTGATCGCAGTACTCCTGTTCGGACTGTCAAGAATCCCTGGCAAATTCCGGGGAACAGCCGGACTCAGCCAGAAGTCCATAGCAGTGCTTCCGTTCGAACTTATTGGAGCCGATGACGGAAACATGTGGATTGGAGATGCGCTGACCGATGAGATTATTTCACAGCTGTGCAAGATAAATGACCTTGTAGTACGTCCCAGGACCTCGGTTATGAAGTACAGGGAAACAAGCAAATCAATACCCGATATAGGGCACGAACTGGGCACAAACTATATTATTGAGGGCAACTGCCAGATCTTCGATGAAATTGTCAGGATAACGGTAAAACTCATTAATGTCCGCAAAGATCAACAGCTATGGAGCAGTGTCTTTGAAGGAACATGGGATGCCCTTCATGGTA
This sequence comes from Bacteroidales bacterium, assembly GCA_012514255.1. Next base: position 25,919 of record JAAZAP010000256.1, on the reverse strand, counting down.
TGCAGACTGATATAGCCATCAAGACTGCATCAACCCTCCAGGCAGTACTCACTCCCGAGGAAAAAGCACGTATCGAGAAAAATCCTACAAGAAATGCAGGCGCCTATCGCGACTTTCTCAAAGCCAACGTTCTTTCTGATAATGCCCAATATTTCCTGCTCGCGGGAAACAAGTTTGTCGACTCCATTAGCTTTACGGAGGCTATTTCAATGTACGACAAGGCAGTTGCTGAGGACCCGGATTTTGCCCTTGCCTATGCCAGGAGAGCCATAGCACGTTCATGGGGATACTATTCAGGTCAGCTCGATGATACCCATGTACAAAAATGCAAGACCGACGCTGAAAGGGCATTTGCACTTGACAGTAACCTGCCTGATGCACGCATTGCGCTGGGATTTTACAACTATTACTGTGTGAGGGATTACCGGGAAGCTTTATCACAATTTAGCCTGGCAGCTGAGATGGATCCTGCTGATTATCAGCCTTCGTTCTATATGGCTATGGTCTACCGCAGACTGGGCGAATGGCAAAAATCACAGGATCTTTTAAGGAAGGTAATCATTGACGAACCTCAGGATGCACTCGTGCTTATCAATATCGGAACCTCATTTGGCTTTATGCACAGCTTCGATACCGCCCTGGTTCATTTCAGAAAAGCAATAGATGTCTTGCCGGAATGGCCCGGACCCTACATCAACGCGATAGATGCCTGCCTGTTGAAAGATGGAAATACCGCCGCTGCACGGGAAGTGCTTGACTCACTCCTGGCAAGAATAGGCGAAACCGATAATTATTACAGGATCATCCTTAATATCTACGACGGCAGATACAGTGATGCCCTGACAGATTTAAAGTCATCAGCCAATGACGACTTCGAGTCTCCGGGACTTCGGTATCTCATGTGCGGATTGACTTGCAGCCTGCTCGATGATGTTCAAATGACAATGGCATATTATGACTCTGCACTGGTGACATACAAGAAGCTTATTATGGAGAATCCCGAAGACTCTTATTCTTACAGCCTTTGCGGCCTGGCCTATGCCGGCCTGGGGAATGCAACCGATGCTGTCATTGCCGGAAAGACCGCAGTGCAACTGGCCGGTGATGAAACCCTTGTGAAACAGGACATGATTGTCAACCTGGCCAAAATATATGCCATGACAGGGAATTATCCCGAGGCAATCCGGCAGGTGGAATATCTCCTGACCAATCCTTCATGGTTCTCACTGAACCTCATCAGGATTGATCCATCATGGAAAAAACTGTCAGAAACCCCTGAATTCAAGACAATGACAAGGGAGTTAAGCAATTATAATAAACCTCTTTAGTATTAACTTTAAACTATCAAGTCATGACAAGTTTCGATGACAGGGAATTTATCAGGCCCTACCCAAGGCCCTTCCCAATGCACGCTCTTCAGTATTTCACTGCGCAGGATCTTAATCCCGCACAACGGAAGGCTCTGGCGACCATGTTTCTTGAGTATTTTCAAAAATGCGCTCAGGAGGAAGAAAAACTGATCGGAGGAATGATCAATATAATAAACAACCTCGAAAGCAAGGTTTGAATCCTTCTTTGAAACCTGTTTTATTAGTTGCCTTCGGCGAAGAAGAAAACCTGGGGGTGGGGTATCTTATGTCCATGCTGGCTGGAGCCGGAATCACCTGCCGGATGATCGATATAAGGTATGACAATGAGGAAATCCTGGCAGCCATAAAAAGAGTGAGTCCTGTCGTGGTGGGATTCTCGGTGATCTTCGAAACCTGCCTGGGTGAATTCACCGAACTTGCCAGATACCTGAGAGAGGGTGGTGTTGACTGTCACTTCACTGCCGGAGGCCATTATGCCAGCCTCTATCCCGAAGAACTGTTCGGATTTATTCCCGAACTTGATTCCATAGTCAGGTTTGAGGGTGAATACACATTCCTTGAGCTTGTAAATTGTTTCACGACAGACTCCGACTGGAGAAAACTGAGAAACCTGGCATACCGGGAAAATGGAAGGGTATTCAGGACGCCACTCCGGGATCCTGAGAAGGACCTTGACAGTTTCCCATATCCTTACCGGAGACCTCTCAGGGAGTATGCGCTGGGCAAGCGATACTCCACAATAATATCAGGAAGAGGCTGTACATATAATTGTTCCTTCTGCAATACAGGAGAGTATTACAGGCAGGCAGGCGGGCCCCTTAAGCGTATCAGGAGGCCCGAGGCTGTTGTGGAAGAAATGTTACATCTTTACTCTGATGGCGGATGCAGGATTTTTCTCTTTCAGGATGATGATAATCCGGTAAAAACTGCCGGCGGCAATTTCTGGATGAAGTCGTTCTGCAGTGAAATTGAGCGGACGGGCCTTCTGAACAGGATAATCTGGAAGATGAACTGCAGACCTGATGAGATTGAGCCGGAGACCTTCTCAATGATGAAAAGGCACGGACTCTTTATGGTATTCATCGGATTGGAGGACGGGACAAACGAAGGGCTGAACAGGTATAACAAAAAGATGACAGTGGAATCTGCCAGGTATGGCGTTGAGGTACTCCGGAAACTCGAAATCGGGTTTGATTATGGTTATATTTTGTTCCAGCCTGAATCAACTTTTTCATCACTCAGGGAGAACCTGCGTTTTCTGGAGGGGATTTGCAGCGACAGCAACGTGCCCATTACCTTCCTGAAGCTCATGCCTTACTTCGGCACCCGTGTGGAAAGAGAATTAAGGAAAGCCGGCCGGCTCCTTGGCCGGCCCGGGAAATTCGATTATAATTTCCGGACCCTGGCCCTTAACGCCTGCTGGGAGGCAGTTTCAGATTGCTTTGCTGAGTGGCTATGGGGCCGCGAAGGCGCCGTGAATCTTGCAAAATGGGTGAGGAATTACCTTGCAGTCTGGGATCATTTCGGAAAACTAAATGAAATTGTAGAGAGACAAAAATCTGTTTACCTGGAGACTCTTGCTCAGGGAAATCTTTTCCTCGCAGAAACTCTGTCCGGATTGTTCGACTTTTACGAGTCAGGCTGGTCCCCTTCAGAGGGGCAGGAAAGAATTGATAAAATAGCTCTGGAATCGGCCAAAAGACACAATGAGATTTGCGGAGTCTTCCGGGAAAACCTCAGGGTGCTCCAGGAGGAATCATGGCGCTGAATGAAAAGATCCTGCAAACATCCGATTTGCAGGATCTTATCCTCACGACTAACTGAACAGGCAAAATATCAAAGCAACAATCACTGCTTGAACACCATGATTGTTTCAGAGTAACTGCCCTGTTTCACGTTTACGAAATAGGTTCCCGGCATCAGGTTACTGCCAAAACTGATAGTCTCGTTATTACTTATCAGGTATTTTGAGAGCACCCTTCCTGTTGCATTGGTAACCGATACCTGTATGGGATTATCAGAATCTGATTCCACCTGCAGGTAAAAGTCATATTCAGTCGGGTTTGGCCAGATATAGGTCATGAAAGGCGCTATCCCGTTCATGTCATGCGGGACCATGACAATGATCTCATTGTATGAATAATTCCATGACATGTCACGGCATTCGATGATAATATGATATTCCCTTCCGTTTCCGGTGCCGGATCTTTCGGCCCTCAGCATGACAGTATGTGCGTCAATGATTTCCCAGTCAGGAGCCGTGTCTCCGTCTCCTGTTCCGTCGTCCGGCTCGTTACTGTAAACATAAAGCTGACATTCGGTGCTGCCGCAATTGTCGAGGACTGAGTATTCCAGCGGAACCTGTACCATCTTGTGGTCAGGCGGCCATAATGGATCATAGTTCTCCTTCAGGCCTGACACAACCGGTGCTTCACCGTCCCAGACATATACGTCAAAACTGCATGTTGCCGTAGCGCCTTCAGCATTTGTCAGGACAAATGTATTTGTCGTCGTTCCCGTCGGGAAGAAGGAACCGGAGGGCTGGCCCTCGGTCTGGGTCACCGTTACGCCCTCACCGCCGCAATTCGGAGCAGGTATTACGTCGGGGTAATAGATATAGGCTCCGCAAAGGCCCGGATCAGTTGATGCATAGATGGAGGAAGGACATATTATCCCCGGAACCGGGCATGATGTTGCCGTGAAAGCATATTCTCCTGTCAACCTGTTAAATGTTACAGTATAGGTCCCCGCTGGAACCGGGATGTTGGGCCCGTCCTGGTAACCGTAGCCTGCAGGGAATTCATAATTCCCCCAATTTATTTCCCATCCATTATCCATCCTGAATTTAACTTCCCCCTGGTTGAATGGATAACCGGTAAGGGTATATGTGATTCCGTCGGTGGTTGTCATATCAATGTCATCCCACCACCATCCCGGCAATGCCCACGAAGGCAGAGCAGTTGTCAATACAGGTGAATGAATACTCTGCAGTTTCCCTGTTAAAAGTGATATCATAGGTTCCCGGGTTGGTTACCATAATGTTGGGTCCGTAACTTGAACCCGTGCCTGATGGGAATTCAGTTCCTCCCCAGTTGACAAGCCAGGTATCATCCTGTCTGAATTTCACCATTCCGGCAGCAAGGTATTGCTGTAGAGTATAATGAATTCCATCGGCTGTCTGCATATCAACATCAGTGTCCCAGCCGCTCAGTGAAGTCCCGAGGATACCGATTGAAGGTGTGTATGGACCAAGATCTGTCAGTGATATGTTGTCAAAGTAGGTGGTTACGGCAAAGGCACCAAGCTCAAAGATGAGTTTATGATACGGGAAAATCAGTGGCGTTTTGAAGTCGATAACAACCGTCTGCCACTCTGTTGTGGCATGTTGGTCATACTTGTCATACCCGATGAGACTGTTCCAGTTTCCTCCCGCCTCTCCAAGAAACAAACCGTAGTCGCGCTCAGCATCAGCCCTGACATCATAGGAAAGACGATACATATGATTTTGCTGCAGGATGAATCCTGACTGTATCAGCTGGATGTCCCCCGTGTAGTCACCCGGGTATCCGTCTGCTGGGATATTGTAGACGCAGATTCCGCTCTCAATGTACGCTGAAGCAGTCACGTAAGGCGACTGATACAGGTACCAGGCGTTATCGGGTGATGGGTCACCCGTGACAAGTGGGATTTCAGTTGTGGTATCAAAACCACCGTCGGTCAGAAGTTCCTGGGCATTTCCCGGCAGGAGAGCCACGAACAAAATGACCGCAATAATCTGTATAAAGATCTTGGTTTTCAATGGCTTAATATTTTAATTATTAAGTTATACCGAGCTCATTTTGTTACTGGTACGAGAGTGCCACCATCCACCAGCACCTTGCCGTCAACGGTCAGGGTGCTGCCGGGAATATGAAAATTATATCCAAAGGTGGACTTGTTTTCCCCGCCTGCAAAGAGGTTATTTCCGATTCCAATTGTAATCATCCCGGCAGGCATCCAGCAAGCAAGCTTGCTGCCGGGTATGATGGTCACATTTGGATTAGTCCCGATATCAATGAAAGAAAATTCATCTTTTCCTTCGGCAAATGCATCATATAGTTCCTTAAGTCGTTCAATCCCTGACTTCGCTGTCATAGAGACTATCTTCCCTTTCTGAAAGACGAGAATAATATCCTTCGCCTCAACTCCTGATCCGAAGTCAGAGGCAACAACTATTTTCCCCTCAGCGGTACCGGGGACAGGCGTCAGGACAACCTCCCCGGCAGGAAGATAAACCTGTGCGCCGGTAAAACCCTCTTTGAGGTCCTCGTCTGACATTATTCCGTCAAGAACGATGATCTTCCTGCCCGAAATATTTACTTTAAAGTCGGTCCCATTGGGATTGGTAATATGAACTTCATTGCCGGCTTCAAATACTTTCTTCATCTCATTTCCTGTGGCCTCCAGCACCTTGTAATCAACATTCATTCCTTTCCAGAAAATGTCTGACAGTTCCTTGAATGTTATTCCGAATTGTTTTGCCCTGGCCTCCGTTGGGTAAAGGCCGTTGCCGATACCTACCTGCTTTATTTTTCGGCTGACAAACAGGTCAGTTGCCGGTGCGGCTGCCTGGTTTATCACCGCAAAGCGTTTGGCAGGTATATCTGCAAGCAGATCCGGATCTTCATTGTATGCAATGCCTATGGATGCATCAATGAAACCATAAATCTTTAAGGCAAGTTCCGGAGGCATTGAGTCATAAATTTCAGGCACTTCAGTATAGTAATTCCTGGTCATTCTGTCGCTGCCGATTAACAAAAGAGGGTGTGCCCCCTTCTTTGCCACATTGATGGTGATGTCTTCAAGCAGTTCCAGTTCACGTACTCCGCCCTCAATAAGGACGAATTCGCCTTCTTTTATGTTGGCGCATTGGTTGACAATCTTTTGTGCAAGCAGTTCTGTTTCGTCAGATTTGGCCTTGTCAGTGGTTACCTGCGCCTTTACAATAAGGCCGGGCAACATTACAAGAAAGGCGGTAATTAAGATCACTGTTTTTTTCATCGTCGGGAGTTTTAATTGTCTGAAAAATTATATTTGATCCGAAATGCTTCGTCTGTATTTCATGACAAAGTTCTGTCACCGCGGCGAGGGACGTTTTGCTAATCGTCCCAAAGTTGTGTCTCTTTGTCCCCGAAAGTTTTTTTTACCCCGGCAATTTACCTCCAGTCTACTTGTCTTTCAGGCAACGAACACCAAAACCAGAGGATTGAGGCTCCGATGAAACTATTATTCTGTCGACCCAAAATGAGACCAGAACTGCATAGGGGACCCTGGCACCATTTTCTCCGCCTGCTGTTGCTGACCAATAGACTCATGAGCCGGGAATAAATCCCCACCCGCATAATGCTCCTGCGGGAGTCGCATTGAATCCGTATGTGTCGGCGGCAGTTTACGAAAGTATAGTATAAGCCGCTTTTTCCCCTCCCAGGAAGTCTATCAGTGCTGTCTATTCAGAAGAATACGGTACATGCTATCCAGACCTGATCTCCGATTTGGACCGTCGGGTACATTGCCATCAACATCTGTTACCGGGCCTCCCGAAGAGTACTGAGTGTCTGCATCTGTATCCGCTTCATCACCATTCTGCTCAGGGATTTAATTATTTCTTTGTTATTGTTGTTATCATCAAGCTATCCTTGTGTTCCATTGATATAATTGCTCCCATATGATCAGCAATGGGCTCGGTCATACCTTTCAAACACTCCTTGTACTCATTATAACCGACAGTACTTCCATCATCCGGAAAATATTTCTGTACTTCTGCAGCCGTGGTGATTTGCAGCTCTATTTCATGGCTTCCTCTCTTAATATCAGCTTCATTGGCACCCTGATGAAGCGTGCCCGGTATTTTTCCACATCTTCAAAGATATCCCATGGGTTTAAGGAATTCACGCAGTATGTCACCAGTAACCTGTTGTTTACAATGTACTGCCTGTGAGCAAGGGCGTTGTATGTAAAGACCCGTTTGTTTGTGTCAGCCTCAGGCTCGGGTGTATGATAAATGAACTTCCTGTTATGAAAGTCCCTGTCAGGATAATCAGAAATATAGGTATAGATATCAGAGCCTGCCCTTTCCTGAGTAAGGAGGATATATTTTTCCCCGTACCTGAAGATGCTGAATTGCTCAGAGACCGAAATGTTAATATCTAGGGACACTGACCTGCTGATATCCTTCTCCCAACCATCACCCGTGGAGTACTCCCAGTCCCGGTAAAGGACCCTGCTGTCAAACGGTACACGTGCCGCATAGATTTCAGCTTTGCCAGGAAGGTTCTTCGTTCCGTAAATATAAACGTACCCTTCATCGATCATGACGCAGTTGCCGAAATCGATCTGATTGACCGGGTAATCAATCTCCACCCTGTGCGTCTCAAGAAGCCTGAAATCAGGATAACTGAACGATAACAGGTCAATGTTAGATATCCTGAATGAGAATATTGTCTCAGCCATATCAGTTGTCTTGTCATCTGCTCCATCGGGAAGCCCGATATTTATTACCACGGAAGTGTCATTCACCAGGCTGAGGGCAAATACATAAATTGTGTCATTTCTCACGAAGCCGTGGCCCGGCCAGTACCATCGGTATGTGGAATCGCCCGGCTCATTTACGGGTTCCATTAGCGTCTGCGGAGCATCAATCGTCCCCCTGAAAATTGCTCTTGTGCCAATCTCATCCTTATTAATAAGATTGAAGGCGTTACGCAGCATGGGAGTCGTGAGATCACGTGCACCGTCTTTTATCACTCCCAGGAAACAATCACCCAGCAGGAAAAGTGAGGAACCATCTGGCAACGTGAAGGAAAAAAGTCCGTCGGCACCGGTAATTCCTCCTGAATCAGAATAGAATACTGACCTGAACTGATCATCCACCGTGACAGTCTCTGCCTTCGGCCTGGTGCCGGTCCTGCAGGCCTGGCATATCAGAAGTCCATACAACACAATAAAAATGAGTGACCTGCCTGAAATGTACCTGCGTTTTTTCATCGGATGAATGTTTGGAATTACAATTAACGCTTTTAAGTCTTTACTGTCTATTTATACATGACCTTAATGAACCGCGGGTGATAAATGGTTGCATCTCTCTGAATATCTTCCCAGAAATTGAAAGTTATGGTATTGTAGCTAATCAGGAGTTCACCGGGTTTTGAAAGATGATAATGTGCCTTGGCGTTGTATGGCAGCAGTTCTTTCTCAGCATACTCGGGACAGGTATAGACCTCATTGATATCTCCGAAAGGCCCGACGGGGCTGGTGCCGACACGGATACCTATCTTATCCGATATCCCCATGACCGTAAAAGTCAGCAGGTACCTGCCGTCACCGGTGGGTGTCACACTAAGCTCATTCGAAACTGATTCAGTAATGGGTGCGACGTTCTCTTTTCCGGTGACCCACTCTTTTCCGTTCCAGAAAGTCCAGCTGTCTGTGTCTTCGAAGTCAGCCGGTTTTGTCCGGGCGGCCAGAAGGGACTTCTTACCCTCTGCTATCCCGTAGATATAAACATATCCATCGGGGCTGGGAGCCCCTGCCTTTCTTGTGTTCACAAAGATCGCGCTGCCAAAGTATATCCTTCCGAGCTCAGGATGCACAAAGCCCAGACCGGTGGATATCTGCTCATAAACTGCCATTCCCTCGGGAGTCGGATTCTTTATTTTCAGGAGAGCGACATTGGTGGCTTCAAAATCAAAAACGTTGGGACCAGTCTTGTGCACATGATAGGCGAAGATGTAAAGAGAATTCTTTTGGGCCTGATTGATAAATCCGTCTCCAAGCCAGAAGTACTCTCCCTCAATGCTGTTTTTGTTGTCAGGGCTGAAATACGAGACCGGATCTCCTTCCTTGTTTTTGTTGTATTCAAAAACGATTGCCTGTTTCTCCGGTATGATCCCTGACATCCAGGCTGTTGTGTTGTTGACCATTATGTTACCCGGAACCGGCACATTGTCTTTCACCTCGCCTATATATGTATCACTGAAGATGAAAAGCGTCTTCTTGTCTTCGTTCTCCTGATCTTCAATGCCGTCAAGAGGAATAGAGAAAATGCCGTCTGCACCGAACCAGCCGGAAGTCCGCTCCATCAGCGCAGTCCATTGCGTTGCAGGTTCACTGGTGAAGGTCAGCGGCTTCAGGGGCTCAATACGGTAGCGGGGGGCATTATCACCTGATTTCGGGCTGCAACAAACCACGATCAGTGCAACCGATGCTGCAATAAGGATTTTGCTTTTCATATCAATGTCCTAAAGATGTGTTTCAACAGAGTTACTCCTCAACGTACTTTATGATCGCATTCTTCCAGACCAGATATCCTTTGCCGTTAAGGTGCAGTCCGTCAATACTGTAGGCTGGATTTAACTTATTGTTCCCCAGTTTGAAGATGTCGAACAGATCAATATATGCCAGCCCGTTCTCCGCAGCGATCTGCTTCAGGAGGTCATTGATCCTTATAATATCAGTGTTGCGGCGCGTGTAATGTACCGCATCATCTGTAGGAAGGACACTCTGGATATAGATCCTTGTACCCGGAGTAGATTGCCGGATACGCTCAATAATCTTCCTGTAATTATCAGCTATATATTCAACGCTTTTACCGTTAGACAGGTCATTTGTACCGATCATAATAAAGATCTTCGACGGATTGGATCCTGTGACTTCATCAAGACGCTCAAGAATTCCGTCAGTATCATCCCCGCCAATACCCCTGTTCTTGATGTGAGGGTCACCGAAGAGCTCCCACCATTCGCTGTTATCGGTAATACTGTTGCCAAGAAAGATTATCTCATCTTCCGTGTCTGGCAAGGTCTCAAAGTGCTCTTTCTTATGGTAGTAATAAGCCCTGAGGGCCTGGTTCCATGCTGCAAGGTCTTCGGCATACTTATCATACTTCATGATAGCATCGGTCTCTTCCCGGGTCAGCCGGGTGCTCATCGATGGCGGCGCATCATCAGCATTGCTGCCCCACTTATGGTTCGGCCTTGATCGCATATCCAGCTCAATGATCCCGCCGTCAGCCAGTTCCGGTTGGCTGAACCATGGTCTGCTGAGATCAGCACCGTTCAGGGTGGCTCGCCTGATGTAAATGTTTGCATCAGAGGTGTTGCTTGCAATAATGATGAACCTTCCTCCCGGATAGTACTTTTTGTCAAGATTGATTGTGATCTTCTCAAAAATGGGACTGCCAATCTCAAAAAATGGCTCTGATGAGGTACCGCCATCGGTCTGAAAAAGCCCGATGGCGCTCATTACGTACAATGCCCCTGCCTGTGCTGGATCAAGGCCCGGGGTGATGCTGGCTGCGTTTCCGGATAAGTATTCAGCCATCACTTCACGTGTCCATTTTTGTGTCAGCCATGGTGTGCCTGTATAGTTAAAGAGCCAGGCAACCTGCAGAGGTGACTGTTCAGTACTGTATCCACCCGAATAGCGGGCTGTCTTTATCAGACCGGGGTCTGACTTACCGGATTCCCGTGAACTGATAGATCCTTCAATGCTTTTTTCCAGCATGCCGATCAATTCCTCCCAACCGGAGGGTATGAACATTCCGCTTACATCATGCGGGACAAACTTGGATAAAAAGCTGTTGCCCCGATCAGTCACATTCTGATAGCTGAATGCTCTTTTCGTGAATGTCTTGAAGTCAGATACATTACCTGATTTTTTTACCATCTGTGCTGCAGCCCAGTCGCTGTAGGCATATCCGAAGGTGGTTGCAGCCGAGTCTGTCGTTCCGCTCACATGGCCTGACTTAATATAACCATCAAGAAAGATTGCTCCAGCAAACCCTCCTCCTGCATGAGGCACCCCGGGCACTGTCCGGTCATGCACTATAGCCTTGTACATACAGGTTGTATCGAAATCGCGAATACCCTGCTGGTAAGCACTGGCCATCATCGGGATGCCGTATGACGAAGCCATTGTGCCGGAATACTCAATTCCTTCCGCAGCCTCGGCGATCCATCCTCCTTTTGCATATAACTCAAGTAAAGACCTGACGCATTTATTTGCCAGGTCAGGCTGGCACAGATTCCTGAGCTGAAACAGGGCAATAGTGCCCGGCCCTGCAGGATCGCATCCGTATACAGGGTAAGCCGGGTCGCTAAGGAGCTGCACTTTCTCATACATGTCGACATATTTGCCGTTCACATCGCTCCAGGTGGTCTGCCCTGCAAAAGCACGGTACATGCCGGTATAGAACATTTTAAGATCGGCATCGTTCCCACCCTCAACTCTTATACTCCCGAGAAGACTATTCCAATCCTCCAGGCTCTTTTCCCTTACCCTGTTGAAGTCCCACCCAAATGGTTTCAGCTCCGTCTCCAGGTTTATCCTGGCCTGATCAATACTCACGAGTGATATTGCTGACTGAACAAGTATTTCTTCTCCTTCCCCGGTTGTGAAGTTCAGAAAGACACCGGTATCTTCATCTTCGTACAACAGGCGGAGCTCCCCCGTGTTGTGAATCACTTCTTCGCCGATCCATCCGTTGAACGTCTCAAAAGGCTTGCTGAAGCGTATCACAAAGTTAAGGGTGTACCTGTTGGCTTCAGCGCCCAGCAGGCTTTGCTGCGTTGAGAAACCTTCTATTTCCGTGCTGCTGATCTTTCTGACACAGGCTTCAAGTATTTCGTAACCATTGTCTGTCGGAATTTTCAGATCGATCAGTATCCTTGCTGTATCCGTCTCCGGAAATGTGTACCTCTGAAAAGCTGTCCTGGTTGTGGATGTAAGCTCTGCCTTTATTCTATAATCATCGAGGAAAACCGAATAATAGCCGGGCAGTGCGGACTCATTACCGTGGCTAAAGCGCGAACGGTAGCCGGAACCCGGATACTTCGGATTTCCGGGGGTAGTTTTCAGCACCCCCGTGACAGGCATGATGAGAAGGCCTCCCATGGTCCTTGAATGAATATGACTGAAGCCCGCTATATTCTCCGCTCCATAATCATATCCTGCCTTCCATCCGCTACCCTGGTTATCAGGACTGATTTTCACCATCCCTGACGGGGTTGTGGCTCCGGGGAACAGTGTCCACTGCGGTACAGATGTTCCCATCAGGGGATCAACATAATCGGCCGGGTCCTTTAACTCATTCTGTGCCCACATTCCTGTACACAGCCCGGAAAATATAAGGAGGAGGATATGCTTTCTCATGAGCAATGATTTATATGTATCTTTTATTAATATCACAGACACAAGATGTTTATCGCGGTTACAATGCAAACCACATAAAGCGATCATGCTATCTCAGAAGTACCTTTTTCGTCTCTATACTATTGTCTCCCCTCAGACTTATGATCATAATAGTGTGCGGGAGGTGGCTGCAGTCTATCTCCGTGTCGTCTTCAATCCTGAGTGACATGTAGAGTCTGCCGTCAAGGCCGTAAATGCTTACCAGGTATGAAGCCTGCACATCATGTATATGAAGGCTTCTGCTTGCAGGCTGATAAGAGATCCTGCCCTGTTCATTTCCGGATAGTTCGGGTCCGATACCGACCGGGGTGCTGAACAGCTTTATGGTATCAGGTATGGAAGCGGTAACCGCACCCTCAATGTCCAGCCAGAAGAAACGGCCCCTGTAATTACGGGTATCGGTGTATATTGAGTTGAAGTTGGTAGTATTCACATTGAATGAAATGAGAATCTTCCCTTCACTTTGGAAGTGGGGGTGGGCAAAGAGATTATAAGTAATATTTGTACTTGGTTTCCTGATAACCGCGAACCTGTTCTCGGTGCCTCCGGAGGATTTGGTATTCCATGGTCCGGTGATCTTATCCGCCTCAAGGATCCACAGCTCACCCACCAGCCATATCTCATGCATCATCAGGTAAAACTTGCCGTTCTTTTCGTAAACATAGAATGATTCGCTCATCGCACGGTCGCCCACTGGCACTGCGTCAGCCAGGTCATGGGACCATGTATCGGCCCCCGCAAAAAACTCCCACGGTTCTTCAATGGTTTGTGATACGCGGGCGAGGTATGGCAAAGGGTATTTGAAGACACCTATGGTAGTATCTCTCACTCCGAAGATATAGGTATGCTGATCGCTCCTCACGACGCAGGCCCCGAAACGGAATGTAGAGTCGGTCACGGAGTGGAATTTCGTGGTCGAGATATGCTCAAATCCCGGATACTTGTACGAAGCCTTATATGTCGTTCCGACTTGGAAGTTAAATCCTGGTGTACCGTAATCCACATTCTTTATCCTGACGGAAAAGACTTTTACCGTGTCATTCTCGATGACGGCATGTTCGGGCCAGAAGTAATCGGACCCCTCCCCGGGGATGAATGATGAAGGATTTGCAAGGGTGCCCTCGTACAGTGTCGTTAGTCCCTCCGTGGTCTCAATGATTGCGGAGTTATTTATGAATTTTGATTTCAGCGGATTGATACCGAACTCCCCGTTTTTTTCTCCGATAAAGCTGTCGCCGAACAACCAGAGAGTTTTATTGTCAGGAAGAGGAAGCGAAATTGTTGCATCGGAAGCAAGCCAGCCTCCCTCAACGTTATTGAACTTATTGAAGTGATCCTGCGCCTCCCATACCACGTTCTGTGCGTATATGGTGCAAGGCATCATCCCCGTGCACAATAACATGACTGAGAGACAGGATTTCGATATGACAACAGATCTGATGTTCATTATGCATGCCATGGAGGGTTCATGCCGGCTTCCGGAATCACTTCAACAGCTTTTCTTTTATCATGACCGGCTTGCCCGATTTGTATACAATGGTATAGTATTCATCTCTGTAATACACGTGATGCATTCTCCCGTCGAACTGAAAGCCCTGCCTGGCTTTAATAGCCGTACCATCAGGATCCGGGTAGAATCCGAAGAAGTCCTTGAGCATGGTCTGGGCGAACGCTGTACCAGAAGATGATTCCCTGTTGCACCAGTCGCGCTCAGGTATCCTTACCAATGCCTTTTTGTTCGTTTTATTCTCTCCCCACAACTCATGGGCCTGAGCCCATATCCCTTCATAGGTGACGGGTTCAACCGCATGGTAGAAATCAAGTGCCTGTTGCGGGAAGCCCATCTGTGTGAGCGCATCCATGATATCAACCGGCCAGCCGTCAAAGGCCCCGAAGGGACCATGGTCTGCACGGTCAGACTTGTCGGCTGCAAGATCCTTGAGCGACTGAGCCCTCATCCAGTGATCAGTCATCAGCTCTTCATCCAGGAAGCGCAGCATCTCACTCTTGATATCTGCAGGAATGTCATCAGGGATATACTTGCCGAAGAAGGCAAAATCAAGACAGTGACGGACCTCAATCATTTTGTTTCCGGGATAAAGACTGTTCCATACTCCGTCTCCGGCATAAAGCTGAAGAATGCGCCCGATCATGTCCGAAGCCATGGTGTTCAGTGAATCAGCCTTCTCGTGTTCACCGCGATGCTGATGTAGCTTGGCCGTCTCACGCATCATCCACGCATAGCCGATATTGAAAGAGGGCACGATATGTTTATAGGTGGGGACACACTCGAGCAGGTTCCATTCATCGTCGCCGAAATCGGCCAGCCTGTAAATATCATCGGTGCACCCTTCTGAACCGTAAAGGGATATCTTCTTCCAGTTAATTGCGTAATCATCAAGATGCTGCAGGACTGTTTTTTCACCGACGGTCTCATCGAGAAAGTCATAATCACCCGAAACAGAAATATAATCGCGGATAAGCTGAAAAAGCGCCCAGTAATTGGCAGAGTAGCCATTCCCGACACCTTTGCCTCCGAAATTGTCCTTGCCGTAATACTTGCTCGGGTCGATCAGTATCCATGAAGATATATGTTCCTTCATCATTACCGGATCAACAACGGCCCATAAAGTTGACCACAGCGTGATGTCCCAGAAGAAAGTGATTGATGCGCCCCAGCGCGGCCCGCCTGTAAGAAACACCTTGCTGTGCTGCGGGAGATTGGTGTTTATCAGGTAAAGCATGGTCAGCGGGCTTGTATAATAAACCTTTCGTGCAACAGTATCATCAGTCTCCAGGATGGGGAAGCATCCTGAGATGAGTGAATTGCCAGGCCTGAATATTTCATTCCATTTCTCTTCCCAGCTATCTTTAATTCCACTGAACAGGGTATCAAAACCGGCAGACCAGTCGGTGACGTTCTGTCTTATTGTTTCCAGATTGTCTCCGTAAGACATGAGATACCTGATGGTCCTGGTTTCACCCGGTTGCATTTTGTATTGCCATGAGGCTGTTCCGCCACAATTCCGGGCATCCAGTCTGTCCGGGACGGTGACAACGGAAAAAGAGGTGATTGCCTCCGATTCCGTATCATAAATATAGACTGCATTGTTATCTACAGATGAATTGAATTTTTTAGAGTTCATAATTTCTGCATCGCTGGGCCACCTCATCATAACCTTCTGCAGTGCAGGCTTGCCGTTGACAAGTTCCCAAGCCATGCCTTCTTTTTCGAATACCTGTTCGCCGAGGTGCTCCCTTATGTTCTCAACCTCTTCATTGCGGTTGGTGACCGTGCCTGACATGCTTGGATAGGGGTACCACCACTGCCAGTCCCCGCCGTATTTGGAGATAAATCCGATAAGGTCAAGTTCAATACTGACCTCCGTGGAGACCGTATCCCTGTTGGTGATATCCACCTCCCACATGACTGCATCCTTTTCGAATAACATCCTTGTGGAGCTCAGTATCTCCAGGTTATCAGAGCTGCCCTTCCGCAACGCCTGGTAAGGCTGCCACCGCCAGGTGCTGACTTTTGGTGTTTTCCCGTTAATCCTCAGTGTCCCGGTATGATACCCTCCGGAGAAAGGTGCGGAGACAAACCAGCTGATTGATGTCATATCCCTGTTCAGCAAAGCCTGTCCATGGAAATTCCTTATTGACGGTTCCATTTCAACCGTATCCTTAGAAACCCAGACGCCTGACAGCTCCTCAAGTGATGGTATGGCATCGGCTGCCAGATCATTATCAGGCTTATCATTTTTGCAGCCGGCCAGGAATATCAGTGCCGGTAGCACCAGGAGAAAAATTGATTTTTTCATTATCAACCCTTATTAAGTTCTTACATATGCTTTAATGGTTGCACACAGCTTCCCTTCAGATTCGCCATAAGGTCGGATAGTGTAGGTACCGACGCTTGCCGGGACAATGAAAGTCTCGGCATAATGAATGATGAAGGGCTCAAATGAGTCATCAGGACTTTCAACAATGATCTCGCGACCCTCAACAAGGTTCAGTACATTCACGCCCCCGTGGGTGTTATGATTTACCTTCTTTGAGAACCAGTGTCTTCTCGTTTCGATGAACTCTCTTTCGTGCAGGCCGGTGAACTCCTCAGTCCACCCGTCTCCCTCAGAGATCTTCGTGACGCGGTTTATCAGGTTTTGTCTTACCCAGTCAGTCGTTCTGTTCCACTGAATCACATTCCTGCCATGATCGATGTTTATCGGCCGTGGTCTGCCGTCAATATCAAGGCGCCCCCAGTCCCAAAGCTTAAAGGTGAAAATATAGGTTGTGGCGCTGATCTCCAGTACCAGGCAGTTCTTACCAGAAGCATGGATGGTACCTCCGGGAATAAGGAAGTGATCATGCTTCTTAGCGGGCCACCTGTTGATGTATTTTACATCATCAAACACAACGGCGTCATCCTGGGCTTTGTTAAGGTCGTCAATCATCTCACGGGGATTGATACCCTCTTTCAATCCAAGATAAACGGAAGGATTCTCACCGGTATCCATTATGTAGTAGCTTTCGTCCTGGGTATAATGAACCCCAAACTTCTCCTGGATGTATTCCGTGACCGGATGCACCTGCAGGCTGAGGTTGCCGCCATCCATGGTATCGAGGTAATCAAACCTGATCGGGAATTCATCACCGAACCTTCCATATACAGCTTCTCCCAGCAGCTCTGCCGGATACGCAAATACAAGGTTGACAGAAGGCATCTCGAAGTGTCCTTCTCCAAAGTCAAGCATCAGGCTCTGCTCTTCCGGGATACAATTAAAGCACCACGAATAGTTTTCAGGCTCAGGATCAATGCCTAACATCTTTTTCATCCATTGCCCGCCCCATATACCGTGATCAAAGGTGGGGACAATGCTGAAAGGGGTGGTCAGGGCCTTTCGAAGTGACCGGCTGAAGGCAGAGGCTGTTATCATCCCTGGATCATTCATCAATGTTGTGTCAAGAATGAAATCCCACCTGGCCATAAGCTTTTTCTTGTGCCTGTCACACACCCTCCAGTCAACAAAAAACGCTCTCTTGTACTTTGTCTCTGCCAGCTCCTGGCTGTTCCTGAGGCCGAGATTCTCAACGGTACCAGCCCTCATCCGCAGCTCTGTCTCCCAGCGTGGCATATCGGCATAGACAAGAACTGTCGGCATCTCAGCAATTAAAGAAGCTCCGTAGCCAAAGACAAGCACCACCCCATCAGTTATATCCCTTATTTTATCACGACAGAGGCCTGCTTTGTTTTTGTCCGTAAGATCTGAGAAATTTAACCGTGTAAGATACCCGAATATCCTGTCATCAGTCACATCAGGCCATGTGATCCTCTGGATTTCATCCGGGGACATGAAATAGTCGTTACTGGTAATGACCAGGTCAGGATTAAGTTTTTGGGAGAATACCCGGAGTAACTCGTCATAATAAATTCCGAGGTTACAATCAACTGTTATGACTGTTTTCTGTCCGGGATCAATTTTCATCCTCCCGGATATTGCCCTGAAGATATTCTCCCAACCTCTTAAATAACCGTCGTTGAATTCCGAAACACGAAGTACAGGTACTTTATTGAAATTTGGCTGATATATTTCGTTCTGGCTAATTGTATCCTTCATTCTGGGTCAGGTTACGATTGAGGTACCTTTCTTTCTGAGGTATAGGGAAAAGTATGTGGTGAGCCTGGATATTGGCGGTGGGCTTTGCCAGCTGAACCCGATCCATAAGCTTTCCCATTCTGACAAGGTCAAACCACCTGTGCCCCTCCATTACGAACTCCCATTGCCGTTCCTGCAACACGGCATCCTTGAATGCCTGGTAACTCATTCCGTCAGCAAGGTCGTCAAGCCCTGCCCTGTCACGTATATCATTTATAGCGTTATATGCTTCAACGGTAGGCCCATTGTTAATCTCATTAAGTACCTCAGCATACATCAGCAACACATCCGAATAACGGAGATAGATATAGTCGGCATCAGATTCTCCGTTCTGCCTGCCTCCCTCAGCCTCCTGGTCCCAATATTTCCTTATGAAAGGCCCGTCAAAGGCCTCTCCCTCAAACTCGGTGATAAAGGTGGCTGCTTTTCGTTCATCAGTTTCCGAGAAGCTGTCATAAAGGATATCCAGCGGCCGTTCCCAGCCCTGCCCGTTACGGGTGCCATTGTCTGAGATGGTGGTTGGCATGAGGCGTACAATAAACTGGTTAGTTGTCCATCCTTCACCAAGTGTTCCGCTGAAATTGATGGCCCACAGTATCTCGCCCGAATTTGCCTTGCTGATCTTAAAGATATCAGCATACTCGGGCTCAAGAGTATAGTGACCAAGCACCTTTTCAAGGCAGGTTTTAGCCGAGGCAAAATCCGCTGCATTATTGTTCAGCGCACCCCTTGTCAGATACACCTTTGCCAGCAATGCCGATGCGGTCATGCTTGTGGGAATTCCTGCCACCCTGTCGGGAAATGGATTCACGGCAAGCAGCTGTTCTGCTTTTTCAAGATCACTAATTACACTTTCATACACCTGGGCTACCGGTGTCCTGGCTATCTGGGTCTCGGAAGCAGTCTTTGTGGAAAAAAGTTGAAGCGGCACATCGCCGAACAACCGGACAAGGTCAAAGTAAAGCATACCACGAAGGAAATAGGCCTCACCCTGAAGGTGATTCTTTATCTCCGGCTTTGAATAATCTTTTATGTTCTCTGATTCCTCAAGCAGGACATTGGTTGAATTTATTACCTCATAGCAGCCAACCCAGACATAATACACAGTGGCATTATTGACATCAAAGGTAAATTGTGACAGATCAAGCATATCGATCGAGGGACCGGTTTCATAGCAGTTGTCTGATGCCAGGTCCTGCAAGACCCAGTAATTATTGAAAAACAACCCCCCACCAGTCCAGGTCCACGTGATAAGCCCGCCGAACATGCCGTCGGCAAAGCTTGTCAGATCCCTCTCTGACATGAAGTAATTGTCATAGTTCAGTTCAGAACGGAGGTCTTGTTCCAGGAAATCCTGGCAGCTGCCAAGCGCAAGCAACAGGGCCGTCAGAAATATGATGATTTTTTTCATTTTCTTAAGTTTTGCGGTTAGAAGGTTGCATTGATGCTGAACAGAACTGATCTGGCAGTCGGATAGGCCCCATAGTCCGCTCCTTTGCCGAAGACACTCCCTCCAAATATCGAAACCTCCGGATCATATCCGGAGTACTTTGTAAGGGTGTACAGATTGTACCCGCTGAGTGAAAGCTGGATATTGCTTATCTTCACCCTGCTCAGGAGATCCTTCGGCAGGTTATAGGAGAAGATAACCTGTTTAAGCCTTGCATATGAGCCATCTTCAACCCATACGTCGGACATGATGATGCCATGAGACGATGCATTGGCCCGCGGATATTCATTTGTTGGGTTTGTCTCAGTCCACCTCTCAAGTGCCACGGCAGAGTTGTTCTGGAACCCGTCAAAGCTCTCAAGCTGGATCCTGTTGAAGTTGACGATCTCATTTCCATAATCACCCTGGATGTAAATATCGAGTGAGAAATTCTTGTATGAGAATGTATTCCTGAAACCATATGAGAAATCGGGATTGGCATTGCCCAGTTCGTAGTAATCATCAACCGTCAGCTTCCCGTCAGGGACTTTGTCTACGTACTTGCGGTCACCCCACCTGGCTATCTTGGACGGGAAGAAGGGTACTTCGGCCGGATCTTCATCAAGCTGAATAATGCCGTCCGACTTGTACCCGTAGATCACGCCTATCGGCTGACCCTCACTGATCATGGTCCAGTCGAGTATATTCATGACGGAAGTCCCGTAAATGTTATCTGACTTGTCAAGGTTCGTCACTTCATTCCTGTTGAAAGAGAAGTTCAGGCGGGTGCTCCACCTGAAATCACCCTCGAAGTTGACAGAGTTCAGTGAGAATTCAATGCCCCTGTTCTGAAGGTCACCAACGTTGGCCCAGACATATTCAAATCCCGATGATCTGTTCACAGGCAGATAGAGCAGGAGGTCAGAAGTGTTTTTCAGGTAGGCCTCCGTGGTGAACTCAATCCTTGATCTGAGAAGGCTGAGGTCGATCCCTGCATCATACTGCCGGGTAACTTCCCATTTCAGGTCATTGTTCTGAAGAGAATAGACATATGTCCCGATGACTTCAGCGCCCGACCCTTCACCATAGAAATACTGATGCGTCCCCATGAGACTTAATGTGGCTCCGGAAGGGATACCTTCGTTCCCGACACTTCCGGCACTGAGCCTTAGTTTAAGATCATTAATGGATTCGATATCCGCGAAGAATCTTTCCTTCGAGATACGCCAGGCAGCAGAAACCGACGGGAAGAACCCCCACTTGTTTTCTATTCCGAACTTTGATGATCCGTCAAGCCGCCCCGAGACAGTCAGATAGTATTTGCTGTCAAAATCATACATGATCCTTCCCAGCCCTGATAACATGGCCCATGAGCTGTAACCGGAATAGATTGTTTTGTCAAGCCCCATACCAAGGTTATAGTAAGTAAGCCTTTCATCTTCAAACCGCTCTACAGCTATCTCTGCTTTTTCAGATACAAATTTCTGGGCAGTCTGACCAGCAAGCACGTTGAAATGATGCTTGTCAGTGGCAAACTTCCAGGTCAGTGTATTTTCCATCAGCCAGGTATAGCCCTTTATATCAACGTTCGACCCTTTGCCTTTATCCTGTCCTCGTTTAATATAACTTGGAATGTACTGCTGTTCCTTATTGAAGAAGGCATCTACACCTATCTTGAATTTATACTGCAGGTTTTTGATGATATCCCAGTCTATATAGAAATCACCTATCATCCTGTCAGTGGTGATCACGATGTCGGTCTCATTCATTTCGGCAACCGGGTTGGGGATTGCGTTAATGGTATTGCTCTCATAGGTATAGCCCCCCACCTGTGTCGAGTCGTAGACTTCCTGTCCGGGATTGAACAGCAGGGCCATCGCGGTTACACTGGATGCCACATTCGGGACGCCAGTGGTTACACCATGACTTACAGATTGCGACATGTTCAGGTTAATGCCGGTTTTGACTTTTTCTGAAAGCTCGGTGTCGAGGTTCACCCTGATTGTACCCTTATTGAAATCGGAATTATGAATAATACCCTGGTTGGTCACCAGGTTTGCAGAGAGAAAATATACCGTATTCTCACTGCCACCCTGCAGGGAGATCTGGCTGTTTGAAAGAGGAGCGATGCGGAATATCTCGCCCTGCCAATCGGTTCCTTCTCCGAACCGGCTTGGAACAGCGAAGTTGCTTCCATATGCAATTTCCGGATAATATTTCCTTGCTTCAGTGACAGCGTCATTCCCCAGTTCCGCCAGCTCCCTGGCATTAAGAAGATCTATTCCCTTCGCCAGCTGCTGGAGGCCCCATGAAAAGTTTAGATTGACCTGGAGCGCACCTGTCCTGCCCCTTTTGGTGTTTATCAGGATTACTCCATTGGCGCCCCGTGCTCCATAAATTGCTGTTGCTGAGGCATCCTTTAATATCTGCATCGACTCTATATCCTGCGGATTGATGCTTGTCAGGGGATTGATTGCCGAGCCCTGTATCGTACCGGTGGTCAGTTCCGCCGGATCGGTTATTATCGGGATGCCGTCAATGACATACAAGGGTTCATTAGTACCGTTAATGGATGTCGTACCCCTGATGCGGATGGAGACAGGTGCTCCAGGTTTGCCGGATGACTGGCTGACGACGACACCTGATGCCTGCCCCTGTAGCGACTGATCAAGTGAGGTGATGGCCGGAGAGTCTATCTCCTTTGCCCTCACCGATGAAATGGAAACAGTTACATCTTCCTTCCTCTGTGTACCGTATCCTATCACCACAATGGCATCCAGTTCAGTCGTTTCTGGGACCATGGTGAATTCATAGTACGTGACACCATCTGCTAGGTTGACGCTGGTCTTTGAATACCCAACAAACGAGCAGGTGATGGTTCTGGCAGTGCTTTTGTCAGCAGTAAGAGTAAATTTACCTTCAGCATCTGTCACAGTGCCGGTGGTAGTTCCGTCAATGACAACAGTGACGGAGGGCATAGGCACTTTGTCCTCATCCACAACCTTTCCATGGATTATCAACTCCTGGGAGAAAGCTGTATTTACAAATAAAAGGCACGCTAAAAACAGTATAGAGTTTTTCATTTCAAAAATGTTTCACTGATAAACAGAAGGCACATAACGCACTCACAGAAATTCATTGCCTGTTCCGGCAAGAGAATAGATCTTTATAGTCGCAATGACTACATTTCATGGGTGCCTGACAGACGATTCAGCAGACTGCCCGTCAGGCAAACATGAACCTGAAAGAAAACATAATAATTATGGTATTATCAGTAAGGACTGGTCTATATTGCTGCAGCTAAGTGAAGCATTGGCATTGACAATTCCCTCCATCTCGGCTGTTCCATAAGGAACGAAAGCTCCTTTTGGCTGTGATTTGAATGTATTCTCTATATCCATCAGTCCCCATACTGCCAGATCCCAGTACATCTTCATCTCCGTCTCACTATGAGTGGTGATGTTATAGTCATAGTATTCATCAACAGCCGTATCGCCCTGCTTCAACCTTCTGACCAGTCGCACGATTGCAACAGTATCACCCTTAGTTGGAGTATCCTTGAAAACCCAATAGCAGAAATGATGGAAGTCATCAGCATAATCAGCGCCCAGATCTTCCTGATAAGTACCATCCTCGTTGAACCTGTAGACAATAGCTGCATCAGCCGCTGTAAGAACATCCGTTCCCAGCCAGGTGCTTGCAGTAACCTTCCAGTCATATTTCACAAACATTGATTTGAGCGAAATGTTGATATTGACAACCAGGCCAACAGTCTTTACCAGGTCCTCGTCATCAGTTAGCTCAAACTCAAATCCCAGAGTATGAAGGTCATCGAACTCCTGGACCTCATAACTGAAGTTGTAGGTATAAGTGTCTTCACTCCTGACAAGCATTGCTTTTGCTTCAGTTCCCGCATCTCTCACATTGTCAATGAGTTTATAATATTTAAAAGACTTCACACCATCAGTCTTTATTGTTATGACAGCTATAGCTTCATCACCAATATCGAGTTGAGATGTAGCTGTCCTATCGATGGTCATTTCGGTGACGATATCCTTCTTGCACGAAACAAGGAATACAGTAAACCCTATCACCGTGACGGCGATAGCAGAAAGGAGCAGAATTCTTTTTTTCATGATTTTTTAGGGGTTAGGTTTTTAATCAAGGGTTATTTTATTTTAATATGTTCAAATGTCTGAACATATATATTTATCAAAGTTACTAGAAATTACTTAAAAAAAGAACATTGATGTCAAAAAAAGCTGTGAATTGCCTGGAATTATTTTTGTGCCTCAGAGTTCTCTCTCGCTCTCAACGTTGTAGACAAAACTGTCAGTACGGTAGTAGCTCACATTATATTCTATTGGCCTGCCACCCGGATCAAAGACGTATCTCTTTCGTTTGAGTATAGGATCTCCGGTATGAAGTTTTAACTTTCTCGCAAGTGACCCGTCTGCGGCAACGGCACTGATCTCCTCCCTTGATAATTTTGCCACTGTGGCATAATTCTTTTCAAGGATCTCGTATAATGGCTGGTTGAAATCTTCTTTTCCCGTGAGGCCGATCCTGGGATGGAAGAAGGAGACTGAATAGACGAACGGGCCTTTGGAATCGCCCCTGAGACGCTCGAGCTTCAGAATAGTCTTTTTTGGCTGTATCCTGAAGAAGTCGGCATACTCCTCTTCAGCCTCAATCCACGTAACAATCAATTCGTAGTTGATTACGTCAATGCCCAGGGCTTTCATTTCCTGGGTAAAGCTTAACCATTTATTCAACTTGGTATGAACGACATTACTGGCTACACTGGTGCCGACTCCCTTCTTCCTTATTAGCAATCCCTCATAAACCAGCTTATTGGTAGCCTGTCTCAGCGTATTTCTGGAAATCCCCAGGACCTTTGCAAGATCAACCTCCCTTGGCAGAAATTTACCTTTTGCATATTCCGGATCCTTTATCATTTCACGAAGCAGGTTCTCAACCTGTAAATGGAGCGGAGAAGCACTTTTATGATCGATCTTGAAGTTCATCTCAGATATCATGTCCTTTTCTGCAAGCCAGGGCAGAAAAACTATTTGAATGCAAGTTCGTCAAATTATGGACATAAACAATTACAGCATAAGCCTGCACCTGAAAATACCTGGCGCCCTGACACAGGAATTAAACCGGTTCCTGAACAGCCAGCCGCCGGATGCCGGATTTGATTTCGCACCAAATAAACTTTACATTTGATTATGAATGGCAGAAAATCATGACCTCACACGAAAGAATCATTGCTACAATTAATCACAGGCAGCCTGACAGGATACCTGTTGACCTTGGCGCCTCAACCGTAACCGGCATTTCTGCCATAGCATACAACAACCTTAAAAAGCACCTGGGAATTAACCGGCCGACACGGATATTTGATGTCGTACAGCAGTTGGCTAATGTTGACATGGAGATCATTGACCTGTTCGGGGTAGATGCCCTCGATATAAACAGGATATCAGCAGAAAGCGGTGACTGGTACGAGGTCGAACTGGCTGACGGCAACCGGGTTGAGTTCCCTCAATGGTATCGTCCCGTAAAGATGCCTGACGGCTCATGGCAGACATTCGACACTAACGGGACAGTTCTGTCAAAGATGCCCGCCGGAGCAACATGTTTCGATCAGATGTACTTCCCATACGAGAACGGATACCCTGAGACATTTGACAACCTGGACGCTGCACTGAAGAAAATAAGCTGGGTGGTTCATTCACACGCCTCCAACCTGAATGCTGCGGAACTGAGGGAAAGACTGATCAGCCTGAAGGAATCTTCAGGCAAAGCCCTTGTCATGTCAGGAGGAGTGAAACTTCTGGAACTGGGATTCTTCATCAGGAGGATGGATAACCTCCTGACTGACCTGCTGGTGGAGCCGGAGAAACTGTCTCAGATGCTTGACAAGCTTGTTGAAATGCACCTGACCGGGCTGGAAAAGAAGTGTACCTCGCTGGGTGACATCGTCGACGTGATCCGCTTCGGCGATGACCTGGGAATGAAAACCGGACCATTCATGGATCCTGATACATTTCGAAGGTTCTTCAAGCCCCGTTACAAAATACTCTGCGATTATGTAAAGAAACAAACTGTAAACAGGAAAAAGAAATACAGTGATTTCGGGAAAATGAAGTGCAGTAAATTTGGGAACAAGAGTGCAGTGTTTTCGGGAACAATACTGCAGTGACTCTGATGTAAAAATATGCCTATTTTCTC
>JAAZAP010000255.1 GCA_012514255.1 Bacteroidales bacterium | reverse complement strand
TGACTCCTTCCATCCTGCAGGGGGAGCAAGTCACTTCACCCTGACGCTGAGACCGGAGAAGATTTTTGGAAACACCACTGAGTGAACCTTAAAGAAGTTTATATCGTTTTATTGTACACAGAGAATGAAAAAAAGGAAAAAGAAGATAATAATTACAGTTGACGGTTACTCATCATGCGGCAAGAGCACCTTCGCGAAAGCGATAGCCACGGAGCTGGGCTATGTCTATATTGACTCAGGCGCCATGTACAGGGCCGTCACCCTCTTCGCCCTGCGCCGCGGACTGGTTGCCGGGGGTGTGGCCGATGAACAACGGATCCTTGAGGTGATGCCGGAAATAAAAATCACCTTCAAACCTGACCGCGAGACAGGCTTCTCAGCCACCTACCTCAACGGTGAGAAAGTGGAAAGGGAGATACGTGACCGTGAGGTGTCTGACAATGTGAGTCCCGTCAGCACCATAGCAGGCGTCAGGGCCAGGCTCGTTGAGCTTCAGCGGGCAATGGGTAAAGGGGGAGGAGTGGTGATGGATGGCCGTGACATAGGTACCGTGGTCTTCCCTGATGCGGAACTGAAGATATTCATGACCGCACGTCCGGAGGTCAGGGCGCAGAGACGCTACCTTGAACTGGTAAGCAAGGGAATGCCGGCCGACTTCGGGGTGGTAATGAGAAATATTACGGAGCGTGACCGGATAGACTCATCAAGGGAGGCAAGTCCGCTTCGAAAAGCGGATGATGCGGTTGAACTGGATAACAGCGATATGACACCGGAAGAGCAAATGGCTTGGTTCAGAGAGCTTTACAAAAGGAGGACAGATGAAGGTTGACGTCGAACAGGGATCGGGATTCTGCTTCGGGGTGGAGAACGCAGTGATGATAGCTGAGAAAGCCCTGAGGGAGGGAGAGACAGTCTATTGCCTCGGGGAGATCGTTCATAATGATCTGGAGGTCGCCAGACTCACCGCACTGGGCATGGTGACCATAACACATGAAGAGTTTGAGAAGCTGCGCGATAGCAAAGTGCTTATCAGGGCACATGGCGAGCCGCCATCTACCTACCTTAAGGCCGCAGAAAACAACATTACAATAATTGATGCCACCTGCCCCATAGTGCACTCTATGCAGGAAAAGATAAAGAAGGTGGCTGATCTTGCCCGTGAAGAGAAGGGACAGATAGTTATCTTCGGCAAGGAGGGGCATGCCGAGGTAATAGGACTGATGGGTGCTGCCGGATCCAGAGGCATCCTTGTCACCGGAAAGGGAGATCTTGACAGGATTGATTACACCAGGCCTGTCTTCCTCTTTTCACAGACCACCAAAAGCAAGGTTCAGTATGAGGTGGTGGCTGAGATAATCAGGCTGAACCTGGAGAAGCAGTCAAAGGATCATCCCGGAAACACGCTGAAAGTGCATAATACAATCTGCAGGCAGGTGTCGGGAAGGGAGCCGAAGCTGAGAGAATTCGCACAGCAACATGATGTAATAATTTTCGTCAGCGGTAAAAAAAGCTCCAACGGGCGAATGCTCTTCGAGGTGTGCCTGAAGGAAAATCCACGATCCCACTTCATCTCATCACCTGGAGAACTGAACAGGGATT
>JAAZAP010000254.1 GCA_012514255.1 Bacteroidales bacterium | reverse complement strand
ATTGTGAAGAAGTGAGGCAGAGCCAAGCTTGCTTGAGGCTCTGCCGAGCGCCGAGCAAATGCGCGAAGCGAATTGTGAAGAAGTGAGGCAGAGCCAAGCTTGCTTGAGGCTCTGCCGAGCGCCGAGCGAATGCGCGAAGCGAATTGTGAAGGTATGAGGGCAGAGCCAAATTTATTTGAGCTATGCCGGGTATCGAAAAAAATCTGCGAAGCAAGTTTGAAAAGTTTTGGACCTAATTAATCAATACTATGAAAACCAGAGGCTTATTAATCGTGATTCTTACAGCTGTTTTTATGCTGATTCTTTCGGGCTGCGGACAGAAAAAAAACCCTGCTGCCAAAGAAACCAAGGCTGAGACAGAAGTCTCAGAAACAGACATCCCTGATACTGACAGCAAGGGCAAACCCCTTGGTGTAAAGTCAGGGATCATAGAGTACTCATACTCAGGTGACAAAACCGGCAAATCAACCCAGTACTTTGATGACTACGGGATGAAGAGCGCGGTGTATGCTGAAATCGTTCAACGGGGCGAGGAGAGCAAGGGGTGGTCTCTGACCCTTGGTGAAGATCAGTACATGTGGGATCTGAATTCCAGCCAGGGTATGAAATCAAAAAACCCGATGGTAAAACAGATGATGGAATTATCCGGCGGAGATATACTCGAATATATGGCCGGAATGTATGAGCAGATGGGAATGACAAAAAGCGGAACGGAAAACTTCCAGGGAAAAGAGTGTACGGTATTTAAGGGTGATATGGGCAAGGTGCTGATCTGGAAAGGGCTTATGATGATGATGGAGATGAAAATAGGAGACATGGTATCCCGCCAGGAGGTCACCTCCATCAAAACCAATGTCAAGGTCGACGGCAAATACTTTCGCATACCTGATGACATCACATTCAATGAGATACCGGGTTTCTAAGCTATCAATATCAAGCATGTAAAATCCATGTACCGCATAAAACTACCAAAGGGGAGCCTGGTTCTGACAGTACTCTATCTGGTTCTGTTCTTCCCAATCAAAGCCACTCCCCTTTCTTTTTGCCCTTCGGAAGATGATATCATCCCTTCAACCTGCTCCCATGTATTGGAACCCTGGAGAAAATATGACATAAATGCTGACGGGAAATTTGACAAGGATGACATAAATGAAATAGTCAACCGTGGCGGACAGGATATCAGCTTCGACCTGAAAACGGGCAAGGTGCTGAAGATCGAAATTGACGGTTTCCCGGTGGATTTCACATGGAAAGAAACTATTGATACACAACACGAAAACTGGTGGCAACCTCCCCCGCAACCCGGCCGAGAGACAAAGGATGACAGGCAATCTACATCATCAGAAGACAGCTTTCAGGCAGGTCCGGTAGAGGATCCTGTCCCCGACCCAGTAGTCAGAAGCTCCACGTATGAAATAATGACCTACCTGAAGGATATGGGGATTCCCATGCCTGAAGATGCAGGTATCAGCAAGGATGATGAGGTACAAAAGATTGCACCAGACCTCCTGGTAACCATGGGTGACGGCAAAGTTGTTTTCGGCGGAAACGGCCGGAAAATTATTGATTCAACCGACGTTCCGGAAAAGAAGCGCGAGGAGTATAATTTTTCCTGGCAGGTAACAAGAAAAACGAAGCTTTTTCAGTAACTGCCATGAATCAGTTTATGCCTCGGAACATCCTGCCTGTCAACAGCATAAGCAGCCTGTAGGGGAGGCAGGAGCTGATAAAGTATCCAACCCTCATAGTCCATCCGGGGATGATGACGCTGCGCCCGCGAAGCATGCGGTCAATGATATACACGGCAGCCTTCTCCGGTTCCATGGAATTCATACGTACAAAAGGCCCCAGTTTGTTGAGCCTCTCCCTGACCTGATGATTCGTTACTATTCCCCCGGGCATAGCCACGCTGACACTCACCCCCCTGCTGCGCAACTCTTCCCTGACGGAAAGAGAAAAATGATAGATATATGCCTTGGTTGCAGTATAGATGCTTTTGAAGGGTACCGGCATGAAGCCGCCGAAAGCTGCGATAGTCCTGTATCAGGCAGAGCCGCCAGCAACAGGTCATGCCCTCTCGCTGCCAGCTCTTCAGCAAATGCCCGACCGAGCCCCTGGCTGGACCCTGTGACGATGGCATATTTCTTTGACGATTCGTGCATCCTTCTGAATCATCCTTTATCCCCGTAAACTGATGGTTATCTTCAGGTTAAAGTTAAGATTTTATCAATTATTCACCCTGATGTCTGCCTTTGAGATCAGTGTGTTGTCGCTCTCAGAAATCGCCGTAAGTGTGATGATTGCCTTCCTGCTGCAGCCTTGACTGCTTTTTACAAACACAGGAACTGTTACGTCGTTTCCCGGTGTTGGGGCCGCAAGCTCATTAAAGAGCATTACCTCCCACCCAGTGCCCTGAACCTCCGCCTTCAGTCGGCACAGGTCATCTCCGGCGACAGTGAACTTCACTGTGCCTTCACTGCTGATCTTACCCGCCAGTCTGGGAGCACTGATGGTCACCGCTTCCCTGACAGTACCGGAATCGAGTGATCTGACGCCGACAGTATAAGATAGAATACCCTCCTCGTTCCTGTGAATGTCAAGCACATAGAAATGAAGCCGGTTATGTTCATCCACATATTCAAACTCACTCCCTGAATTGAGGCCGGCATGGAAGAGCGCATCATTGAGCTGCCGGTAATCAGCCACTGTGCGCATCACCTTTTCACCGTTGGGTTTGACATAGTCAACCATATCAATATCTTCAGGGTGAGCATCAATCACCCAGTTGAAGCAGTTGAACTGGTTCGGGCCTCCGTTCCTGCCCTCACCATCGGTGTTAAGAGCCAGGAGAACTCCATTGTCAGGACAGAAGGAGTCATAACCGATACGCTGTACCACCTCCAGTGAATAGTAATTGAACCTGGGTGTACCCGGTGACAAAGGGTCTGTTGCCGGATCAACGAACGGAGTCCGGTCATGCGGTTCAGCGCCATCAAGGCGTACCATCACTCCGGCATACTCACCGGGCAGTGGTTCAACAGCACGTGCAGTTATACGTGCAATGACCGGTGCCGAAGAAGCAAGATCATCTCTGCTTATTGTTAACAGGTCCTCTTCAATGATGAATCCGTTCACCAGTCTGTTGCGTACCATCAGCCCGGCCGGCATGCTGGCGCCGGCGACGGGTGGCACCACCCAGCGCATGTGAGGCCCTCCGGGGCCATTGAAACAGCCACGGTCCATCATGTCCCAGGGCCCTGATCCGGCCCGCCGGTAAGGCTGAACATAGGGATTGTTGTTGTTGTCACCTATGCGGAAGGCATAATGTCCAAGTTCATGCGTTATGGTACCCGAGTTCTCCCCCTGTCTTATTGAGGCGAGTCCCCACTGCATCTGGCCAGCCTTCCAGGAAGTCCATTCAACATACCTCGTGGGAGCCCAGCGCGGCTTGTCAGGATTGGGATTGCCCCACTCGGCAGGTATTTCATCCCTGCTGTTAAACTTCATCTCCCCGAACTCCTGCCATACGCCGGTTTCATCATAGCCGGCATAAACCCTCAGGATAGCATCATAGTTATCCTTTATATTCCCTTTCTCTGTTCTCCACAATGAGTCAATATCGCGCTCCATCCGGTAACGCACCTTGCTTCCGTCAGGTGTGGCTTCATTCTGCCCCCACTCACTGAGACCATACGCCCAGAGAGGCTTCGGCATGCGGTATGGTCCGAAGTGTTCAAGCTGAGTGATGCCGAACCTGCCCCTCGATTGTTCCATCCAGTACCCATTGATAGTCTGACCGTGATTGACCTCAGAGGGCTTCAACCAGAAATCGGCATAGAACCGTGGTATCTCCTCACGGGCAACCGGTTCATATTGCGGATTACCAAAGGGATCCGATCCTTTAGGGAGAGTCATCACAAACGGCTGGTCGGAGAAGTCCACTGCTACCAGGGCCATCCGGAATTCACGCTCAGGCTTGAGCGAGGGATCTGCCCAGTTTCTTCCGGGTATCGGACTGTAATCGTCCCAGGTCATTTCATCCTGATCCTGTATGATCTGCGGATCAATAGGCTCGTATAATGCCTCTTTGCCCTCACCTGTGCAGCCAAGCGCTGCAAGTACAGCCGCTGCAATAACCAGGGCAGTCAATCTAAGACTTAGTTTTTTCATACTCCTAATATTTTGTTTTATACTTATTCCTTTGGTTCGCTGTACAGACCATCGCGTGAGAGAAGGTGATCAAGGGTTGCCAAACCATATACCACCACTGCGGTTACTACCGATGTGTGTTCCTGGTATTCAGCAATGCTCTTATCATAGGTATCACGCTCAGTGTGCCATATCTCACCGTAATTGAAGTTATATCCCCTGACATCAGATTCATCAAAACGCAGCGTGGGCACACCATGCATTGCGAAATATGCATGGTCAGATCCGCCTGCGCTCTTTGGCCGGGGGCGGGGCGGGTTAGTGTTCTTCTTCAGCGAAAAGGGGAAATCGGGATTTATCCCGTTAAGAGGTTTACATATCTTTTCAAAATCATTATACATTGCCTCCGGCACTGTAATCCCGAGGATGGGTGTCGGACCTCCATCGCGGTTGAAGTAATTAGATATCTTCGGTAACTTATCCATATTGGTTTGCACCCAGTGCTTCGAGCCTATCAGCCCAAACTCCTCCGCAGCCCAGAGACATGCCAGAATGGTGCGGTCAGGCTTGCCTCCGGCAGCCATGATAAGACGTGCCGCCTCCATCGTAGGGCTCAGTCCTGATCCGTCGTCAACACCCCCTGTTGCTACATCAAAAGCATCAAGATGACCTCCCATCATTACATATTCATTGGGGTATTTTTTTCCTTTTATGACCCCGATAACGCTGTAGTATTTGACGGGACCCGGCTTGAAGTGGTTCCTGATGTCGAACTCAAGAAGGAAGTAGTGTCTCTCCTTCGCCATCTGTTCAATAATATCGTATTGGTGCTCATCAAGCTTTATGTCACATACTGTCGGAAGGTTTTCAAAAGTCAGTCTGTCTATGTTCTTCCTGTCATACAGCGCCCTGATTGGCACTTCTGACGACTGGATGACGCCCAGTATCCCTGCCTCACACATCTCGCGGTAGAAGAGTGCCGGCTCTTCCTTAAGCTTATGGAGCTCCTTCGGGGGATCGGTCCTGTTCATCATGTTTTCACGCATGATCTCCCTGTTGAGTGTTGATACAGAGTCATTAAAGGCTATTATTGATGCCCTTGTGCTGTCGGCTGACGGCGACCAGTCGACCGGCCATCCCTGGTTCTTCCCCCCTATCAGTACCCATGCTCCTTTCAGTGCTCCTTTCATCCTTTCAAACTCATCCCTGCTCTTCGGTTCTATGAGCACATGACCTCTCTGAATCCCTTTGGTTCCTGCGGTATAAGAGGGTGTGGCAAAATGCAGTATCATGCCGTTATCGGAAAGCATCCTTCCGAACCAGGGTCCCCGGTTGAATCCCACGGGAACAGTGCCGGCTTCGTCCATGATAACATCCATGCCCCAGCTTCTGAACTGTGAAGCACACCATTCGGCTGCGTTCTCATAGGCATCAGAACCAACAAGCCTGCCGCCGAAACGGTTAGATACCACATCGAGGTGATGCATCGTACGGTTGTCTGCCTGACCAAGCTCAATGATACGGTCAACAACCTTGCTGTGCTGAGCTTGCATGCCCGATGCCAGCATGACCAGTAATAATGGAAGGAAAAATTTCTTCATGTCGCGGATTTTGAATTTTCTGATCCGCCAAGCTATGAATTTATACCCGGAAACAAAAAGGAGACAGGCCATTATTGCGCATAAGGACTGTTAAAAAAAGTTATGGGAAACTATGGGCCGGATCAGGTGACGGGGAAAATCTCGACCATCATGTTGAAAGTGATTTCAGCTTTTCAGCCAGGATGGCAACACCCTTCCCTGCCCCTTCTGCAATATAGCCGACCTTGTGGTTGGTATATACCGACACAGGTTTCGGATCAATCAGGAACAACGGGGTGGTGACAGGAACATAATGTATCAGTCCAGCTGCAGGATAGACATTAAGCGATGTGCCAATCACGGCAAACAGGTCTGCCTGTGAGGCTATGTCTGCCGCATGCTCCATGGCCGGGACAGCTTCTCCGAACCATACGATGTCCGGCCGGAGGGGTGAACCGTCATCCGCTTTCTCACCGGGACTGATATCTCGATAGCCAATATCAATGATCCTGTCAGGATTCTTGCTGCTGCGGGCCTGTGTAAGCAGGCCGTGAAGATGAAGAACGTTGCTGCTGCCAGCTCTCTCATGAAGGTCATCCACGTTCTGGGTAATAATATGTACATCATACAGCTCCTCAAGTGCCACAAGACCCTTATGACCGTCATTCGGAGCGGCTTTCTCCAATTGCCGGCGCCGCTCATTGTAAAACCTCTGCACCTGTTCCGGGTTACGATACCAACCATCTATTGAGGCCACCTCCTCAACATTGTACTGCTCCCACAGTCCTCCGCTGTCACGGAATGTCTTGATGCCGCTTTCGGCACTCATCCCGGCGCCCGTTAATATTACCAGTTTTTTCATGACATGAAAATAAGAAAAAGGGGGCAAACAAAATATGCCGGAGAGCAGGGATTAATTTATGGCGCAGACAAACTTGGACTGATGATCTGACCATCGCTCTGCGTAATTTTTTGTAACTTGTATCTTGTAATCGGCATGAAGAGCCTTCTGGTCATACTGTCATTTATTTCCGTTGTTATCCTGAACCAGGAGGACTCTCGCTTTACCCGTGCCCGTAACCGCATGG
The DNA here is from genome assembly GCA_012514255.1 of Bacteroidales bacterium. Next base: position 34,107 of record JAAZAP010000254.1, on the reverse strand, counting down.
TCACTACCCAGATAGAAGCGAGGGGCATCAGTGACCCCGGCACGCTGCGGGCTATGCGCACTGTACCACGCCATCTCTTCGTGCCGCCATCATACTCCTCAGAGGCCTACAGCGACAGGCCCCTGCCAATCGGCTACAATCAGACTATTTCTCAGCCGTTCATTGTGGCATATATGACTCAGCTTGTGCGGCCGGCCAGAGGGAAGATTGCTCTGGAAATAGGGACCGGATCAGGATACCAGGCAGCGGTACTGGCAGAAATAGTAGATACAGTCTATACGATAGAGATAGTAGGGGAGCTTGCAAGAGAGTCAGCTGCCAGGCTTAAAGTCCTCGGTTATAGAAATATAGTTACAAAATACGGCGACGGTTATCTTGGCTGGCCGGAACACGCACCGTTTGATATAATCATCGTCACAGCAGCAGCCGATCATATCCCGCAACCGCTCAGGGAGCAGATGGCTGAAGGAGGCAGGCTTGTGATGCCCGTGGGCAACCCGGCTTATGTTCAGGAGCTGGTTGTGCTGTCTAAAAGAAAGGGCAGGATCACCGAACAGAGACTTGAGCCCGTACGTTTCGTTCCACTCAGAAGACTGAAAGAGAATTAATCCCAATCCCCGGAATACAGTTCTCCCCCGGCTTCACCTTTCCTATGCTGCGGGATTCTCCATGCACCTTACCCTGTGCCCTGTGCTCTCAACTCTGCTTACCCGCCTCCTGGCAGATGCTCTCCCGCTTTGGGAGACAAGTCATTTCGTTCCTTACGTGCTCCTTACTACTGTCTCCCTGTCTCACTTATCCGCTTACTGGTGCATGCCACAATGCATCCGATACTAATCCAAACCCCGCCTTTACTCATTCGCTCTTGCTTCATTGCAGTGCCTGCCTTTACTTGTAGAAGAAATCCGGGAACATGTGGTATTTACTATTTCTTATACACCCGGGAAATGGCATGTCACATGAATGATCAGAAGGAACTATCAGGCCAGGAAGAAAAGATAATGCTTCTCATCAAGGGAGGCCTTATCAACAAGGAGGTGGCTTCAGTTCTCGGGAGATCGCCCGATACTGTGAAGTACCATTTGAAGAAGATCTACCGGAAACTGGGTGCCGGTAACCGGGTAGAAGCAATAAACAAGTTCAATGACACTATAACTAATAAAAGATAAGATCATGAAAAAACTATTCTTATTTCTTTCACTAAGCCTGCTGATACTGCCGGCAGAAGCCCAGTTCAAGGCAAAGATGTATTTCACAAGCATGGGTAAAGACCATGTATTCACAGTTTATTCTTCCGATGTCGGTTATCGTTATGAATTCAACGAAGACGGCCAGGCGGGAGTGGTAATCGCAAAAACAGGTTCGCCTGATATTTACATACTGATGCCGCAGCAAAAGATGGCAATGAAAAGTTCCGCAGATAACCCGATGACCCTCGGAAATGATCCGGTAGGAAGTTATGAATATCACAAGGAAAATGCGACAATCAAAGAGATCGGGCATGAAAAAATAAATGGAATTGATTGCCTGAAAACGGAGTTATGGAATATTAACAGCAATGAATTTGGCCAGGTAAACCAGAAGCTTTTCACTGGCTGGACGTCGGACGAATATGATTTCCCGGTTAAAATTATCAACCACATTGAGGTATCAGGTGAATCAACCATGGAGATCAGGGAAATCGAGCCCTGGACACCCGACCCGGGGTACCTTGAAGTGCCTGACGGGTACCAGGTTGTGGCTATGCCGAAGATGTAACTGTAATTATTCCAGATCTGTGATTTAAAACTTTGTCTATAATCTCATGAATAGGTTTATCTATTTCCCCCTTGTTATATTTTCATTATTAAGCGCTAATTCATTTCCTCAAGATCTTAAATGCTCAAAACCAAAGGTAAATGTTATATTATCAGAAACATTTCATCCTGAGAATCGCATTGAAGTATACAATCATTTCCAGGGCTATTATACTTCGGTCACCGATTCAACAAATATAACCCCTGGATTTGAATACTGGCAAACAGAGGAGGATTTCTACACAAGAATACAGGAATACATTTTTCAGACCCTGCAGGAATACAACCCTGATGTTGAATTCGTATCAAAAAGTACTGAATCCGGTGAATACAAATTTGATTATTTTCTTAACCTGTATGCTATTGATGTAGTTGACCCTGAAACAGGAATTCCTTACAGTAAAATAGGATACAATATAGGGGCAAAGCTCATAGGATTAGATGTATGTGGAACAGAAGCCTGGGTTATTAAACATAAAAGGAGCCAAGACCTGGACCTGTTTCAGGCAATAAAAAACCTTGTAGGGTTTTATTTTATGAATATAAACCGTGAGATCATTGATCATGAAAGAAGATTTCTAGTACCACCGCGTGGCCCCCGTATAGAAACTCAATACTCAAGAAAGTCGGTATCCCCACTATCAGAAGAGAGAAAAGCTGATGTGCAATTAAATGTTTATAACTGTAAAGATCAGATTGTATACATGACAAACAATGGGCAAAAAGTTTTTTGCCCAAAAAAAACAGAAAGAGGCGAAAACTGCCCGACACCTATGTTCCTCCAAGTAATGATAAATACTGAAAACATAGTTACTTTAATTATAACTAGACCTACAGGAGGATCACTGAGATACGAGCTAAAAAAAGGTATTCAGCCAGGAATAGAAAAATTTGAGATCCTTACATGTGGCCGTGATAAGAAGGAGAAAAAAACAATTGAATTAAACATTGATGGACTTGAGATTCAGGTTAGTCCTAAAAAGCCTGCTATTAAACCTGATGAGCAGACCGCTGTAGATATATATTTTAATCGAGTAAGTCCCGACGGGAAGAAACAACCGGTTGCCGGAAAAGAGGTAAGCCTTTCAATAAAAGGTCTGGCAGACGGATCAGTCACTCCTTCAAAAAGTGTTACCACTGATTCAAATGGCAAAGGGACCCTTCAGTACAAAGCTGGGGATAGGGATGAGAAGATTACAATAACAGCCAGCTATCAGCCGGTTAATTATCTTGATAAAGTGACTGGGTCAGGCAGCGTCAGTGTTATTCCGGGCAATTTCGCATGGACCGGATCCATTGACCTCGAGATCACCCAGACCTTCAACTGTGACGTTGAAGAACCAACAAGCGATCTGGGGACTAAAAGAATTCTTGCCGATGACCATAAGACAACCTACGCCAATATTACAATCGGACTGAGTGATTTTAATCTTCCTGCAAACGGCACAAGCGCAGGAGCTAAACTACAGTTCATATCCGGAGAGGTCACCGTGATCATGAATGAGGATCACACCATTGACGGCAGTGCTGAAAAAACACAATGCCATAATGACGGTACCGGAAGATGGGAATGGGTCTCGCCGGGCAACTGGAACACATGGAATGAGACAATGGCCGGTCAGGCTTATGCCGATATCAAGGATGGAGTCATCAATCTTCTTATTACAAAAGAGATGCTTGGAGATAAAGAAGCTATGAACAACATGCAGCAAAAGATGGCAGAGATGCAGGCGAAACTGCAGGATGCTTATAATTCCATGGATAAGCAGGCCATGGAAAAGATGAAAGGTGAAATGCGCAATAAACTGCAGGGCGACCCGAAAGATGCAATGTTCCCTGTCAAAGCCGTAATAGACATATCCTTTGGTGTCAGAAATTACCCTGTATATACCTCCCGTGAAAGAAAAGCCTTTAATGTGTGTACCGGTGAATTTGAAGAGAATGAGAGCAGTTCCGAAACAGTTGAAATGCCTCTGATGCCACCAATCGGTGCTGAAATGAAAGGCGAGTACACCCGTGGCAGGAATGGCAATGACAGGATAGAACTAAGCATAAACGAAACCAGACACTTCAATCCAACATTCGGCTCAGGTACATCTTGCCCCGAAGGAAAAATTACTATCAACGGTAGCATCACACTTGAGAGAAACAAAAAATAACCAGAAATGCGTAATTATTAAACTTATATCATGAAAAATAATGTTGCAGAAAATATTGAGCATAATAATTATCAATAAATCTAATCCATAATGTTATGAAAAGAAAATTAACACTGCTTCCAGTAATTCTTATTTGCCTGGTACTCTTTTCCTGCGAAAAGAAAGACACTAATCCATTCGTTGGAACCTGGGAGTATGCCGGAACATCAGCAAATACCTCCGTGGTCGTAACCCTGACCTTCCGTACAGACATGACAATGACCATGGCCGTGGCGGTAACTATTGATGACAATACCAACACAACCACCTACAATTACTCATATTCATACACTGATTCAGAGCTCACCCTCCAGGAGGCAGGCGGAAACCCGGAAACCACCACCTATATGATAAGCGGAAATTCGCTGGTCATAAATATGGGAGGTTTGGGCCTCATGACTTATACCAAAATATAACAGCGAATATTACATTAATTGACTTAATGCTATAGTCCTATGAGAATCGGAAATGTAAGAACAAGAAAACCCGGCAACGCCAACCCTGTTACCATGGGAATCATCTTTGCAATCATCGGCGGAGCAATATTCATTTTCTTTGCCCTGCCCCCGCTGCAGTATGCAGCCACATCAAAGAACTGGCCGTCAGTGCCGGGTACCATTACCAAATCTGAGGTCCAGGTTTTTAAAAGGGATGGCAATACCCATTATCAGCCCGATATTGCCTACTCCTATACCGTTGAAGGCAAGAAATACACTGCATCCAAAATTACTGTGGGAGACGGATCCCTTGATAACAACGTCACAAAGGCAAAACGCCTGCAGTCAGAATATCCTGTTGACAAAGAGGTCGACGTTTATTATGACCCCGACCTGCCCGAATCGGCAGTACTACAGCCTGGTACCAAGTCTGGCGACCTGATGCTGGCAGGCATCTCCGCACTCTTTTTCCTCATTGGGCTACTCGCGATCTACCAGGGAGTAAAAGCCAAACGACGCATCGCTGAGGCAAAGGATGCACCGAATATGACTTAAGTATAATCTCACCAAACATTTAAATCATGAAAAATAAAAGAATCAAAATGAAGCCAGTAACGGTCATTGCCACCCTGACCGGGCTGTTCATTTCAGTTGGTCTGTTCGGCCAGCAAAACATGGGACAGGAAGACTGGGGGCAGGATCCTCTCTACAGCGCAACAATAAAGGCTGACACTGTCGCAGTAAAAAAGGCACTGGCCGACGGGGCCGATATCAACAGGCAGAGTGACAATGGTTATACATCTCTGATGTGGGCCTGCAGCTACGGTCATAAACCTGCATATGCCGCCGTGGCCAGATATCTAATCTCTGCAGGTGCAGATGTAAACATACGTGCCAATGACAGCACAACTGCTGTTATCGTTGCGGCAGGAAAATCAGAAGAAATTACAAACCTGCTCCTGGAAAAGGGTGCCGATATCACGGCACGAAGAGATGACGGAACCGGAATATTTACCAGTTGTATCTTTGGCATTCTGAGAGGAGCCGTTGACCTCGACTTTGCTGAGCTCATCCTCTCAAAGGGCGCCGATGTCAATGAAGCAGCTACCTCCGGAGACGTGGCTGGCTGGGCAGCAGTTCATTATGCGGCAAGCAACGGTAATGCAGAGCTGCTGAAGTTCCTCATAAAAAACAGCGCAAACGTCAATGCAGTAACAGCCGACGGCAAGACAGCACTCTCCCTTGCCGGGTCCAACACGGAAATTACTGAGATGCTGAAAGCCGCCGGTGCAGAATGAAAACTACCCTAATTAGATTTCTAAAAAATTGATGTTATGGAATTTACGAGAACTATCACTTCGCTTTTAATATGCTCCTTGCTCACCTTCACATTCAGCAGCTGCCAGAAATCCGATCAGGAGGAAGATGATCCTAAGGATGAGGAAGAGATTAATACCTTTACTGACAGTCGTGACAGCAAACAATACAAATGGGTAAAAATCGGAACCCAGACCTGGATGGCTGAAAACCTTGCTTACCTGCCATCGGTTAACAGTCCGTCAGATGAATCGAGTAGTGATCCACGATACTATGTAGAGGCTTATGCCGGGACCAACGTAGCTGATGCCAGGGCCACTGATAATTATAAAGTATATGGTGTTTTATACAACTGGCCTGCTGCATCGGCAGCCTGTCCGACAGGCTGGCATCTCCCTTCCGATGATGAATGGAAAGTGCTGGAAATTTACCTGGGGATGAGCCAGAGTGAAGCCGATGAAATAGGAGGCCTGGATAGGGGCACTGATGAAGGAAGCAAGCTGGCAGGAAACTCTTCCCTGTGGGACCCCGGCCTGCTGAAGAGCAATGCTTCATTTGGCTCCAGCGGATTCCAGGCACTACCCGGTGGTTTCCTCTACACGGGATCATTCAGTGGCACCGGTCGGTACGGTAAGTGGTGGAGCAGTACCCTCTACTATTCCCGGGTAATAGACAGGGCTCTGTATTACAGCAATGCACATTCAGGACGTGGAGATGAAAGCCACAAGGAATATGGGTATTCCATCCGTTGTATCAAGGACTAGCCTCTGCGATTACAGATACACTCTTCAGTATTGCAGACAACACCCAATCTTTAAATAAAGCTTATTTGCTGATGAAATCATTACTACTACTTCCGGCAATCCTGTTGCTATCGACTGCAGTGATAAACCACAATTCATCATTCGATTCACCTGTCATGGAGGATGCCGGCCATAAAGAGGATATTGTTATAGCCGATCATAACATCCCTGTTTATCCCGGGTCAAAGATTATCAAAGAAAGATCATCGGAGGGTAATTACAACCTGGTTCTTGAAACAACAGATCAGCCTGAAGAGGTAGCCTCCTACTACAGAAAAGAGATGCAAAAACTGGGCTGGCCCGACGGTGCGGTGATGTCAGTAAAAAACAGTGCAGCACTGATGCTCAGTGACAACGGAAAACAGTTCGCACTGAAGGCTGTATTAAGCAATGGTAAAACCCGTGTTGATATAGTTATGATTGGCAACTATTCCCTTTCTTCTGTGCCTGTGGCAAATGTTGACTCAAATGACCGGCCTGCCACTCTGCCCGATAACTCAAATGGAAACGTATACCACCTTGATGCAGTAACAGATGACAGGGTCAGTAATATCGCAGAACAGGAACTCATTGATCCGCCGGAAGATGCCATGCCGCAATCAGATCAGACAAACCCCTTCCTCAAGCCTGAACTGGAGATCACGGACATAGCATACTGGCCTGAGAGAACACGTATCAGGGCAAGGGTAAAAAACAGCGGAAAACCATATGAGGGAAATCTCGAAATCAGGGTGAACCTCTCTGACCCCTACAGTGAATATACCCTTGACAGGACTGTTTCGGTGCCTGTTTCACTGAATGTCACCGATAACGAGTGGGTTACCCTGTTGACGGATTATGTCTGGCCGGAGCCGATTGACCACTCCACCCTGAACGCAGTTGTAGCGGCAGATCCGGAAGACAGGATTGAAGAAAATGATGAACAGAACAACCATTTTCACAAAACCCTGCGCGTGCCCTGCGGAATGCATATTGAGGCACTCTCCAACCAGCATCTCGTGAAAGGCAAGGGAGAATATTTTGCTATCTACGGAGAGTTCGGAAGTCAACGATCGGGCAAGTTTGTCTTTGCTGAGACTGATTATTCACAACTAAACCTTCCGGGTGTTCCGGAAGATACGCGCACAAACCTGTGGATTAAATCCTGGAACCCTTCTGTGGTTACTGTTGATGTGTCTGGTCTGGGTACGGGCAGCTATGAGATTAAGTTTTACTGTTCCGACCCGGAAACAACCGAGGCTTACTCAAGCAATGCAAAGGTGTTGCAGATTGTCAGAAAGAGAATTAAAATACAATTTACTTCCGGGAAATTGTCTGCAAGTGAACTGGCAGATGCCTTGTCAGAGCATTATGCGGATTGGTTTCTCCGGGACACTTCCACCAATCTTGAAGAAATGTGGGTTGAGGAAGGTAGCCCGGGCGCCATAGTGAATTGTCTCTTTACGAAAAAACCCTATAAGGTTGTTTTGGAAATTTACCGCCAGGACTTCAGGATTGCATACAGGGAAATCACTGAATTTGAAGAGACAGAAGAAGGTCATGCACTGTCAGAGGCATTTTCTCAGCTTGGACCGGGTTTTTACATATTGAAATGCAAGCAGATAATGGATATAAGACATCCTGACAGGATAAGGCATGAGCACTCTGTTATGTTCAGGCTCGAATAGAATTGCTGTAAGTAGTCTGTTGTGAATGGTTAAAAGCAGACAGGGTGAGACAGAACTGAACCAGGCTGCGCTAATACTCTAGATACTGATAACACCCAAATAACAATGAAAAATCTATCTGTCATTATTGTACTATCGCTTTTCTTCTGCAGTTCCCCGACCCTGAAAGAACAGATGATAACCTGCAGCGGCCCCGTGGAATTTGAAATGGAAATGATGAAATCTGCCGACGGGGGCGGAAAAGACGGAAATTTCAACCGGGGGGTGAGCATTGATGAAAAACGAATTATTAAAGCTACTATTCATGCAATTTTTACTGCCGGCCCGGGTATCCAGCCTACCGGAATCGGAATGTACCAGCTTACCGGTATTCAGGAGAATATTCAACTAACTGCCTCGGCAGAAAATCACGGTTTTTAAGAAAAAATCTCGCAAACTTGTGCCGGAGATATAATTGAAACAGGAGAAAAACCGAGGATTTCAATTAGCATGAATAACGCCAATGAAATTTACCAGTTAGGCTCTAAATCTAAACTTCAACTAACCAATCCATGCAAACCCAATATCATCAATCCTTCAGAAAAAGAACAGGCCGTTATCCATTTACTGTTTGGAAAAATATTTTCACAAAGGGATCCCTCGACGTATACCCGCGATGATTTTGAAAGCGATAAGGATTGGCAACATTTTCAAAGTATACATATTTCTTGGTTCAGATTTGGTGGTGGAGGCGTAAGAGGTTCGATAGTAAAGAACCCGCCAATTTATTTTGCCTCCATTAATCCCAAAATGGATTATACCCTTATTCCTCCACCAGATCCTGAAAGAGAAGAATTAATACCTGATTACAGCACCATTTCAAACGGTGCAAATGCTTTTTATATTCATTGTGAAAATGGCGAAGTACAAGATCTTACAGTTGTTAAAGGATCTCTTAAAATTGAAAATGACATGGGTATCAGAAGCATGGAAGTCCCTGAAAGCACAATCCTAAACCAATGGTATGATGGCACTCAGATGACCGAAATAACCATCCTTACGAAATAACCATTAATCGTTTGTCGCACAAGCACTAAATTGTTCTTTGAGCTCCCCCGGGTCGATCTGTTAATGAACCTGCAGCAACCTGTCAATGAACCCGTAGCAACCGGCCGCTAATTCGCTACGGATCAATACTAAATACAAAGCCTGCATTATTAATCTGCCCTTTTATTCTGGTTTCATGTTGCGTAAATTGAATGAAACACAATGACTATTAAATGCCATGAAACCAGTAAATCTTCTCAGGTCAGCAACTGCAGCAGTTGCACTGGCATTGCTCTGTCCACTGGTCTGCGGACAGGCTCCGGCAGTTCAGTCCGTTGACTCCGGCAACAAGCTGGCAATGTTCGTCGAAGCCGACGGACAGGCACACCTCGTCTACACCAGGGATAACAACCTGTGGTATGCTACCAAAACCAGGTCGGAAACAGAATGGCAGATCAGAGATCTTGGCTCATGCTCCGATATCAATGACATCGCAGTCGCAATGACACCTGACAGGAGGCTGCATGTCGTGTGCGCCCGCTATAATTATGACTGGAACGTTGAAAACAGGGGCAGGCTCATGTATGGCAAACTCCAGCCATCCGGGGATTTCAGCCTCAAACAGATACGCGCCTCACGGGTAGAGTTCAACAGCCTGGCACTTGACGGAACAACCGACGGAGAGGTTTATCTTGCATATATATGGGGCAGCGCTTCACCACATCCCATAATGATCAGAAAAACCTCAGGAGGTGAATGGCAGGAAGATGTCCTGGTATATTCAACGGGTTATAAATGCGTCGATCTCGACGTGGACAGCGACAATAATGTCCATCTCAGTTTTTACGATCTCTCCGGGGGAGGGATACTCTATAACTTCCGGACCGGAGATGAAGCCGGACCGATCGAAAAGATAGAACCCGACTGGTCCGGCGGCCAGATGGAAACCCTGGTGACCTCCGTCACCGTCAACAGTCTTAACGAACCGTTTGTATCGTACGTGGGAAGCATCGAAGGCGATTACCTGGAGAACCTTAAATATGCATCGAAAAAGGATGGAAAGTGGAGTTACTGGAAAGTTGATACCGGAACATCAACAGGTACGCCCAACAAATTAGTCATAACCCCTTCAGGAGTACCCGGATTCGGATATATACACAACCCGTCCGATCCTGACCAGGTGAGATATTCCGAGAAGGAAGGCGAAACATGGCACAGAAAGAATGTTGACCCGTTCACCGGCTGGGCCACTGAGATCGAAACGGAAACGGACAATAACGGATATATCCATATGGCCTGGTATGCCGGAGATGTCAGGTACGCTCTCCTGCAACCCCTGGTGCTCCTGACATCCGATCCGGACCTGCTCGACTTTGGCGTGCCTGCCACAAACGAATCCAGGACGCTGCCACTGACGCTGAAAAATATTTCTGACCGTACAGTCACTGTTGACAATATTACGATCAATGATCCACGCTTCAGCTTCAGTACGACCTCCTTCTCCCTGCAGAGCCAGGCCGAGCAAACGGTACAGGTAACATTTAACCAGACAGGTACAGCAGGCATAAAAACATTCCTGCAGGTCGTTTATGACGGAACAGAGAGTAAGGTAATTGATATACCTGTAACAGTAAGACGCACCGGCCCCGCACTGGCGACTGACCCCGGGAGTGTCAGCTTTGTAAATGTGCCGGAGGAGGAGCTGGCATCACAGGTTATTACCCTGATGAATACAGGCAACTCCAACCTTGAGATTTCAAAGATAGAGCTCAGAAGAGATCTGATGCCCGGAATGCCGGTGCCGACCGACTTTAAGCTGGTTGAACCACATTCATGCACTCTGCTGGGGCCGGGTGAGAACTGTACACTGACAATTACTTTTCAGCCCGGCCTGGTATCGTCAGAATCTTATCAGTACACCTATCTGAATATCGCATCCAATGATCCTGAGACACCGCTGAAAAAGATCACTGTTTCTGGCACAATGGCTGTGCCCTCCATCTGGATCCAGGATTCCAGCCTTGACCTGGGTTATGCATCCGTCGGCCACACTGTGGAAAAGCAACTGCGGGTTTCCAACTGGGGAGGAGGAGAACTGCATGTCACAAGTACACCGGTTACAGGTACAGACGCTAATCAGTTCTCGTGTGTCAATACGTGTACCACTATCGAAGGCGGCGGAATCTGCTACCTGACTGTAAGAATGACCCCGACAGTCACCGGGGATTTTACTGCAACCCTGACAGTCAACTCCGACTCATACTCAATCACTACAAGATCCATTAAGGTCGCCCTGACTGGAACAAGCCGTGAAAGAAGGCTGGAGCTCAGTCCTGCGGATATCGAATTCGGGCAGGTTGAAGTTGACGCCAGCGCAACACAGGTGCTGACCCTGAACAATCCCGGAGCCAATGAGGTGAAACTGAAAGGTCTGCTCCTGTCCGGAATAAATCCCGAGGAATTCAGTTACGATGAGCAAAGCTGTGCATCAATTGCCCCGGCGTCGAGCTGTAATATCCTCGTCTCCTTCAGCCCTCTGTTTGAGGGAAACAAGAGCGCCGTGCTGACAGTTCAGTCTGACGACTCCGACCAGCCGGAGCAGCAAGTCATGCTGTCGGGCAACACCGGCACAACCGTCGCGAACAGCCTGGCTGGAGACCTCTGGAATGAGAACTCATCTGACCATGTGAACAAGGCAAATGTCATCCTGTATGCCGAAGGGAGCGATTCGGAAGTCTCCACCCTGAACCTTGAAGGGACATATTCATATAAGTTCACAGATCTGACGGCAGGAAAATATACGGTAAAGGCAGTGGCTGACCTCGCAGTATTCCCGGGCACGATGCCCACATACCTTGGGGATAAACCTTTGCTTTCTGAGGCTACGTATGCAGATGTGGCCGGAGAGGTAACCGGAAAGGATATCCATATCCTGAATGTCCCGCCGCCCGGAACCGGCGCAGGCACCATCGAAGGCAAGATGGAGAGCGGATCAGGCAAAGGGGCCAAAGTCACTAACACTGCAGGGGGAAATAAAGGTGACCCTGTGAACGGCACAAGAGTCTTCCTGAGAGGCACGGCAGACGGTAAGATCAAGGCATTCGATGTCACCGCCTCTGACGGGTCATTTGAATTCACCGGCATGGCGAACGGCACATACCTGTTTCTGGCCGACCATCACGGCCTTCCCATGAACACCATCAACCCTCAACTGGTGATAAGCGATGCAGAGAGGAATATTGATATACTGGTCACAGCTTCAGCTGACAAAATCACGGTGGAGAAAATCGCCACCGGCATCCGGGATGTTAATGCAGGAGATCTGATGATCTACCCGGTACCCGCATCAGACCGGATCTTTATTGTCATACCTGATATGGCTGTGAATGACAGAGGATACACTTTGAATATCCATGACTGTGCAGGAATGATCATGTCATCTGTTAAACTGGTAATTGCGGGTGGGAATACTGCTTCTGTTGACGTAGGTTACCTGGCGCCCGGCATGTACATCTTCGAGCTGTGCAATGAACAGAACTGTTTGAAACAAAAAATAGTCATTACAAGGTAACAGCATTATACCCGGAATCCCTTATTGGCTTCCTCTGCGAGTCCGTCCGGCGATGAGCGCTGATGATCATTTCTGACCTGATAGTGACAGTGAAGACCGCACGCATCTGATCCGGACATTTGTATCCTTGCCGGCCGGTGTGCATCTGATATTGGGTTTTTGATAAAAACTACGTAAGTTTACTGTCCCCTGACAATCAGGGGGCACTAAATCCGGTTAAAACCTGCCTTCAGTATGGTCTATGTCATCATTGCGGTAGTTCTTATCTTCCTTCTGTCAGCGGTAATTATTTATAACTCGCTCATCAGGAAGAAGAATGATGTCGAAAATGCCTTTGCCTCCATCGATGTGATGCTCCGAAAAAGATACGACCTGATCCCGAAGATCGTCGAAGCCGTAAAGGCCTACATGACCTACGAGAGGGAACTGCTAACTGAGATCACCGCCCTCAGGGTGCGGGCCATCTCACAGGATCTCTCCAACGAAGAGCGTGTGGTCATCGAAAACAAGCTCGGCCACCAGCTGTCGGAGCTGCTGGTGGCCGTCGAGAACTACCCCGACCTGAAGGCCAGCACCAACTTCCTGCAGCTGCAGGGTACCCTCAACGAGGTGGAGGAACAGCTGGCAGCATCGCGCCGCGCCTTCAATGCCGCTGTGACCCTCTACAACAACAGCATCGAGGTATTCCCCTCTAATATCGTCGCCTCCATGATGAACTATAAAAGAAGAACACTCTTCGAGATTCCGGCAGCAAAGAGGGAAGAGATAACCGCCAAACCGCCCGTGAACCTGCAGTGAGCTGCCGGGCCTGCATAGGGAACAGAGAAAGCAGCTTAAGAAATTATCCTGACCTTTAAACAAAAAGAGGCGCTGACAGATGACCGGATACAATAACTTCAGGGAATTCTACGAAAAGGAGCTGCGGGCTGACCTCGAAGAGATAGACCGACAGAGAAAGCAGATCAACAGCCGCGCACTGACCATCCTGATGATAACGTCGGCAGTGATCCTCCTTGAGATAGTGCTCATCCCGGGCGACAAAGACTTCCCCAAACCGGTACCTATAGTATTCACCTTCATCGCCGGTATGATCGTGACCGGTATCTTCAGCAAAAGCTTCCGCAAAGAGTACAAGGAGAAGATCATCAGGCGGCTGGCCGGCTTTGCTGATGAGGGACTGGCATATAATCCCGACGGCGCCGTGCCTCAGCATGAGTTCACCAGAAGCAAAATCTTTCCCTACTCCTGCGACAAATACTCCGGCGAGGATCACTTCTCAGGCAAGATAGGTAAAACAGAAATCGTCTTCTCCGAGGTGACCGCAAAGCACAGGAGCAGCTCGGGATCCGGATCTTCACAAAAAGATGAGTACAACACCTTTTTCAAGGGACTATTTATTATAGCTGACTTCAACAAGCACTTCAAAACCCATACAGTTGTTCTGCCTGACACCGCCGAGAAGCTCTTTGGCAAGTTCGGCCAGAGGCTTCAATCAATGGCTTCCGGCCGCGGTGAGCTTATCAGGTTAGAAGATCCACGCTTCGAGAAGGAGTTCTGTGTCTACGGCGACGACCAGGTAGAGGCACGCTATATCCTGACCCCGGCACTGATGGAACGCATTCTGGCTTTCAAAAAGAAATGGAACACCAGGGTCTACCTTTCATTCCTCAACTCCAAAGTCTATATCGCCATCAGCTTGTATAAAAACCTCTTCGAGCTGCGCCCCTTCAAGCCGGCAGCTGACTATGCCTTCCTCGAAGAGAGTATGCGGTTCCTTATACTCCTCGTAGAGATAGTCGACGACCTGAACCTCAACACCCGCATCTGGACCAAGGAGTAATGACTTTATCAGCCTGATCATTTAAGGAATTAAATATTCTGTTTAAGGTGTAAGCTCTTTTTGTATACATTTAACCCTGTAAGTGTTCAAGCCATGAGCCGATATACAATTGCAGAACTGGAAAAACTGACAGGCATCAGGGCGGGGACCATCCGCATCTGGGAGCGCCGTTACCGGATCATCAAGCCTCACCGCACTGATACCAACAGGAGATGGTATGATGATGATGACCTGGTCAGGATCATCAATATCTCAATTCTCTATCGCCACGGCTTCAAGATCTCAAAGATTGCCGCAATGACCGGTGAGGAGATAGCCTCACAGGTTGCCCTGCTGAGCAGTGACACAAGCGATACAGGCACACAGCTCGATTCCCTCGTAGTGGCAATGACCAGCTTAAATGAAAAAGCCATAAACGATATCCTGATGCGATCAATAATAAGCATCGGTTTTGAAGGAACATTTGAGAGGGTAGTATTCCCGTTCCTGAGGAGGGTTGGTGTGATGTGGCAGACAGGATCAGTTGATGTGGGTGCTGAACATTTCATGTCAAATATTTTCCGTAAGAGACTGATAGTGGCCACGGACTCCCTCCAGCCGGCCATTAACAGTAATTCCAAAAGAGTCCTGCTTTTCCTTCCTGAGGGAGAGTGGCATGAGCTTGGCCTGCTCTTCTATGCCTTTATTGCCCGGAAAGCCGGTCATGAGATTCTCTACCTTGGTCAGTCGACTCCCTACAATGCCCTGACAGATGTGATTGAACGATGGCATCCTCACCTGCTCATAACAGGCTCTCTCACCCGGCTTCCCCTTGAAAGGCCGGAATCATTTCTTGCCATGCTCAGCAACAGATTCAGCAAAACGAAGATCCTGGTCTCGGGAGCCATGACAGAGATAGCGGCAAAGAAAAAATTCGCCAACATCTATCCTGTAACCTCAGTCTATGAACTTAAACAGCACCTCTAAAGATATCATCATGAAACGACCTTCCCTTATTGCTTTTTTCTTTGCCATCATTTTGCTGGCATCAGCCTGCAGGACGCAGGAGAACCATGATCTGACAACCTTTCCTGAAGGATACACACCTCAGGAGACGGGTCTGAGGCTTGCAGAGAAGTACCTCGCCACACCGTACAAGAGCAGCGGTGATGTAAGCTCCATGGATGAACCCACTCAGATTGTCTACTCAGAGGCTTGTACCTGGCTTGGCAGTATCTGGTTTGCCGATGTCTCCGGCAATAAGGAGCTGATGGCGAAACTGCAGGAGCGGTTTGAACCTCTTTTTGAAGCGCGTGCCGATCTGCTTCCGCCACCGAATCACGTTGATAATAACGTCTTCGGCTCTGTGCCCCTGGAGCTCTATCTTCAGACCGGAGATAAAAAATACCTTGATCCCGGGCTTTACTATGCTGACACGCAGTGGACCCTGCCGGAAGATGCGGAGCCTGAAGAGAAAGCTTATGCTGACCGGGGTTATACCTGGCAGACACGGATATGGATAGACGATATGTTCATGATAACCGCAGTACAGTCGCAGGCCTTCAGGGCAACCGGAGACAGTAAATACATTGACCGTGCTGCAAGGGAGATGATTCTCTACCTTGACACCATACAGCTTGAAAACGGACTTTTCTATCATGCACCCTATGCACATTTTACATGGGGCCGTGGCAATGGATGGATGGCCGCCGGCATGGCCGAGATACTGCGTGCTATGCCCGATGATCACCCTGACAGGCCACGGATTATGGAAGGTTATAAGAAGATGATGGCTACCCTCCTTTATTACCAGGCTGAAGATGGCATGTGGCGGCAGGTGATTGACGACTCTGAATTCTGGAAGGAGACCTCATCTACGGCCATGTTCACCTATGCCATGATCACAGGTGTAAAAAATGGCTGGCTTGAAGAAAAAGTGTACGGCGCTGCTGCCAGAAAAGCATGGCTTTCACTTGTAGAATATATTGACGATGACGACAATGTGACAGAAGTCTGTGAAGGTACGGGAACAAGCAATGACCGCATTCACTATATGAACAGGAAGCGCAACACTGGCGATTTCCACGGTCAGGCTCCCATGCTCTGGTGCGCGGCAGCACTGCTGAGGTAATTGCCCCTTCAGCACCCGCAGCCTTCTCAGATTTGTTAACTTTGTCTCCATGGAAAAACTGAACCTCTTCTTTGCCCGTATCAGGGAGCTCAACTTCTGGCAGAGGCTTTTCCGCTGGAAAAGGCTCAGGAACCTCAGCATAGATGCATACGAGGAGTTCCGGGCCCTGTCGCGCGAGATGGAAGCCACCAGGGAGAATCTTGACAGGCTGAAAAACCGCCTGACCGAGGTCTCTACACGCAATGAGAACATCGCCCAGAGGTTCAGAGACCTGGAACTGCTGTCGGAACGCAAGGATGCCCAACTCCAGGAGCTCAACGGCAGGATGAGGGAACAGTCGGGTACAATAAGCGAGCTGACAAAAAAAGTAACTGCCTTTGAGGCCATAAAAGAAGAGAATGTAAGAGTGTTCAATGAGAATATAGCCCGGCTGAACCAGACAAAGGAGAGTTTTGAGGCTGAGCGGCGAAGGCTTGATGAGGCGCGCCTTCGCGAAACTGAAGAACGCTTTGAGGTCATGAAGCGCCAGTGGACCGAGCATGAAGCCGATGTCAGGAATGCCATCATCCGCATCTGCGATCTGAACCACGTGAACTATATCGAGAAGGTCCCCTTCAGGGGTAATCCCGACAATACTATCGAGATCAGCGGCGAATACATAATCTTTGACGCCAAGAGTCCGGCAAACGATGATCTTTCAAACTTCCCCACCTACATCAGGACCCAGGCTGACAACCTGAAGAAATATGCCAGCCAGGATAATGTGAAGAAATCATTGTTCCTGGTTGTACCCACCAACACTATTGACAAGATCAAGCAGCTTACCTACAGGCTGGGCGACTATGACGTCTTTGTCATTACCAAGGATGCCCTGGAGCCGGTAATACTGTCACTCAAAAAGATCGAGGAGTATGATCTGGCAGAGAAACTGAGCCCGGAGGACCGTGACAGCATATGCCGGATAATCGGCAAGTTTGCCCATACGGCCAAGAGACGCATACAGGTAGACCAGTTTTTTTCGGATGAATTCATTGACATAGTTCTCAGAAGCCAGAAGGACCTCCCTGAAGATCTCAGGAAACAGGTAATTGAATTCGAGAAATCGGAAAAACTCAATCCGCCATCCGAAAAAAGAGCCAAGATTATTTCAATAGATGAACTTCAGAAAAAAAGCGAAGAGATAGAGGCAGAATCCCGTTCCAGGAAGCTGTCGCTCCCGGAGTCGGAGGAAGAGGAGTGACCTTGTCAGGCTTCCGTTATGACAGGAGCAGGACGCAGGGCGAAACCACCGGCACTGTGACTGATTGGAAACTATTATTGTAATGACATCGAAAGGAAGAGACACAAAACCCCACGTGGGCATTTTCGGGAGAAGAAATGTGGGCAAGAGCTCACTTATCAATGCCCTGGTGGGGCAGGATATTGCCATAGTCTCAGATATAGCAGGCACCACCACAGACCCGGTGAAGAAGAGCATTGAGATCCACGGCCTGGGACCGCTCATCCTGATTGATACTGCAGGCATCGATGATACTGGCGAACTGGGTCAGCTGCGAATAAAAAAATCCCTGGCAGCCCTCAGGCTGATTGACCTCGCCATACTTGTCCTTGCCGATAATATGTTTGGTGACGAAGAGACCGGCCTGCTGGGGGAGCTATCCAGGCTTGATGTACCTGCAGTGATTGTACACAACAAGAGTGATCTCAGTCCTGTCACTCCCGGCCTGAGGAAAAAGGTCAGAACTCTCACCGGGAGAGAGATCACGGAGTACTCTGCACTGCAACCGGGAAAATATAATCACGCACTGCTGGCGAATATTAAGGAGGCAATGCCGCCGATGGCCATAAGGAGCCATGGACTGATAGGTGACCTGGTGAGCCCCGGTGACATTGTCCTGCTGATGACCCCCATTGACATTGAAGCCCCGGAGGGACGAATGATACTCCCGCAGGTACAGGTGATAAGAGATACGCTTGACAATGACTGTACCGCCATCATTCTAAAGGAAAATGAGATCGAATCCTTTCTTGGCAAGACCGGTATCAGGCCACGGCTGGTTGTAACGGACAGCCAGGCCTTCGGCAAGGTCAGCGCCCTTATCCCCCGTGATATCCCGCTGACAGGTTTCAGTATCGTTCTTGCCAGGCAGAAAGGCGATTTTGGGGAGTATCTTCGCGGCACCCCAAAAATAAGTGATCTGAAGGACGGCGACAGGGTGCTGCTGCTTGAGTCGTGCACCCACAATGTAGCCTGTGATGATATAGGCAGGGTAAAGATACCCCGCTGGCTTACCGAATTTACCGGCAAAAAACTTGAGTTTGACATTGTGGCCGGGCTTGACACCTTCCCGCGGCCGGTGGAACATTACGCACTGGTGATACAGTGCGGCGGATGTATGGTGACACACCGGCAGTTGATGAACAGGCTGCGCGAACCGAAGAAACATAATATTGCCATAACCAACTACGGCATGGCCATTGCCTACCTTCACGGAATCTTTGACCGCGCCATTGAACCTTTTACAGGCAGAAAAGAAGAGGCCGGTGATATGCCCTGATCTCAGCCGCCCCGGCAGCACATAAGAAAAGGCTGGTGATCTGCAGTGATCCCCAAAGCTCCACCGACAAAAAAAGCCGGAGATCTGCTGTGACCCCCGGCCCATTCTGCACGTGTACTTTTTTATACCTCTTCCCCTGTACCCTTCAGGTATTTGTCGAGGAATTCAAGTATCTGTGAATAACCCTTAATCTCATTCTCCTTCTTGACAAAACCGTGTCCCTCATCCGGGAAGATCACATATTCCACCGGCACACCGGCTGCCTTTATGGCCTCCACCATCTCGTCAGACTCAACCTGCAGCACCCTTGGGTCATTGGCACCCTGAAGCACCATAACCGGATTCTTCACATTCTGCCCATGGAAGAGTGGTGAGATTTTGTACAGCCTTACCGAGTCGGCTGTAAAGGGATCTCCCATCTCGGTGTAGAGAGCATCACGGAATGATGCCCAGTAAGGTGGTATTGATTTAAGGGTGCGTAGCCAGTTAGTTACGCCAAAGAGGTTGACGCCAACCTCAAATTCTTCCGGAGCTGATGTCATGGCTGCCATGGTCATGAATCCGCCATAGCTGCCGCCGATGATGCCGATCTTTTCGCCGTCAATATACTCCTGTGCCTGCAACCACTTCTTTCCCCAGATGCAGTCCTTCAGGTCCTTGTCACCGTGATTCTGGTCATCCATCTTGTAGAAACTCTTTCCGTAACCGCTGCTGCCGCGGTTGTTGACACCAAGAACGGCATATCCGTGATTTACAAGATATTGTATGATCGGATTATAATAAGACATTGTCTGTCCGCCAGGTCCGCCGTGCACCCATACAAGAGCAGGAACTTTATCCTTCTTTGAGGCTGTGAGGGGCTTGTAGTAAATTGCCGGAATCTCCAGACCGTCAAACGATGAGTATCGTACTACCTGTGCCTCGACAAGGTCAGCCGGGTTGATCTCCGGGTTGAGGTTGTCTGTCAGCTTCTTTATCTCCGTACCTCCAAACTCATACAGGTAGAGATCACCCGGTGTCCTGGATGTGCCAAGACCGAGCAACAGGTACTTCTCGCTCTCTGAGATTGTGAGACTGTTGACGCTGGCGCCGGGGACCTCCGGATAGATAACCTTCTCCCCTGTCGCACGGTCAGTGATGTTCACCTGTATCCGGCCATCCTCATTGATGCCGATGATCTGGTATTTTTCATTCTCGCTCAGCCAGCTGCCGGTGACATCCCAGCTGGTTTCATACAGCAACTCGCGTTCGCCGGTAGCCATTGTATACTTTACAAGATATGTAAACTCCTTCCCGGCGTCGGTTGTGTAGAAAAAGGCGGTATTGTCATTGGTGAATCCCGAAGCGGAATACAATCCCGGCTTATCCGGTTCCGAGACTTCAGTAGTCTCCCCTGTAGACAGGTTTGTAATAAAGAGCTTTGACTCGCTTGTGGTAATTGATTTTACCGTGGCTATGAGTGACCTGTCCTTACTGGCCCCCGCGTAATCCAGACCCTCCTTATTTTCCCATAACATCTCTTCCTTCCAGTCTCCCACGTTCATTTTGTACAGATCGAAGAACCTCGGGTCACGTTTGTTGGATATGAGGTACATTGTCTTTTTGTCGCGGCTGAAGCCGGTGAATGATGCCTTGACGTTATCGCCCGGAGTCAGGTCGGTGGAAGTCCCGTCACTGTTGAGAAGGTAAATATGGTTGTTCTCATTCCCGCCCCTGTCAGCTGAGTAGAGTACCTGGCCGGTGCCATGAACATAACCGATACCAAACAGTGATTCGGTATCGGAGAATGTCAGCTGCTTTTTGGAGCCGTCAGCGAAGTTAATTTCGAACAGGTTGTATATCCCTGTCTCGTTACTGGTTACCAGGCCCTTGGTCTCATCAGGCGAGAAACCCGAAAACTGAATGCTTACATTTTTGTAAAACTGGTCGATAGTGTACTGTTTGATCTCTTTCTTCCCGGTACAGGAAGCGAGAAACAGAATAGCGACAAAAACCATGAATTTTTTCATAGGCTCATTTATTAAGGATTAATGTTCAAAAGACTCAAAAAGTTCACGGCTGCTGCGCAATCCGGGTATCAGAATGCTGAAACGAATCCGGCGCTCAGCTTTCCGTAAGGATTCCCGCTGAAGACCCTGGTGTATTCCGTCACCAGCCTGACGTTGCGCCGGATAAGGTAACCGGCATGCAGCGTGGCGGAACGATAATCAAGATAGTCCAGGTCTGACTCCACCCAGTTGAGCAGGCCGTTGAGATACCATGTGCTCATATCCCCTTTTGGGGAAAAAATCACCTCTGTGAATCCGCCATGGGTAAGTACATTCTCCCTCATCGGCTCTTCAGGATTGAGAAAAACATCGGAGTCGGTCCTCCAGAGATACTGCAACCCTATTATCAGCTTCTCATTAAAGTCGAGCACCAGGTCCGGACCATACATCCTGACAGAGCTAATAAAATCACCCGTACCGTTTTGCAATACCTCCCTCCCGGTGTATCCAAAGAATCCAAGACTTGCATACTCACCGATATCCTGGGTCAGCTTCAGCAACACGTTCTTGTATTTGTCCTTGTCAAATACGTACCAGTGATCTGCCTCGCCAAGCCCTGTACCGCTTATCACTTCGAATACCACGGAGGTACCGGTCTCAAATCCCTTATCCAGCATTATTCCCTTGTCATACTTGAGGTTTACTGATGACTCAGCCGGGGCAGTTGCATATATCTTGTAGTTCTCAATCGTGTAGCGCATCTCACCCTTGAACATCGGGTCGGAAGCTGCAAACTGACCCAGGTAGACATTTATTCCGGTACGAAACAAGTCCTTATACATGATGAAGGCATCCTCCAGTCCGGCTATCTCCCCGCGCTCATCCAACATGAAGTAGAAATAATAAGAGAGCCTGTCAGACAGTTCACCTCCGGAAAGGATCTTAAGCACAAACGGCGCTGCAAAATCAACGCTGCCCTCACCATTGAAGTTGGCAGTCACATGTCCGTCAAACCTGAAAGCCAGGGGCAGCTCACGGAAGAGTGAAAGACGGTCGTCACCGGTCTGGATAAAATGACGGGGTGATTCATATTCGGTCATCCTGAAGCCGTCACCCGCAAAGTCATCACCAAAAGCTTTCAGTCGCGGCATGGCCGGAGTATGGCACACCTGGCAGCTTATCTGGTACTTGCGTGCGAACGCAGGGATGGCCGAAGCCTGTTCCGGTGGCATCAGCAGAAGAAAGGCAGCGCCCAGAAGGCAACTCCTTATCAATGTAGAGTTCTTCATATGATTAGGGTTTGGATTTCACCATCAGGGTAATATCTCGATCTTAGTAAAATGCTCATTGACAGTCATTATTTCAGACTCCTCAGCAGGCACCTTCAGGAAATCGGCCACCGGCTTCACCAGGAGCTGGTAATTCAGAACAGCCCTCACCTTCATCTCGCCGGGAGCCACCTCATAGGGCAGTCTGAAGGTGAATTTTTCAACCTTCGTCTCCCTGGGGCCTATCCTGTAATCAACACCCAGCGAGCGGGTGTTCCACTGCATGATTGTCATGTTCCCGTCCTTGTCCAGATAGGGCATCCGGAATATCCTGTTGCCATGCGGGATGCCATCGCGCTGCACCCCCTCAAAATCGCTCAGCTTCAGTGGTATAGCCATATCCTGGTAAGCCAGGTAATCGCCTGAGATTGTATATTCCTCGCCTTCAAATCCTTTTTTGTCAACGTTCAGGTGATACTTGTTCCCCTTTGCGTCGGTGGCTTCAACATCAAGCCATGCAATTCGGTCCTCCACTGATCCTGTCGGGAATTTGTGGCCTGTCTTCTGGTTGAAGAGCGCAACGGTAAAGACTACCGTCTCGCCGGGTTCTGCAAGCCGGATGTCAGGTTCAATCCTGAGTTCAATGGTTCCCCGTACCTTGCCCGGATCGTGGGCGCCATGAAAGAGATGGAGCCGCATATCTTCGTATTTCTTCCCCATAAGTGCCATCTGGTACTCGCCCCCGGGCATGTGACATTCATGGCATGTCACCCCCTCCTTACCGTAAGGACCCTCCTTCCACTCAAGCTGTGTGCTCTTCACCCAGATACCGAACGGATTCATCTCATTGTGACAGTTACCACAAAACTCCGTTGTTTGAAGAAAGTCGTTCT
Organism: Bacteroidales bacterium; assembly: GCA_012514255.1. Next base: position 10,635 of record JAAZAP010000254.1, on the reverse strand, counting down.
GAACAATCCTGTGCGCCGGTGATTGTATCTTCGGTTCACGACCGCTGTACTTGGTGCGGCCGGGTTCAATAAAATAGCTGTAGTTCACCGGTGGGTCTGCCGTGGCTCTCTGTACCAGGTGGCACACCTCGCACGAGACAGACTCGTTGGCCATGCTCTTCTCCTCAGGCCGCGGCGGCGGGAGCGTGCCTCCCATATAAGCCAGTGGCGTATGACAGCCATTGCAGCCATCGGCAGCCTCTTTCATGAAGGGGTCAACCTCCGAATGGGGCACAGCAAGGTCAAAATACTCTATCTCGTCCCAGTGATGCGTATAGGCCTGAGACATCATGGCCTGCGACCATTGTTCATAGATACCCGGGTGACAGGAGCGGCACTTGAGAGCCGTCTCGAAATCCTTATACCTGTATTTTCCCTTGAGCTCCTCCTGGGGTAGCGACCTGATTAAAGTAAAAGCACTGAGTATCAGCACTATACAAGCCGAGATGGCTAGCACGGATATCAACGGAGAAAACCTGCTTTTCATATTCTGAATAATTAGACCTAAAATATAGGCAAAAATTTGTTCCGGGAAAGGCAAATGTGATCATTCCGAGTAAAAAAAAGGGCGCCATGACCGCTTTCACAAGGAAATTTCAATTCTTTTTCTATATTTGGTGCTGAAAATCTGCATCATGGCACGCAGCTGGACACTGGAATACAAGATCAAGATCAACCGCTCAGGGTTGTATTAAAAGCTCACGGCAGGGCGATGCATCTCAATAGACATCGCCAGTATGACTCTTATTTCCATTCCCTTCAAAACAGTTTTAAAACATTAAATCTTATTTCTATGGATACATTAATTATTAAAGGTTCAGGGCTTACTGTCAATGATGTTGTCAACGTTGCCCGCCACGGACAGAAGGTGGAGCTTCACCCCGACGCCCGCAAGAGGATTCTCGATTGCCGCGCCATGCTTGAGAAGAAGATCGTTGCCCATGAGATCATGTATGGTGTCAATACAGGCATCGGCGAATTTTCTGAAATAGTTCTCAATGATGACCAGATCAAGGATTTCCAGAAATATCTCGTTTACAACCATGCAGCAGGTATCGGTGATCCGGCTCCGATTGAAGTTGTCCGCGGTGCAATGCTCGGCCGTATAAACGTCCACGCCCATGGCAACTCAGGCTGCCGCCTTGAGATCACCGAAACTTATGTGGAGATGCTCAACAAGGGCGTCACTCCCTATGCCTGCCAGAAGGGATCGGTTGGCGCCTGCGGCGACCTGGCACCTATGTCACAGATAGCACTCCTTCTTATGGGTGAAGGGAAGGCTTACTATAAGGGTGAGCTTCTCGAAGGTGCCGAAGCATTGAAGAGGGCAGGAATCAAGGTACCCGGGCTGCTGGCACGCGACGGACTGGCAGCAATCAACGGCTCGAATATGCTTACCGCAATGAGTGCCATCTGGCTCGTTGATGCCAACAACCTGCTCAAGCAGGCTGAGATAGCCGCAGCCATGTCACTCGAGGCTCTTAAGGCCAACATGAAACCATACGCTCCGCTGCTTCATGAGGCTCGCGGTTTCAAAGGCGCCATACGCAGCGCCAATGCAATCAACAAGTGCATTTCAGGAGGCGACCTGAAGGAAGGACGTGTCAAATCAAAGGTACAGGATGCTTATTCCATGAGATCAACACCCCAGGTGATAGGCTCTGCTCATGATATGCTTGCATATGCCCGCAGCCAGGTGGAGATTGAACTGAACGGAGTGGGTGACAACCCGATATTCTTCCCTGACAAGAACCTGCAGCTATCAGGAGCAAACTTCCAGGGTTCACCTGTTGCCGTGCCGATGGACATGGCCGGTGCCTCCGTCACCATGGTATGCGTGATGTCAGAGAGAAGAATGAACAGGCTCAATAATCCCGCCCTAAGCGTGGGACTGCCGGCATTCCTTACAAAAGGTGCAGGCATGTTCTCCGGTCTGATGCTCAGCCAGTACACTGCTGACATGATGATCGTGGAGCAGAGAATACTCTCAGCACCTGCTTCAATACAGTCGATACCCGCAGCCGCTGACCAGGAAGATTTTGTCTCAATGGGAATGAACACTGCCATCAAGAACAACCAGATTCTTGACAATGCCTACGGAATACTCGGGATTGAATTCATGGCAGCAGCACAGGCACTCGATTTCAGGAAGGAGGAGTATAGTTTCGGGACAGGAGTTCAGACAGCCAAGGATGTTATACGCAAACATGTTGAGTTCCTTGACATAGACCGTCCGCTCTATGCTGATCATACAACAATGAAGGGGCTGGTGAAGTCATGTGAGATCCTCCATGAGGTAGAGAAGACAGTTGGGAGCCTGGAGTAGACAGTCGGCAGTACCAGTCAGCAGTTGGCAGTACCAGTCAGCAGTTGGCAGTACCAGTCAGCAGTTTGATACTCCGACGCAGGAGGAGGATCAATCCCGTATCCGACAGTTGGCGGATCGGGAACCAGTCGGCAGTAACAGTTGGCAGTCGGCAGTCAGTCATGGCACTTCAAAAAATCCCGGTAAACATATCCGGAGCAATAATTGTTTATTATCAGGGTTGTATAACTTTGGATACATAAACACAGTCCGTCATGAAGAAGTACCTTGTTCTGCTGATTTCTGCCGTAGCTATGACATCATGCGCCACCCAGGAACTCTATCTTAATGTGACCCGACCGGCCCCGGTAACAATCTCCCCGGAGATAAAAACAGTGGGGATCATTGACCGTTCAACTCCCACTGACCGGACAAAGTCACTTGACAACCTCGACAGACTGCTCTCCCTTGAGGGAGCGGAACTTGACTCAATCGGTACCCTTGAGGCCATAAAGGGTGTCACCGATGAACTGGCAGCCAATGACCGCTTTAATGAAGTAAAGCTCCTTAACGGCCTGCGATTCAGGACCAGCAGCCTGGGAGACCTGCCTGCCCCGCTCACATGGGAACAGGTTGAGGGTATATGCCGGGAAAACGAAACCCAGGTTCTCTTTGCCCTCGAGATGTATGACACAGACACCCGGATCCGAAATGCCGGCGGAGCAGTTTCCGAACTGGCCGCTGGAAACATCTTAGGTGCCCTGAAGGCAGGCCCTGTGGAGACCCTTGTCAAAACAGGCTGGAGGATATACTCTCCTGCAGATCGTGCCATACTCGACGAATTCATTGTTGCAGAATCAATCCTCTTCGGTGCGTCCGGCCTGCCGGGTTCTTCTGCCGTGTCAGGTATCCTCAATCGCAGGGATGCAGTGATGGAGGTCAGTAGTAAAGCCGGCCATATCTACGCCCTGAGGCTGATACCCTACCGGCTGAGGGTGACACGCGACTATTTCGTCAAAGGCACCGATAATTTCAAGATAGCCAAAAGAAGGGCACAGACAGGCCAGTGGGATCAGGCGGCGGAGCTCTGGCAGCAGGAGACGGAACACCCTAAAAGGAAAATCGCAGGGAGAGCTCATTATAACATGGCTATTATCAACGAAATAAACGGCGATCTTGAGAATGCTGCCTCTTGGGCCCGCAAGGCCTATACCGACTTCCGGATCAGGCGTGGACTACGATACGCCCGGCTGCTCGAGAACAGGCAGTATGACGAGGACCTTGTGAAATACCAGGAGAAGAGGTAGTCAATAAGTCGGCAGTACCAGTCATTAGTCAGCAGGACCAGTAGGCAGGACCAGTCAGCAGGACCAGTAGGCAGAGTTCTTCCCGTTTTTTTACCTTTACCGGTGCAAAATACCAGTTATGACCAGGAAGAATCTTCCCGCACTGCTCATTGGCATGGCCTCCTTACTATGCTATGGCCAGGACCCCGACCCGTTAAAATATGTCAACCCCTTCATCGGCACTGACAGGATGGGACATACCTACCCGGGCGCTACTGTGCCATTTGGCATGGTTCAGCTCTCGCCCGATACTGACACGCTGCCTTACGAGGTTGACGGACATTACAACAGGGACGTATATAAATACTGCGCGGGCTACCAGTACGAAGACTCCACCATCGTTGGTTTCTCGCATACTCACTTCAGTGGCACCGGTCACTCCGACCTGGGTGACATACTGCTGATGCCAACCACGGGGGCGTTGCAGCTCAATCCCGGCACGGCTGATGCTCCGGGGAAAGGGTACCGCTCACGTTTTTCGCATGTGAATGAAAAAGCTTCTCCCGGTTATTATTCAGTATTACTTGAAGATCATGATATCCTCGCCGAACTGACCGCCACCACCCGTACCGGGGTGCATCGGTACACCTTCAATGAGGGTGGTGAGGCACATGTCATCCTCGATATGGTCCACGGGATATATAACGATGCAGGCAAAAATGTCTGGACATTCATCCGGGTAGAAAATGATACTCTTATTACCGGTTTCCGGCAGACCAGCGGCTGGGCGCGGACCAGATCACTCTACTTTGCAATAGCCTTCTCCAGACCTTTCACTTCATACGGATTCCGTGATGACTCGCCTGCCCGTGTCTACAGGGGATTCTGGCGCCGTTTTGACCAGCGTACAAACTTCCCCGAGGCAGCAGGCAGAAACATCAGGGGCCACTTTGACTTCCCTGTACAATCCAGTGAAGAGATCACGGTAAGGGTGGCTCTCTCTCCCGTGAGTACGGAAGGCGCCGTTCGGAACATGATGGCAGAAGCTCCGGTGGCTGACTTTGACAAAATCCGTGCGCAGGCAGAAGAAATGTGGCGTTCCGAGCTTTCAAGGGTCCGGGTCTCGATGATGAACGAAGGGGAGATGACCAGCTTCTATACTTCGCTTTACCACACCTTCCTCTCCCCTACGGTCTTCATGGACACCGATGGCAATTACAGGGGACTCGACCAGAATATCCACAGGGTTGACGGATTTACAAACTATACCACTTTTTCACTATGGGATACCTACAGGGCATTGCATCCCCTCTTCACCATCCTCCAGCAGACCAGGACGGCTGACATGATCAGTTCCATGCTTGCACATTATGATCAGAGCGTTCATCACATGCTTCCCGTCTGGTCACATCATGCCAATGAGAACTGGTGCATGATAGGGTACCATGCCGTGCCGGTCATTGCTGATGCCACGGTGAAAAGGATTGAAGGATTTGACTATGCCCGTGCGCTTGAGGCATGCATCACCACTGCCCATAACGGCTGGTATGATGGCCTCGATGACTATATGATGCTAGGATACGTCCCTGACGAACGCACGGGATCATCGGTCTCGGTCACACTGGAATATGCATATGACGACTGGTGCATCGCACAGGCAATCAGCAAATTGCCAGCCGGGCAGCCAGAAGTGACACCTCTGACTGCGGATATCAACTGGCAAAGCAAGTTCATGGAGAGGTCACGCAATTACCTGAATGTGTGGGACATATCATCGGGCTTCATGCGCCCAAGGAAGCGAGACGGCAGCTTCAGGGAGGATTTTGATGTGTTGAGCACCCACGGCCAGGGATTCATTGAAGGCAATGCATGGAATTACAGCCTCTATGTACCTCATGACCCGGCTGAACTCATCAGGTTGCACGGCGGAGAAAAAAGATTCACTGAACATCTCGATTCGCTTTTCACCATGTACCTCCCGGACAGCTTCTTCGCCGAGACAGAAGATATTACCAGGGAGGGCATCATAGGGAATTATGTTCATGGCAATGAGCCCTCTCATCATGTGCCATATCTCTACAATTATGCCGGTGCCCCCCGGAAAACACAGCAATGGGTGAGATATATCATGGACCACAAGTACCTCCCTGCACCCGATGGGTTAAGCGGCAATGACGATTGCGGGCAGATGAGTGCATGGTATGTCTTCAGTGCACTCGGATTCTACCCGGTGGCGCCCGGCTCAGACCGGTATGACCTGGGGAGCCCGCTGGTGAAGGAGGCCACCATGACCCTTGAGAACGGCAAAACATTCACTGTCAGGACAGTCAACCAGGGACCGGAGAATATATATGTAAGAAGGGCCGAGCTGAACGGCGCAAAGCTTGACCGCACCTGGATAACCCATGATGAGATAATGCAGGGCGGAAACCTTGTATTTTACATGAGGAAATAACTGCCCGGACGAAATAAATACCGGTGACCGGATGAAGGCTGCAGGCTGATCATGCAGATAGTTGAAGTAAGCCACATGGCATAGCCGGCATCTACCTCTTCAGCACCGGTTTGATCCAGTCGGCAGGCAGCCCGCCGAAGCGTGACTCACCATCACCGCTTTCCACTGCAAGCTCCAGTTCCTTCACCCCCTCCAGGGAAACCTCAAATGCAGTCGTCGGGTCATCAGCTCCAACCGGTGTGCTGCGCCACAGCTCACGTCCGTCGCCCCTGATCACAAAGACTACTGTCTGGCCGGGTCTTGCCCGGCGGATATTATCATCCACAGCCACAGAAGCCGACAAACTGCTGAAGACACCTCCGATCTCATATTTCCTGACCGTACCTCCTGACATGCCGAAGCTGTCGGGGTAACGCCTGCCGCCGACAATTACAGGCCATGAAAACCATGACCGGTGACCAGTCCAGCTCATATCTGAGAGAGAAACCTCGCCTGGCAGCAGCTGTGAAAGGGTGAAGGTGACATCGTAACGTCTCGTATCGTTTGCGCTGCGCTGGTTGACAGTGCCGTCGTCCCACACAGTACGAACGTCCACCGTATATTCCTTTAGCGGATCAAGGTTGTTGATCATATAGAAAGAGTTGGGGGTGTATCCCAACAGTTCCCCGTCAAGGTATACCTGGTATCCTGAATTAAGGTAATACTGTGATCTCCAGGTTACAAGTGCAGCATCAAGTCCCTGCGGCTCAACGCTGATGCCCTCGGGTTGTCTTACTGTATAGCTGTATGCATAATCGGGCTCAAAGGTGATACTCCAGTTTATTTCGCCCGATGCGGGTGCTGTAAAGGCTACCTCAGCCCATCCCTGATGAGAGTTTGTGGTCAGGTCAAGCTTCCTTTTCCCGGCCATCGCGACGGCGCTCTGCACCCTGAAATATTTGCCCCTGGGGTAAGCAAAATGCAGCCTGTACTCATTCCCTGCCGGCAGTGAGCTGACACCACTTATAGTAGTCCCCTGTTCATCCGTACGGAGCTCCCTGAGGTCAACCCATCCCTGGGTTATATGCCTGCTTGTGCTTACCAGCTGAATCTTCCCGTTGTCAGGCAGCAGGGTCAGTACGCGTACGCTGGCAGGCATGATCTCAAGGCTGAGGCCAGACTCCCATGACCCCATATACTCACCATTCCAGTAATCAAAAACATGCACCGGACCATCGGTCTCAATGCCAAGCTCCTTCCAGCCCAGGCTGAGGGTGGCCGGTTTTGCAGCATCGAAATTGAATAAACCAGTGACATCATATTGCCGGCCGAGGTGATTCACCTTCAAATCCCAGATCCTCTTGCGCGAGCCTGCCGGGAACAGGTCAAGGGGCCGTATGTCCACTGCCGGATAAACCTTGCGCATCATATCAATCCTTTCAGCGGAGAGATCGGTGAGTCTGTCTGACGACATCAGCGCCTGGCCTGTCAGCCCCTGGAGGGTTGCCCAGACACGTGCCTGGTCAATTGTGAGCGGCTGCCGAAGCAGCATCACGTCCGGATCAGTATACCAGACTATGTTGTGCTGCCAGTAGCTCTCCATTGTAGGATCAAGGGCTGTAAAAAAGCCGTCCCAGCCCAGGACCACATCGCCGCCGGTCCGCGAGCCATCCATAATGCCCGCACCTTCTATCGGCAGACCCCAGCAACCGAGCAGGTAGCTCTTATCCCCTATCGCCTCCCTGGCAATGTCAAGGGTGACCCTGTAGAGTGAGTCAGCCGCGCCTCCGGGGACAGCCATATACTGCGAGTGCTGTCTGTACTCGTCAACAACAATAGGTTGGCCGTCTATCTTGAAATATTCGTAACCCCATCCACGCATCGCTGCAAAAAGATCATAGAAGTAGCTTTTCCCCGCCTCCGATGTAGGATCAAGAAGCCAGTCGCCCTCCCAGGTTCTGGAAGGTGAGGTGCCGTCAGGTTTAAGAATGAAGACTCCCGGGTTGTTTTTGACTACCTCCGCGTTCGACTGCCCGTGGGGGGCAATCCAGATGCCCGGCACCAACCCTTTTGATTTTATGTAAGCTGCGAGGTCAGCCATCCCGCCGGAGAAGTTCGGATCAAACCCGGTCCAGTCCCGTGACCCCTTCCTGCCAGAGGCCGACAACGCCTGCCAGCCGTCATCTATCTGAACATATTTTGCGCCGTACGTCTTCAGGTTGGCAGCGATCCAGTCGGCGTTCAGCCTCACTTCCCTGTCGGTGATATGCTGATAGTAATAGTACCATGTGCAGAGGCCTGAAGGAGGAAGCGGAAAGATGTCCTTCGGTATGGGTTTGTAAAATTTGACCCCGAGCGTGTCACGGTAATAGTTTTTGATGACCGAACCATCCTTCAGCGTCACCTGGTCCCTGATCGGGTCAAATTCGCCCTGTGCCAGAGGCGTTGTAACCTCCCCGAGGGTCATTACAAAGAGATCTTTGTTATCCCCGTCCTTTATCCTTGCAGGGATCACCCGGGGCCATCCGGTCACCGGACCTGCCCATACATCATTCTGATTCCGCGACTTTTTCTGGGCTGAGATCTCAGCGGGAACTACCGTTGCCATCATCATTCCAGCAACCAAAACCAGGAAGGCAATCTTTTTCATGATCTTTAAATGTATTTTTTACACTTTAAAACTTACTGTAAATTTACACTATTCGGTGGAAAAAGACCCACCTGATACTGTAAAACACATTTAATATGGTACTGATGCAGTGACACAGTCACCGTGAATGATAAAAATTTAAGCCGGGCCCATTCAATGGAACCCGGCATAAAATAACCTTATGGACTCTATCTGTTCTGATAGGCTTCCGCTCCCCTGTCAAGCCAGTCAATGTATGCCTGGATGTCAAAGTTGGTGCCCCGGGTTTCTATCAGTGGTTTGCCCTCAGGGTCAACGATGGCATAAAGTGGAAGTGTGTTGGTATTGAACATTGATATTTCTACATCCTCGTTCTTTTTGCCCATAGTCTTTTTCTCCTTGCCGTCAACTTTGGAGACATAGATCTCATTATCGGGAAGTTTAGTGCGGTCATCGACATAAAGGGCAACCAGCACGAAGTTATCCCTGAGTCTCTGCTGCACCCCGGGATCGGACCATACACGCGCGTCCATCTCCTTGCAGTTGGCGCAGGCATGTCCCTTGAAATCGATCAGCACCGGCTTGTTCAGCTGCCCGGCGCAGGCCAGTCCCTCCTCAAGGTCAAAGTAACCCTGCAGGCCATATTCAAAATGAAGGAAATCTGAATATTTGGGAGTTCCGCAGATGGCCGCTCCCTCTGGGCCAATGGCATCCGGAGCCACACTACCATGTATCGCCGTTCCCCTGTTCTCACTGATTGCCTTCAGCAGGTTGAAGCCTGAAGTCTCTCTCGGTGGCAGCAGGGCGGAGATGCGTGTAAGCGGCGCTCCGAAGAGGCCCGGCAGCAGGTAAAGGGCAAAGGTGAAGGAGGCAATTATCAACACCAGCCTGAAGACGCCAATGTGCGGAACGTCACTGTCATGTGAGAATTTTATCTTGCCCATGAGGTATATACCCAGCAGCACAAACAGCACGATCCATATCGCCAGGTAGATGTCCCTCGAGAGGATCCCGAGATTATAGACCGTATCAACTGTTGATGCGAACTTGAGGCTGAAAGCCAGCATGATGAATCCCAGCACCACCTTGACCGAGTTGAGCCAACCGCCCGATTTTGGCATCTTCTGCATCCATGAAGGGAAGAGTGCAAAGAGGGTGAACGGAAGCGCAAAGGCAAGGCCGAACCCGAACATCCCTATTGTCGGGCGAAGCAAATCGCCCGAGGCGGCTTCCACGAGCAGCGCTCCAACGATGGGACCGGTGCAGGAGAAGGATACCAGCACCGTTGTCAGGCCCAGGAAGAAGGCAGCCAGCGCTCCCCCTTTATCAACCTTCGAGTCTGAGGAGCTTACCCATTTCGAGGGGAGCACTATTTCAAAGGCACCGAAGAAAGATGCTGCAAATACCAGGAACAGGGCAAAGAAGAGCAGGTTGGGTATCCAGTGTGTGCTGAGGGTATTTGCAAATCCGGCGCCGGCGCTGGTGAGTGATACTATTATTCCGAGGGATGAATAGAGCAATATGATTGATAATCCGAAGATCAAGGCCTGCCCTATGGCAGAACCCTTCCCCCTGTTACCCTGCGAGAAGAAAGCCACGGTCATAGGTATCATCGGGAAGACGCAAGGGGTGAGTATCCCGGCGAAACCGGCAAGCATCGACAGAAGGAAGAATTTCAGGAAGCCCTTGCGCGGTTTGTCATCAGAAACGGTTGTCCCTGCTGCCTGATCAGCTGAAGCAATGGATGTTGCAGCATCTCCCCCGATATTGACCGTAAACTCTACATCACGCGGAGGAAGGCACTGGGAATCATCGCATGACATGAAGGTCACGTAGCCGGTGACAGTGACCGGCAGCTCCTTAACAGTTATCTTCTGCCTGAACTCAGTGTTACCGCTGTGCATCCCGATATCCATCCCGAAGCTGTTGTCAAACTTGACTT
>JAAZAP010000253.1 GCA_012514255.1 Bacteroidales bacterium | reverse complement strand
AGCCTGCTGAAAAGATTCAGGGAGAAGTATGGAATCCATATCATCCTCGAGCCGGGAAGCGCCTTTGCCTGGGAGACGGGTGAACTGGTGGCTAGCGTGGAGGACATAATTGTACGTGACGGTATACAGACTGCCATGCTGGATGTTTCATTCACGGCACACATGCCTGACTGCCTCGAGATGCCCTACAAACCCTTAATTATGGGAGCTTTTGACCCTGTGCCGGGAAAACCAACATACCGTATGGGAGGTAACTCATGCCTCTCCGGCGACTTCATGGGCGACTGGTCATTCCATCGTGAGCTGAAACCGGGCGACAGGATAATCTTCTGGGACATGATACATTACACTATGGTGAAGACCACCACCTTCAATGGTGTGCCTCACCCGCTTATTGGCATCTGGACTGCGGATCAGAAGTTCAGGCTTGTCAGGGAATTCGGGTACACTGACTATCGCGACAGACTTTCTTAAACAGGTAATAATGAAATTATTGTGAATCACGGCCATCCTTACCGGATCAATCCCATCACTACTGCTGACTGCCAACTAAGAAAACAGGCGGATCTCTCCGCCTGCTCCTTAAACAATAATTCCTTCATACATCAGAAAGCATACCCTATGGCCAGAGTGGCGCTGGGTACTATGCCGTCAATTCCTTCTTCACTGTCCCCTCCTTTAGCATTAGTATACATCGGTCCGATACCCAGGTCAAGGACAAAACCACTTTCCCAGACCCACTGGTAACCCAGCTCGGCACCGAAACCAATTGTGGTTGCGCTGTAGTTGCCTTCCGTATCATCATTTACTTTCCCAAATGAAAATGATACCTGGGGATTGATGTAGAAACCGCCGGGAACAGGTTTCTTTGCATGTGTAAAATAGTACCTGTAGCCGAGGCCTGCACCGGCAAGGCTGACATCTACACCAAGCAGCTTGTACATGTACTGCCCTCTCACCAGAAGTGAAGAGGTTGTGCCAAATACTCTCTCATAGGTGGCATTGAAGCTCCCGAAAGCCAGACCCAGAGGATTGGTTTTGATTACATTGCTCTGTGCGTTCATGGTAAACGCGAATGCAACAAAAGCTAAGGAAAGGATTAGTTTTTTCATGGTACTTTTTTTTGATAATGACAACTAATAATAACTTCTGTAAATAACAATTATTGTTTAAGTAAGTTCCCGGTCTGTCGCTCTTATTTATCTATAGGTCCCGAACCCAGCAGTTCTTCACCGTCATACCATGCTGCAAACTGTCCGGGGGTAATGCCGCGCTGAGCCTTTTCAAAGATTACGTAATAACCCTCATCATGCGCATATATGCGCGCATGCTGCAATGGCTGGCGGTAGCGGATACGTACCTGGTAATCACGTTGTTCTCCGGCAGCCATCGCCAGATCTTCCCTTATCCAGTGCACCTGGCCTGCTCTTATGAAGAGACCCTTACGGTACAGCCCCCGGTGCATCTGCCCCTCACCTGCATACACGATGTTGTTGACAGTATCAGTGCCTATGACAAAAAGAGGCTCCCTGTAGCCCCCCAGATTGAGTCCCTTCCTCTGCCCCACGGTGAAGAAATGGGCTCCGTCATGCACTCCGGCGGTCACCCCCGCACCGGGATCCAGGGCGTGCGGACGGACCATCCCGGCCAGCTCATCGCCGGAGATGCCCTCACCTGGCAGACCGTCAGGCCAGCCGGCAAATGATTCGCCGTCAGGCACATAAATAACCCTTCCCTTCCTTGCCTCAAGCTGTTGCTGCAGAAAGACAGGCAGATCTACCTTGCCAACAAAACAAATACCCTGGGAGTCCTTCCTGACGGCAGTGGCCAGCCCCAGATCGGATGCAATCTTACGCACTTCCGGCTTGGCAAGTGTGCCTAAAGGGAACAGCACATTGTCAAGCTGCCTCTGGCTTACCTGGCAGAGAAAATAGCTCTGGTCCTTGTTGCGGTCAATGCCGGCAAGGAGCCGGTTCACCCTTCCGCCATCTGCCTCAGTCTTCTCGTTCCTGCAGTAGTGCCCGGTGGCAATATAATCTGCCCCGTGTTTAAGTGCTTCACGCACAAACGAGTCAAATTTGATCTCGCGGTTGCAGAGCACATCAGGATTGGGGGTGCGACCGGCAGCATACTCGCTGAACATGTATTCCACAACCCTTTTACGGTACTCTTCGCTCAGATCCACGGTACGAAGCCTGATACCCAGCTTACCGGCAACCATTTCGGCAAAGGTGATGTCCTCATCATACGGACAATCACCCTTAAGCAGACCGCGACTGTCATGCCAGTTGATCATGAAAATTCCTTCTACCTCATACCCCTCTTCCTTCAGGATCCATGCCGCAACACTGGAGTCGACTCCCCCTGACAATCCGACTATGACCTTCTTCTTCACGGAGCAAAGGTAGTGCTTTACCTCAATATGTTGAAAACTACTTTTAACCAGCACCGGATCATGGTTCTTTTTTTACTACTTTTCAAAAAATGAACTCGCCAGGCAAGTTATTGAAATACAGTGCATCGGCAGGATCAGGCAAGACCCATGCCCTGACTGCGTTCTACCTGTCGAGGGTGTTGCATGATCCGGGGGCTTACCGCCGTATCCTTGCTGTCACCTTTACAAATGCTGCGGCTGCCGAGATGAAGCGCCGTATTCTGAAGAGACTCCACCTCCTGGGCCTTGAAAACGAAAGGGGCGAAAAGGAGCGCTTCGAATTTGCAGAATACCTGTGCACCTTCTTCCCTGACCTGTGGCCTGACAAACAGTCCACTCTGGTAACAGTGAGACGGAACGCACCGCTGGCGCTGGGAAATATAATGCAGGATTACTCCCGGTTTACAGTGGGTACCATTGACTCATTCTTCCAGAGAGTAATCAGGGCTTTTGCCCGTGAGATGGATATACCCGCCGGATATGAAATTGAACTGGAACACCAGGCGCTGCTCTCAGATGCCGTTGACAGCCTGCTTGCCGGGGTGGCAGGCAACAAAAATTTGCTTGACTGGATCTCTTCGTATGTGGCTTCCCGGCTTGATGACAGCAAGGGATGGGACATAAGGCACGAGATCCTTGGCGTGGCAGACCAGATCTTCCGTGAAAATTTCAGACAGCTGAGCGCTGAGGACAGAAGAAAGATCAGTGATTACGGAGTGATGGAAAAATACGCTTCAGGAGTCCATGCCATCAGGAAAAGGTTTGAAAATGAGCTTAGAAAACTTGCTGCTGAGGGAGTAAGGATATTCACTGAATGCGGGATCACCGCTGACGATTTTCTCTCAAAAAGCAGGGGAGGAGTGGGCGAAGGCCTCAGAAAATACGCTGAAGGTGATACGCGCAAACCCGGATCTGCCTGGAAAAAGGCAGCCGATGAGGGAAAGTACCATGCCAACACCGCCGGACCGGAGCTGAAACAGGCATTTGACAAAGCCATGACTATGGGGCTCGGTAACGTGGTGACGGCTATTGCCGGATGGTTTGAGAAGGAATATCCGATCTATGTTGCTGCCCGGGCACAGCTGAGAACTATACACGTAATAGGCATACTGGGAGCTATCAGCGAAAAAGTGCGCGAACAGGCCCATGACCAGAATCTATTCCTGTTATCCGACTCGGGGGAGTTGATCAGCCGACTGATAGCTGATGATGATACTCCCTTCATCTATGAGAAAATAGGAACAGTATATGATCATTATATCATTGATGAGTTCCAGGATACCTCACGCATCCAGTGGAACAACTTCAGACCGCTGATATCAGAGACTCTTTCACGAGGCAAGGATAACCTTGTGGTGGGCGATGTCAAGCAGTCTATCTACCGCTGGCGTAACAGCGACTGGCGCATAATATACAGTGAGGCTGCCCGGGCTTTTGGTGACGAGGCTGTACGTACCATACCGCTGAATACCAACTACCGCAGCAGGGAAAATATTATCACATTCAATAACAGTATCTTCAGTCCCGATGCTGTCCCGGCGCTCTGCGATGATAAACTGGCATTCGAAGGACTGAAGCTGAGCGAGGTCTATTCCGACTCACATCAGCAAGGAACCGAACGGATGAAAGGTGGCTTCGTCCAGGTAACCCTATATCCGAAGAACGATGATGAGGGATGGAAGGAGAAGGTGCTCCATGATCTGCCCTCATTGATTGAAAAGATACAGGACCACGGTTACAGTGCTGATGAGATATTGTTCCTCTGCCGTACGAACGATGAGGGAAAGCAGATTATCAGCCGCATCCTTGAACACAGCGCTTCATGCACCCCGGAACAGCTCCGGAAATGCAACTATGAGATCACCTCAGGAGAGTCATTGCTGCTGGAACGTAATCCTGCCGTAACCCTTATAATAGCTTGCCTGAGACACCTGACTGACCCGTCCAGCCGCATTAACCGCAGCCAGATGGTGCGTTCCTATATCCTGGCCACAGGAGGCAATGAACAGCAGATATACAGCGGGGATGCAACGGAAATGACTGCTGAAAGCCTTCCTGAAGGATGGGAGGAGATGCTCAACTCATTTCGCAACAGTTCCCTGTTCAGCGCCACGGAGAACATGATCCGTTTCTTCCGGCTGGGGGAGAACAAAGATAATATTGCCTATATCAGCTCGTTCCAGGATGCCGTTTTGGAATGGTCAGGCAGGCACAGCTCAGATATCTCCGGATTCGTGCGATGGTGGGACGATGAAGGCTGCAAGGCCACCCTGAGCCAGTCAGACATGCAGGAGGCTATGCGCGTGATGACAATACATAAAGCCAAGGGTCTGCAGGGCAGGGTGGTGATCATCCCTTTTGCATCGTGGGATTTTTCAAAGGGAGGATTCAACAGGTCTCTCCTCTGGGTCACTGATGTGCCGCCTCCGTTTGAACCTATGCCGGTGGTACTGCCCGAGATGAGCAGGAGCCTGGAGGAATCACTGTTCGCCGCTGAGGCCCGCATGGAAAGAGCATCCGACTGGCTTGACGGTGTTAACCTCCTCTACGTAGCCTTCACCAGGGCTGTTGATGCACTCTATGTCATGGCACCTGATGCTGCCAGCACCTCAGGTGGCAGCGGCAACTCCGGCAGTCTGCTCAACGAAGCCCTGGCAGCACTGCCTGACACTTTTATACGAAGAGAAGAAGAATCCCTTAAGATTATTGAGATCGGTGAGCTGCCGGCGGTGGTCAGGGAACAGCGTGAGCAACCGATAGAGATGTCCCGGTACACTGTCAGCGAACCCCGTGGCTCCCTCAGGCTGAGAACGGGCGGCGCCCTCCCGCAGGATGACCTGAAGCTGGAGGAAACCGGTGGAAGAGCCTACGGCATCATGATGCATGAACTGCTCAGCCGCATAACCACAACCGAAGATATTGAAGAGGCCGTTGACCATGCCTGCGCCACCGGCATGCTGCCGCTGACCAGGCGCGATGAGATAACCGGCCGCCTCCGCCACATGCTCTCCTCAGAACAGGTGCGCAACTGGTTCAACGGCTCACGAACCGTGATGACCGAAGCATCCATCATCCTACCCACGGGCGCCGCCCGCCGCCCTGACAGAATAATGATCTCCAGCGATGGAGTGACTGTAGTGGATTATAAATTCGGGGAAGAGTCATCCCGCCACAGGCAGCAGGCTGCATCATACCGCGATCTGCTGACGCAAATGGGATATGCCAATGTAAGATCATACCTGTGGTATGTCATGAAAGAGACCATTGAAGAGGCATGAACGGTAAGCAGATATATGAATGGGGCACCACCCGGAGGTATAACTCCTACGCCGACTGGTTCACCACTCTCTTTGGCGGGAGAGTGCAGAAGGTGAGCATAAATGCCGGCTTTACCTGCCCTAACCGCGATGGAACCCTGGGGTACGGAGGATGTACCTACTGCAGTAACGAGGCATTCATCCCGGGTTACTGCACCCCCGAAAAAAGCATTAGCTCACAGATAGAACAGGGAATAGAATTCCATCACCGCAGATACCGTCGTGCTGATAGATATATAGCATATTTCCAGGCATATACAAATACATATGCCGGTATCGACAGGCTCATCGGACTGTATGATGAGGCACTGAACCACCCCCTGGTTACCGGATTAGTTATTGGCACCCGCCCTGACTGTGTGAGTGCTGAACTGCTTGACAGGCTCGCAGTGATGGCAAGAGATTATTTCATATTTATTGAATACGGGATAGAATCCGTCAATGATAATACCCTGATGAGGATCAACAGGGGTCACGATTTTGCCACTTCAGCAAAGGCACTCCGTGAGACTGCTGACCGGGGACTGAATGCAGGAGCACACCTGATCTTCGGCCTCCCGGGTGAGAGTCGCACCCAACTGGTTGAAAGTGCTGATATAATCTCAACCCTGTCATTGAAATCGCTTAAGATAAGGCAGTTGCAACTGATTGAGGGAACTGTGATGGCAGAAGAATACAGGAGAGATCCCTCAGCATTTGATCTTTACTCCCTTGATGAATATCTTGACGTGGTGATCGCTTTTGCCGAAAGATTGTCGCCCGGTATCATGATTGACCGTGTCAGCGGCGAGGCGCCGAAGCGCCTGCTTGATGACCCACGCGAATGGCACATGCGCAGCAATGAAATCTTCAGGCTCTTCGAGAAGAGACTGGAAGAGCGTGATACATGGCAGGGACGATTGTACAAAAAGGAGTGAAAAAATGGATTTCCTTGACAGGGTAGCATACAGGCTCTGTGAACGCTACGGAGATGAGATGGAGAAACAGACAGTGGTTCTGCCAAGCCGGAGGGCAGGGCTGTGGCTCACCCGGTCACTGGCCAGACTGGCTGACAAACCTCTCTGGTCACCCTCGATACTTAGCGTCAGTGAGCTCTTCGGTACATTCACCGGCCTGATACCTGCAGACTCGGATACACAGATCTTTGAACTCTATAACGTCTTCCGCAGACTGTTCGGTGAGGAGATGAGTTTTGACGACTTCTGGCCGTGGGGTGAGGTGATAATCAATGACTTCAATGATATTGACATCTACATGGCTGACGCCGGCAAGCTCTACAGTAACATCTCCGACCTGAAGGAGATAGATGCTGTCTTCGGGTGTCTTACTGATGAGCAGGTAGAAATAATACGCGGATTCTGGAAATCGTTCAATCCCTCTTCTTCAACCAGTGAAGCCCGTTCCAGGTTCCGGTCCGTCTGGGAGAAGATGGCCCCGCTGTACACGGCCTTCAGGGAATCGATGAAGGCAAGGGGTCTCGCCGGTGATGGAATGCTGTGCCGTGAAGTGGCGGAGAAAGCCCTCACGGGCAAGCTGCAGGTGCCTGAAGGCAAAAGATGGCATATTGTGGGACTGAATGCCCTGAACAACTGTGAAAAGACACTGTTCAGATATCTGAAGCAACTGGGTGTGGCTGAATTCTACTGGGATGATGACCACTTCTTCATGGATGATCCGGAGCATAAGGCTTCCCTGTTTATCAGGGAGAATCGCCGCATTTTCGGCAATGACATCGGAAAACCGATGAACAGCTTTCATGAACCTCCCCGCGGCCGGTGGCAGATAATTGATGCCCCCACAGATACCTCCCAGGCACGCATGGTGGCACAGCTGCTTGAAGATGAGCAGATAACCGGAGAAGATGACCCCACATCAACGGCAGTCATTCTTGCCGACGAGAAGCTGTTGATGCCTGTGCTGGGATCGTTGCCGGCATCAGTGGAAGATGTGAATGTCACAATGGGCCACCCTTTCAGGCTTACTTCCCTCTACTCATTCCTGAAGCAGCTGATGGCACTTATCCGCTCTGCAAGGAACAGTGATGGCAATATCACTTTCCGCAGCGAAGATGTTCTTTCGCTGCTGCGACACCAGTATTTCACCCTCCTTGCCGGAACAGAGGGCGACACCCTGGTCCGTGAGATCATCAAGGGCAATATGATCAGGGTAAACGCCTCACTGCTGAATGAGCGTTTCGGCCTGAAACAGCTCTTTTCCGTTCCGGCAGGAGGACCGGAGATACCTGAGCACCTGGCTGCGGTGATGGAAAACCTCGAGGAGGCTAGCTTCACTGCCGAAAAGGATGGAGTATCACTGAGCGTTGACCGTGAATACCTGAGGATGGCGATTAACAGCACGGTAAGGCTGGCCAACCTGATCAGAAGCTATAGCCTTGATCTCAAGCCTGATACAAGTCTCCGATTGCTTGACAGGGTCTTCAGGAAGATGATCGTTCCCTTCTCGGGCGAACCACTGAGAGGCATACAGGTGATGGGCGTCCTTGAAACCAGGGCACTGGAATTCAGGAATATTATATTCCTTTCCCTTAATGAGGGCACCTTCCCGGGAACGTCATATGACAATACCTATATCCCATATAACATACGAAGAGCATTCGGGTTGCCCACGGTGAACGAACATGAGTCAATTTATTCCTATTATTTCTTCAGGCTGCTGCGCAAACCAGCCAGGGGGTGGTTCATGTACAACTCCACCTCACGCGGTCTGAACAGCGGAGAGATGAGCCGCTACCTGGTGCGCATGAGCTACAGCCCTCTCTTTGCTCCCAGACACAGAACGGTACATATAAACGTAGGACGGAGCCGGCTGCTGGCAGAATCTCTTCCCAGGAAACAGGAACACAACAGGATCCTCTTAAGTCTCTATGGCAATGGAAGTGAGGGTGACAAATTTCTCTCCCCCAGTGCGGTAAATACCTGGCTGAACTGCCGCATGCGCTTCTATTACAAATATGTATGCGGAATGCCTGAGGAAGAGATGCTTGAGAAGGAAATTGACCAGCGCAGGTTCGGCAATATCATGCATGAAGCTCTCAGAAGATTGTACGTTATTGTGAAAGGATCAGCTGATGTTGCCAAAGCTATTTCGAAAATGGCAGGCGACAGGGAACATATCCGGGAGACAATCATCGCCACCGCAATGGATGAAATGCATTGGGACAGACCTACGCTCCTTTCCGGTAAGGGGATGATAATCATTGATGTGCTGGAGAGGTATGCCAGGGAGCTGTTGCTCTATGACGGCAGGCACAACGATCTCAGATTGCTGCATCTTGAGGAAGACTTTACCGGTACCTTCAAGGTAGCCTCCGCAGGTGGCATGACGGAGGTGAAGGTGGGAGGAAGGGCTGACAGGATTGATATGACCGGCGGGGCGGTGAGAGTGGTTGATTACAAGACTGGCGCCCCGAAGAGGGATGCTGTCACGGTTGAGGGACTGTTTGATGAGGAAAAGGACAAACGCAATGATGCCGTTTTGCAGGCGCTGTTCTACTGCACCCTTATCAGGCAGAGCCACCCCGGCAGGCTGGTGCTGCCCTCCATCTACTGGATTCAGCAGTTGTCATCTGCTGACTTCACTCCTTACACCAGGACGCCAGGACTGGAGGGCACGGATGCCCTTCATGAAGAATGGAACACCTTCATGTCAGATTTTCAGCAGCAGCTGGATATGACGCTGAATAAGATATTTTCTGATAATGAGGATTTTACGATGACTTCATTCAGGCGGCGCTGTTCCACCTGCCCCTACAGAACACTCTGCAGAAGATAGTATTGAATGATTTAGCTGCCCGGCCAGCAGATGGCATCAGCTCACGAGATAAATAAAGAGCTTTTGATTATTTCTCCATAAGGCGCTGCAGTGCGGCCATTTTTATTGCCGTCACCGCGGCCTCATCACCCTTGTTGCCATGCCTGCCGCCGGCCCTGTCAAGAGCCTGTTGCAAGTTCAGGGTGGTGAGCACGCCGAAGATAAATGGAATGTTATAATCGAGATTGAGTTGGGTGATCCCCTGTGTCACTCCCTCACAGATATAAGTAAAATGGGGTGTCTCCCCCTGTATCACGCATCCGAGGCATATCACCCCGTCAAGATCTTCGTATTCGGCCATCCACTGTGCACCCAGGGTAAGCTCAAAGGTGCCGGGAACATGCCTGACAATTATGTCATCATCGGTAACGCCGTGACGCATCAGGGTCTTTTCTGCCCCTAACAGCAGGGCATGGGTTACCTCACTGTTCCAGTCGGCCACCACAATGCCGAACCTCATTCCCGAGGCATCGGGTACACGTGAAGGATCGTAGTCAGAAAGATCGCGTGTTGCCACCTGTCAGTCGATATGCATTTTGACCCTGGCAATGTATTTTTCTATACTCCTGCCCTCATTGCTCTCGGGATACTTTTGCTGTATCCTTTCATAGAGCCCGAGTGCCTCTGCATAATTGCCGTCACTCTCGTAAAGCATGCCTGCCTTCATCAGGTAGATGGGACTATGGAATGAGTTGTCTGCCATCTCAGCTGCCTCAAGGTAGTTCCTGATGCCGGCACTATAGTCGCCCAGCTCAACCCTTGCGTCACCTATAAGGCCTTTGGCCTGGGGGGCCAGAACCTCATCATCCAGATTGTATTTATTGAGGTAGCTTACTGCCTCCTCATACTGACCGAGATGCATGAGACAGGCGCCTGCGTAAAAATTGGCCAGCCTGCCTGACTTCGTTCTCTTGTATTCCTGTGCTATATCTATGAAGCCAAGATTGTTGCCGTCACCATATAGGGCAAGTTTGAGCGAATCTTCGCCGAAATACTGCTCGGCCATGAACAACTGGCTGAGTGCCTCCTCATTCTGTTTGTGGGTATACATTCTCAGAAGCCATATTATCCCCACCAGCACCACGGCAACTACAAGTACATATAAAAGAGGCTTATAATTCTGTTCCAGGAACTGTTCGGTTCTGGTCAGTGTCTGTTCAACATTCTCGATCCCTTTGGCGGTCTCCTTTTTCTTGCTCATATCAATCTTCTCTGTTACAGGTCAAAAAATAACTCCGCAAAAGTAGTATTTCTGACATTATTTAAAAACAAAAGGTTAAAAAAATGAACGGCTCTCTTCAGCCTGCCGGCAGTGCTTTGACCTTGCTTGATGCTGCCGTTTCTTTTCGTAACTTTGCCGTTCTGACAAGCGCCCACTGAGATGATGCACCTGGCAAGACTGGAACTGACAAATTTCAAGAACTATGAGGAGGTTGCACTCGATTTCTCCCCTGGATTCAACTGCTTTGTGGGTAACAACGGGGTGGGTAAGACAAATATCCTTGATGCAGTTCACTACCTGTCAATGACCAAAAGTTTCTTCAACAGCTCTGACACGTTGAGTATAAGACACGGCGAGGATTATTTCATGATCAGGGGAACATTTGTCACTGATGACAACAGTGATGAACTGCATTGTGCTTTCCAGAAGCAGAAACAGAAGGTCTTCAGGATCAACGGAAAGGAATATCAGCGTATGTCAGACCATGTGGGAAAGTTCCCCGTGGTCATGCTCTCACCGGCAGACAGCACTCTCATCACCGGCACCAGCGAAGAGCGCCGCCGCTTCCTTAATATGATCATCAGCCAGTATGACCCCCTTTACCTGGAAGCCCACGTGCGCTACAACAAGGCGCTGATGCAGCGGAACAGAATACTGAGGGAGAATGGCTATGATGCTGGCGGCCTCCTTGAGATTTATGATGAACAGATGGCACAGGAGGCGGAGCTGATATACCAGTCGCGACGGAAACTGACTGAAAACCTGCTGCCGCTGTTCCGATCCTACTATGAGAAGATATCCGACGGAGCCGAAAAGGTATCAATACGCTACCGGTCACACCTGGGTGGCGGCGATTATCTTCAGCAACTGGCTGCC
This sequence comes from Bacteroidales bacterium, assembly GCA_012514255.1. Next base: position 6,516 of record JAAZAP010000253.1, on the reverse strand, counting down.
TCAAGGGAGCGGGATTATGCTTTGCAGTATACAACAACAGGCATACACCGTGATGACCTGGTCTTTGAGATAGAAGGACACTCAGCAAGAACCACTGCCAGCCAGGGCCAGCAGAAGTCATTCATTGTGGCACTTAAACTTGCCAAGTTCGGACTGATAAGCAGGATGAACGGATTTGCTCCGGCATTGCTGCTCGACGATATCTTTGACAAGTTCGATCAGAGCAGGGTGGAAGAGATCATTCGGTTGGTGGGTTCAGGAGAATTCGGACAGGTCTTCATCACAGACACCCAGCAGCAGCGCATCCACCGAATCCTCGATAATACCGGAGTTGATTTCAGGCTCTACCGCATCGGCAGGAAAGGAGTTATTGAGGAAGAGATCACCAACGGAGTGAAGTAAATCATGCGAAGAAATAAAACCATAACCCTGGGAGAGGCACTTGAGGACCTGATAAAAGAGTACCGGCTCGGTGCCGGACTGAAGGAGGCCGGAGTGATCAATATATGGGAGAGCATAGCGGGCAAGGTCATCACCGCCCGCACAAAAAAAGTATACCTGAAGGATGGTGTGCTGCATTTATTCCTCACCTCATCAGTTGTAAGGAATGAGCTGATGATGCTTCGGGATGCCCTGAAGACCCAGATCAACAGCAGGGCGGGAGAAGAGGTTGTCAGGGAGATAGCGTTGCACTGATCAATCTGTGATGTAGGTGTTTTTTCTGATCAGTATCTTTTTGCTGTGACCTTTGGCGGTGACAAAACTGAAATGCTGTCCTGCATACTCAAGTATTGCATGATCATCATTCAGTGATATCATCACCTCTGCTGCCGGGTCATTGATGAGCAGCGCATTGGCCATGAGAAAAACCTTCTCGGCTCCGTCGCCCCTCCTGAAGTTCCATACCTCATCCGGCTGAGCCATCCGGCCGGAGTCATATATAGATTTGTTTTTCAGTTCGTTGATAATATGAAATATCTCACCGGCACTCCTGCCGGCAAGGGTATCATGAGAAACAGGATTCCTTTCAATGGCTGCCTTGATGAATGGTCTCCAGTCAATCCTTTCCATGTCGCGGAAGGCATAAAGGGCAAGCAGCGCCATCTCGGAAGTGCCGGAAAGATCAGTGATCTTGCCGATGATCTCGTCGCGACTGTCAGTAACGGAGATCTGCGGATTGATCACCTTACTGAACTTTCTTTCCACGGATGGCAGCCTGGGTTCGGTTATGATGAAACTGCCTATATCATTGAACATCCGCTTCACACAATCGGTGTGCTCAGTGGTGAAGTCCCTGGCAAAATCCTCTTCAATTATCCGGAAGTCACTGCTGAGATGGTTTTTCAGGAACTCTTCCACATCGTTAAGTATTATCTTCCCGGGGATGGGATCATAATGGAACTCCTCAGGGTCAACTTCGGCAAGCAGCTTGCTGCGTGTCTCTTCATTCATGCTGGTTCTGGATGAGTGCTCATATTCAAAGAGCTTTTCCAGGGGTATGTATTGACTTGCTCCGGTGCGGAGATGATGGTATTGGAAGAGGCACTTGTACTCCGGTTTAAATCTCAGGAAGTTGACGAAGACGGCCGGTGTAAGTTGTGTTCTGACGAAATCTCTCAGCTTACCGGTAAAAGCGATATAGGCATCCCGGTCAATCGTGGCTTCCTCATAAACAGTATGTATATGTCCGGTGATATGTGAAACGATTGTTACCTTCTCATTTTCAAGGGCTCTGCGTGCTTTACCCGACAGGGCCGTGCCGTTGAACCACATGTTCTTTGTCATGATCCTCCGGTTGTTGGTCATAAGACCCTCTTTCACGTCTATGTAGTTCTGGGAATGTAGAGGCGTGGCCATCATGAAGATATTTTCCAGAGGTATCTCGCCCACAATGAACATGGCAGCAGCGTAGAGTGCAGCTAGGCTCACACACTCACCGGCACCGGTATTATAGTGTTCCCTGTGCCTGAAGGCGTCCATGGCCTCCACCGTCTCTGTCTTCCAGTAAGGAATGACAGAGGAATTGTACTTATCAAGCCCGAAATGGCGGCGGATATCAATGCTGAAATAATACCTGTCGCCCTCATATCCGAAAAGGGCATTGGACTGCTTCAGCAGTTCCGTATCAAAGAAATCACTGAAGCGTGCGGTTTCCTTTTCCTTCTCCGTCAATCCCCATGTCTCAAGATCAAGGTTGAAGATATAATTGTCAATGATATACTGTTTGATTCTGTTGGCTCTGCTTATGAAGTTCTTCCGGTGCATGTCCTTGAACCATTGATCGTCACGCCAACGCCAGATAAGCGGTGACATGATGTTGGAGAGCACCAGCGGGTAAAAAAGATCGGGAAAGATGAAAATCTCCATATCGGAGAGGGTAAATGCTGACGAGTACTTTTCGAGTGTCTTCTTAACCGAAAAGTCAGGGGAAAAGGTTTTAGTCATTTTGATTTTTTACCAGAACGAGAAAATAAGGCATTTGTTCTTCTCAGAAAATTTCGATGGCTGAAAAGAAATAGGAGGCTTCTTTGCTGGCATTTTCCGGAGAGTCTGATCCATGAACCGCATTGCTCTGAACGGTGGTGCCATATTCGGCCCTGATGGTACCCGGAGCGGCCTTTGCAGGATCAGTGCTGCCAATGAGGCTGCGAAACTTCTCAACGGCATCCTGATGCCTTAACACCATAACCATTACCGGCCCGGTTGACATGAACTCCACCAGTCCCTCGTAAAATGGCCTTTCCCGGTGAACGGCGTAAAAGCCTTCGGCCTGGGCCCTGGTCATGTGAATCATCTTAAGGGCCGCAATGGTGAAACCGGCTTCAGCTATCCTGCAGAGAATCCTTGCAGCATCACCCCTGGCCAGAGCATCAGGCTTGATGATTGAAAAAGTAATATCGTCTCTCATAATAGTGTGAGAATGGGTTAATTTTACTCTTTTTCTAAACTTTATTATTTTCTTATCTTTGTCGCCTTAAAAGGCTAAAACAGTGCCAGAATTCGGTAAATATACAAAAGAATTAAAGAAGCTGATCAGTGAGGCGGGACACATTCTCCTGATCTGTCACATTAACCCTGACGGTGATGCCATAGGCGCAATGCTGGCAATGAGAAGGTGGATCATGTCACAGGGCAAGGATGCCACAATGATATCGCCAAATGCCCTGCAGAAATTCCTTCTCTGGATGAAGGATGTGGATAAGGTGCTTGATTTCCATCATAATCCGGGTGAGGGTGGCAGGCTGATTAACGAAGCAGACCTGATTATAATGGTCGATTTCAACACTACCTCCAGGATGGGGAAGGCGGAGCAACTGGTTATCAGCTCAGATGCCCGGAAGGTGATGATAGATCATCACCCCGATCCGGGAACTTTTGCTGACCTGATAATCTCAGACGTAAGCCGCAGTTCGACCTCCGAACTGGTCTATTTCCTGGTCAACGGGATGGAAGGGACGGAATTCAGTGACAGCGACTTCATAACTGCGGTATATGTGGGCATCATCACCGACACGGGTAATTTCGAACACGGTTACTATACCGGTGATACCATGCGCACGGTAGGCCACCTGCTTGATATGGGCGTTGACAAGGAGAGGATACATGATCATATCTTCAGCAATTTCTCCGCTGACAGAATAAGACTTAAGGGCTTTGCCCTTCATAGCCGGATGGTGGTTCATCCTGAGCTCCATACAGCCTATATATGGCTGACAAAGGAGGATCTGGAAAGATTCCGCCATATGAAGGGCGACACGGAAGGATTCGCCAATGTCCTGCTCACCATGCAGGGCATTGTACTTTCTGTACTCTTTGTTGAGCGCACCGGGTTTGTAAAAATGTCACTCCGCTCAAAGGGAAGCTTTAATGCCAACGAGCTCTCACGCAAGTGCTTCAACGGTGGTGGCCACCTCAATGCTGCTGGTGGAGAGATGAAAGGCACCATTCACGAGGTGGTGAACCACTTTGAGAATACCCTGCCTTCATTCAGCAGGGAACTGGAGGAGGCTGCAAAAGAGATGATGAGATGAGAATAGCATTATTGGTAGTAATGGTTATCCTTGCTTCCGGCTGCCAGAATAAACCTGACAGCAAAAGCAAGGCAACACCTCGTACCGAGGCGGAACTCATTGAGATCAACCGCTCGATGCTCACACAGGACCGGGAACAGATAACCAGCTATATAAGCACAACAGACCGGAAGTTCACCGAAACCGAAACGGGATTATGGTACAGTGTGCTGGCAGACGGAACAGGACCTGCAGTCAAAACGGGGGATAATGTAAGTTTTGACTATGAATGCACCCTCATTAATGGTGATCCCTGTTACAGCGGCACACAAACAATCAGGGTAGGATACACCGATACCGGCAGCGGTGTCACTGAAGGCCTTCAGCTTATGCAGGAAGGCAGTGATTACCTGTTTATTGTACCTCCCTACCTGGCCTACGGCCTGACAGGCGATGGTGCTAAAATACCTGGAAGAGCCATATTGATCTACAGGATAAGAATAAAGGATATAATATAAATTGGAACGATATTTGAGGGGAATGGGGGAAACATTAAAAACCATGCAAAAGAGATTCAGCGTTGCCCTGACGGCACTGATGGCCATAGTGATTGTTGCCTGTAATCCGGCCAAAAAGTACGAGGAGGAAGAAAAAAGCCTAATCGCAGACTACATTGCAGATAAAAATATTACCGTTGCACCTGATGCAAATGGCATCTATTATATGGAAGAATATCCCGGTACCGGGGAACTGATACAGATAGGTGACTCAGTAGGGGTAAAGTATTCCGGTACATTCCTCAGCGGAAAGGCATTTAATGACAACCTTGATGCAGCTACACCGTACAGATTCAGGGTGGGTACGCCAGACCTCATCGAGGGGTGGTCACTGGCACTTGTCAAGATGAAACTGGGAACCAAAGCCAAAGTACTGCTGCCATCAAAGGTAGCATACGGCTCCATGGGTTTCGGGACCTATGATATCTACGGTTACTATTATACAGTGATACCGGGTTACACCCCGCTCCTCTTTGAGATGGAGGTGGAGGAACTGACCAGGAAAACAAAGAAATAAATGAGATGCGCTGTCACCCGGCGCATTTTTTTATCTCAGTATCGCAGCCTCACCGGAAAGAGTCACCTCCTTAAGCCTTGCCTTGTATCTTGCCCAGCTGCCTTCTGTCAACCCTTTTATCAGTTTCAGCGCCTCACCCAGCGCATCCTCTGCATCCTTCACAGCCTTTCTTTCCTGTTCCGTGAGAGGACCTGAAGCAGTAAGCAATACCCTGTAACCGCCAATTCGTGCAGAGAGCCCTTCCTGGCGCTTCCGGAAAGCCTCGTCCATGCTTGCAAGCTCCTCACTGACAGTTTTATGCACTTCAGAGACAGCTGCTGCGAAGTCCGGGTTCCCGGGAAACAATTTTTCGCTATTCGCAATAGCCTCCCGTACCCCGGTGAGGACTTTCAGCTTCTCATTGAGAGAATCAATTCCGGACCCGAAGGCAATGGCCCTTTCATGATTGCCTTTTATGGCATCGGTATCCAGAGTGGGCATCCTGGGGTCAGGATTAACCCTGACGATGGCGGATGAATTCGCACTTCCCAAGTTTAGCTTAACAGTATAGGTTCCGGGAGAAACCATCCCCCTGAATCCCCTGAAGTACCTCGCCCGGGAATCCTGCTGCTGGTCCCGGTCAGAGGGATAGGTGACCTGAGGGAGAGGATTGCGGTCGAGCTGCCAGGTGAAGCGGTTGAATCCTTTTGTAACATTTGTTTCCATTGTTCTAATCACATTCCCGTTCTGGTCAGATATCTCAATGGACACCTTTCCGGAATCTGCAGCTGTGCAGAATGTGATCATGGCGCCGTACTCCCTGTTCTGCCCGCGGTACATGGCATCACCGTAGAAGTAGTAACCCGGAAGGTTCTTCCTCGAAACGAGATATGCCTCAGGCACATCAAAGGCTGTCAGGTCACTCTTCAGCAGACTCCTGCCGGACGATGCCAGTGACCTCAGCGGCCTTATGTCATCGAGTATCCATACGGCCCGCCCGAAGGTGCCAATCACCAGGTCATGTTCACGGGGATGGATAACCATGTCATAGGTTGATACGGTAGGGTATCCGCTCTCCCACCTGTTCCATGTGTCACCCTCATCAAATGAGACGTAGAGACCATATTCAGTCCCGGCAAACATGAGCTTCGGTTCTTCCGTGTCCTGCACAAAACATAGAACATAACCCCATACATCGGTATCATCAATGATACGCTGCCAGCTGCGGCCGTAATCCCTGGTCCTGAACAGGTATGCGGCATTATCGCCCTGCCTGTAGTCGTTTACCACGGCAAAGGCTTCAGCAGGATCATGTGCCGAGGCAGTGATCTGTGGCACCCACCCGTTGCGTGGCATTCCTTTGATGTTCCCGGAGGTGTTTTTCCAGTTTTTTCCTCCGTCCTCGGTGACCTGTATCATACCGTCATCAGTCCCTGCCCAGATAAGCCCTTTT
>JAAZAP010000252.1 GCA_012514255.1 Bacteroidales bacterium | reverse complement strand
AGATTTAGGGTCACAGTAGGTACGTGATATGATGGGGATGAAGATCAGGCATTTCAGCTTTTCCCTGAGTGACTCGTCAACATCATGTGTATCAAGGAGTCCGTCATGAGGATTGAGATCGAAGTAAACCGTGACCTCCTCCTTGAAGGTGGCCTCAAGTTCACTCTCAAGGTGATGCACGAATTCGGTTACCCAGCCGTCATATTTGTTGTCTTTCTGCCGGTAGCTGATGAAGATGTCATAGTCATATCCCGGTATCAGGCTGGCCATGGAATAATTTCATTTTACCAAAGTTAGGAAACAAAACAGGCCATGTCAAATAAAGTAACGGCGCCAGGCAGACCCGTTTTAGCCCGGAGATCGTCAGGGTTGAAAAGCAATCACACCCTGATGCCAATGATGGTGATATCGTCAATCTGGTCTTCTTCCTTATCACCACGCCAGCGTTCCAGTTCCTCGTAAATCATATCACCCTGCTCAGTCATGGGGTGTTTGCTTATTTCAAGCAAGCAGTCACGAAGGCGCGTCCAGCCGTACCGTCGGTGACTGTCGCCGCCGAACTGGTCCGCAAATCCGTCAGAGCAGAGATAAAGCATGTCATGCATGTTCAGTTGAAGGGTTCTTGTTGTAAAACCATAGCTTCCATTGCAGAACTGACCCTCGGCGAGTCTGCCTGAGAGATTGGCCGAAATCTTTCCGTCAGCAACGTGAAAAATGGCATTGCCTGCGCCGGAATAGTTCAGTCTTCTTACAGCCGGATCATATTTGCACAGCACAATAGTCATATCATCAGATATGCCTGATTCACGGTCATCTTTTCTCAGGAACCTGTGAATGCCTGAGTAGAGATGGACAAGCGCTTCAGAAGGGTCGTCAATCTTCAGGATATTGACTGCCTGGTCAAGGATTCCGTATCCTATTGTACTTATCAATGCAGCAGGTATACCATGTCCGGTACAGTCAGCCAGTCCAAAGGTTATTATACCCTCATGTCTGCTGAACAGGTAGAAATCACCGCTTACTATGTCCCTGGGCTCGAAGAGTACAAAACTGTCAGGGAAACATTCCCTGATGTCAAGATCACCCGGAAGGAATGCTTCCTGGATATGCCTGGCATAGTTATAGCTGCCCTCCACCTCACTCATTGTGAGCCTTATTTTTTCGTCTATTGACTGTAGCTTCTCCATGATTGCAGGTGAATTTCCCGAAAGGAGGCTTATCCCTGCATTAAGCTCATGGGTGCCCAGCAGGAGCTTCTGTATGCTGCTCCGGGGTTTAAGCGCATACGACAGTCTTGCCGTATGGTCTGATGAAACAGGGTATGCTTCGAATTTTATATCGCGAAGAATGGCAGGCACCATGCGCACCAGTTCACGATCCTTCTCCTTCTCATCCTCGGTCAGTTGCCCGTAAGGCACGAGGTTGGGGTGTGTTTTATGACGGTCATCCCTGATGCGGCCGTATGTCCACCCGTTAAGCCTCTTCTCCCAGCTCCATCGGAGATGCTCTACCCTGGCCATTGTCTCAACCTCTTCATCTTCAAGATGAAGAGCCTTTGGCTTATATCCCTTCGTGACCGGTCTTATCCTGTAGCCGATGGAAAGCAGCTTGGTGGGAATATGTACTGCATTGCTAATGTTTGACTGGCGGATCTCGTCCGGCAGATCATCAAACTCTGCAGCACTCTTGTTTTTCGTCCCGGATTTTTCCGGTCCCTGTCTTCTGAGTTCGCGAAGGTAACCGGCATGAACAGCCCGGGCAATCTTCGCTGCCATAGAGATGGTCACACTTTCTGTCTCTTCCTTTCTGACGATCTCATACCCGGCTTCTTTCAGGCCCGAAGGAATCAGATAGTTCAGAGTGCGGAAGAAATCTCTTCGCTCTGCGATATCAGGCTCATCAGCAAACCTGTCTATATCCATTGATGTAAGAGAGTCAATCTCCTCTTCAGTGATGATGCATGTTCTGCAGAAGTGATCATAAGGCTGAAGCAACAGGCCGATGGAGTTGTATTTTAAGGGAATTCCCTCAGAATAGCAGAGCCAGAACCGGTCTACGGATTTTGGTAAATTTCTAAAGGCTTTTTTCAGGGGAGTTTTCTCTCCTGATAGCCTGGTGATCCTCCTGAAATCTCTCTGAAGGCTGGCCGCTACCGGTTTGGCCAGTTGCTTAATGAACCAGGCCGGGTCAGCCGGTCCGCCGTTTGCTGTCATTGATCCTCAAGTTCTATGAGCTCGAAAGGTATGTTTACTATCATCTCCATCTCCCTTCCGGTTTCCATCATATCATCGTCACCTCTGACATAATACCATCTTACCGAGACATCAGTGCCTTTTGACCTGATTCTTGCAAGTATCTTGCAAATGTCGAGAATGCACTTCGCGGATGCGGAATTGAAATAATTGAAGTTAAAATGGGAAACAACCGGCTTTATGTTGTCACCTGATCTCTGGAGGGTTTCACTGTAATCATTCATCCACTGAATGATAGGGCCAAAGAACTCCCGTACATCGTCAGGCCTTGACTCACCCGAGAACTCAAGAAAATGCTCCTCATGATCAAGAATGACCCTGGGTGTGAATACAGTGGGGCTGAGAATCAGCTTGTCCATCAGAGTGCCTCCTGAGGTCACGGGGAAAGATCCGGATCTGCAGCTTTGGCTGGCAAGACTGCAGGATTAACAGGGATTTTGCCCCCCATGTATTTTTTTATTAGTAACTTGAATATCTTGAACAAAGGTAAGATTCTGTACGGATCTGTAGCGGAAGCGGAACTAAAAGAAAAGGTTACTCATTAAAATAAATCATCAGGCATGAGCGAACCAATATTGAGAGCTTTGATTCAGCTTTTCGCGCTGATAAGCGATGTTCCTGATGATGCGGAGAGATCAGGCAGGAGCAGGGATATTGTCAGGCTTTTTCTCTCAAAACACCTGAATAATGAACAGGTGGAGAAGTATATGGCAATGTTTGATGAACATGTCAGGCTCTATCACCCTGATGATTTATCGAAAGACACTATCCGCGACAGGAAGCGTACTTCCCTTACTGCAATGCGGATACTGGCCATATGTGAAAAGATAAATGAGGAGCTTCAGCAGAAACAGAAGATCTATGTGCTGGTCCAGCTCATGGACTTTATTTCATTCGGTACCGGCACTGCCGAAAAGGAATTGGAATTCCTTGAAACGGTAGCTGAGGCCTTTAACCTGGAAACAGACGAATACCGCGACATGCTGGCCTTTATCCTCGGAACAGGGGAAGGAAGCCTCAGGAGGGAGAGGATGCTGGAAATAAACAGTGAGGCTGCTAATTTCCTGCCAGGGATTAAGCATCTTTATAATGAGAACCTGAGAGACAGGCTGCTGTTTCTCAATGTTGTCAGCACCAACACTCTCCTTTTGCGTTATGAAGGAAGGGAGAACCTTCTTCTTAACGGGCAGAATATCTTCCCGGGGCAGACATATGTATTTGAGCACGGTTCATCTGTAAGAGGAGCCGGCATCAGCCCTGTCTATTACAATGATGTGGAAGAGGTCTTTGTGGGAGAATCTTTCAGACAGAAGATATCACTGGATGCCCGTGATATAAGCCTCAGGTTCAAAGAAAGTGAAAACGGCGTTCAGAAGCTGTCTGTTCATGAAGAATCGGGAAAGCTGGTGGGTATAATGGGAGGCAGCGGCGTGGGCAAATCAACCCTGCTGAATATCCTGAGCGGAATAGTCAGACCTGATACCGGCAATGTCTGCATAAACGGGTTTGACCTGAACACGCCCGAAGGCAAGGAGCATCTGAAGGGCGTAATAGGATTCGTTCCCCAGGATGACCTGCTGTTTGAAGAGCTTACAGTATTCCAGAACCTGTACTATAATGCACGGATGTGTCTCAATAAACTGGGCAGGGAAAGAATATGTGAAGAAGTGGAGAGGATACTCAGAGACCTTGATCTGTACAGTGTAAGGGACCTGAAGGTTGGCAGTCCGGTGAACAAGGTCATCAGCGGGGGACAGCGCAAAAGGCTGAATATTGCACTTGAGCTGATACGTGAACCAACTATCCTGTTTGTAGATGAGCCCACTTCAGGACTCTCCTCGGTAGATGCCGAGACTGTGATGAACATGCTGAAGGAGCAGGCTTACAGGGGCAGGCTTGTTATTGCCACTATCCATCAGCCCGGTTCAGACATTTACAAGATCTTTGACCGTATCATGATCCTTGACAGGGGAGGCTATCTTGTTTACCATGGCAATCCCACCGAGACGGTAGTCTGGTTCAAGAAACGGGCCAACCTGGCCAACGCTTTTGAAGATCAGTGCATTGCCTGCGGTCACGTAGACACTGACCAGCTTCTTCGTATCATAGAAACCAAGGTGGTGGATGAGTTCGGCAAGCCGACACCTGTAAGACGAATCTCTCCTGCCGAATGGGCTGAAAACTTCATTAAAGAAAAGGGGCAGAAGGATACAGGAAGGATGATTGTCAGGGAGCCCCTGCCTGACAGCAACTATTCAATACCGGGCCTGATGAAACAGGCGGCGCTTTT
>JAAZAP010000251.1 GCA_012514255.1 Bacteroidales bacterium | reverse complement strand
GCCCCTTGCCCCCCAGACAAGTACTCTAACCGGGCTGAGCTACATCCCGTGCTTTTTAGCGGTGCAAAATTAATTAACTATTCCGGTTTTCCAAAAAAAAGCTGACGCCTGCTATGCGGCATATAAATGGAAATAACAACAGGTTTAGTAAATAAATATATTTGTTCAGCCTAATCAAACGTTATCACTTAACAGACAGAAAACATGAACCAGGTCAACCGTCGTAATTTTCTTCGGCTCGCAGGTGCAGGCGCTGCAGCTGCTGCAGCCGCTCCCGTAGCCCGGGCAATGGGTCAGGAAGCAGCAAACCGGCCGGAACAGCAATCCAAGCCCGACACCAACATTGCCGATGCGGCAAAGACACCCAGGGGCCCCGACGCTATGCCCGGACTCTTCCCGGGGCGGGTAGCCCTCGTGAGGAACAGTGCCTCAATAAAGGACAATGCCATTGTGGAACAGCAGGTGTATGACATGATAGCCCGCTCAATGCTGGAGCTGACGGGCGAGAAAAAGCTGAAGAAAGCATGGCGCAGGTTTGTGGGACCACAAGACAGAATAGGCCTTAAGGTCAATCCCGTGGCCGGCAAGAGCCTGTCGACAAGCCATGAGGTGGTCAGGGCGGTGATAGCACAGCTGGAGGAGAGCGGAATAAAGAGATCACAGCTTACCATCTGGGACCGGCGTGAGTTTGAACTGCATGACGTTGGATTCACAGAGGAGAACTACCCGGGCATACGCATTGTGGGTACCGAACAAATGGATAAGGAGGGTCTCTACTACGGCAAGGACGGCAAGCTGTACGGTGAGCACATGATTGATCGCGACTGGTATTACTGGGCTGACGTCGAAGGTGAATACGATGAATATACAATGCCCTACATGGTAAACGGAGGCAAATACTCCTATTTTTCTAAAATTGTCACCCGGGAAATTGATAAAATAATCAATATTCCCATCCTGAAAAACGCGGGAATGACAGTGACCCTTGCGCTAAAGAACCTGGCATTCGGGTCAGTAAGCAATACAGGCAGATTGCATGCCAGACTGTGGAATGAGACATGCGCACAGGTGTGCGCCTTCGCGCCGCTGCGCGATAAGGTAGTGCTTAACATAGTTGACGGCATAAAGGGATGCTTTAACGGAGGGCCCGGTGCCAACCCGCAGTTCTTCTGCAATTATTATACTATACTTGCAGGCAGCGACCCTGTGGCAGTTGACAGGATAGGATATGATATAGTACTGGCCAAGAGGATAGCAGAGGGGTTGCAGAAGGAAGGCACAACGGCGGCCCTTGAATTCATGAGGCAGGCAGAGCAACTGTCACTGGGTGTGGCTGACAGGGAGAGGATAGATCTGAGAGAGGTAACCATAGGTTGAACATTTACAGAGAAGGATTTTATAATGCATTTTGGGAAAATTTTCACGACTATTTTATTGGTTTTTATTTCCGTATCCGGCCAGGCACAGTCAACCGTCGTATCCCGGGCATTGTCAGGCATGAACGGAGTACAGTCGTCTCACAACAGGATCTTTACCGAGACCTCGCTCTACGGTTACATTAACGGCGGTGCAGAGCTCTACCTTGAGTATGGGTTTGACACTCTCATTGTTGCCGAGATGGTGGTTGACGGCAGTGATATCAAGCTGGAGGTATACAGGATGAAGGATCCGGAGGCTGCCTTCGGCATATTTTCAGTATCGCGCTTCCGCTGTAACGCAGGGGAGAAAATCACGGAACACATATGCAGGTCGGCTTACCAGCTTCAGTTATGCAAGGGGCCGTATTATATCAGCATAATAAATGATACCGGATCGGAGGCTGATCAGCATAGATCGGCCGCACTGGCCGGATTGCTTATAGAGAACATCGTTGAGCCTTCCTTTGACCCGGAAAGATACTATGCTGAGGGTGTTGATGAGGAGACAATGAGGGGAGCTGTTCTTGTCAGGGGCCCGCTGGGCATATTCAACGGCATCCCGGTATTGTCTGACAGGCTCGGTAGCACGGTCGACTTCAGCGCCCTGATGATAACAAACGGCCAGGATACTGTCGCTTCACTGCTGTTTGACAGCGAGCAGTCAGCCCGGCAATTCCTGGGGGAATGTAAACTCGCCGGAAGCCTGAAAACAGATGCAATTGTTAGTGATTCAACAATTTCAGTAATTTCCCCCAATCATATAATTATAACTTTTTAAAGGACACTTTTAATTAATTGTTATTTTTGTCGTCTCAATTACAGAAACAGACATGCAGTTTTTTAAACCGCTCGAGACTGGCAGTGATGAAAAGAAGGGAGCTGCCGCAGTGACAGAAAAAGTAAAATGCCTTATAGTTGGTTCAGGTCCTGCCGGATATACGGCAGCAATATATGCCGCTCGTGCCAATCTGAAACCGGTGCTCTACACGGGATTGCAGCAGGGAGGACAGCTGACCACCACCACAGAGGTAGAGAACTACCCCGGATATCCTGACGGAGTTACGGGGCCGGAGATGATGGAGGACTTCCGCAAGCAGGCAGAGAGGTTCGGGACAGACATACGCATGGGCATAGCCACCTCTTCCGACTTTTCGGGTAAGCCGCTAAAGGTTACCTTTGACGACAGTATTGTTATTGAGGCTGATACGGTAATTATTGCCACCGGTGCCACTGCCAGGTACCTTGGTATACCGGCTGAGACGAAATATGCAGGCATGGGAGTGTCAGCGTGTGCCACCTGTGACGGTTTCTTCTACCGCGGCAAGGATGTTGCGGTTGTGGGTGGTGGTGACACCGCTTGTGAGGAGGCTACCTACCTCGCAGGCCTGTGCAGAAAGGTGTACCTGATCGTCAGGCGTGATGTGCTCAGGGCCAGCAAGGCGATGCAGCACAGGGTGATGAACACCCCGAACATAGAGATACTCTGGAAATGCCAGGTGGAGGATCTCTTTGGCACACAGGGTGTGGAGGGAGCAGTGGTGGTACGCGGCAGGGGTACCCCTGAGGAGGAGAAATTCAACATCAATATTGAAGGATTTTTCCTTGCCATAGGCCATACTCCCAACTCGGAGGTCTTCAAACCATGGCTGGAGACGAATGAGACGGGGTACATTATCACCGAACCGGGGGCAACGCGCACAGGGGTTTCGGGAGTATTTGCAGCCGGTGATGTGGCTGATCATATTTACAGGCAGGCGGTGACAGCAGCCGGAAGTGGCTGCAAGTCTGCCATAGACGCTGAGAGGTATCTCGCGGAACAGGGATATTAAACAAATAACAAGAATAATAGGGGAAAACTAACGCGAATTATGCGGAATTTTAGAAAAACTTATCAAATCAACGCTGAACCTTCTGATATCTATGCTGCTTTGACGAATCCTTACACCATTGAACTCTGGTCGGGGTATGCGGCCCTGATGCCGTCAAAAACGGGAGAGGAGTTCAATATGTGGGACGGTGATATATGCGGCAGGATCATTGATCTGATCCCGGACAGGAAAGTGGTTCAGGAGTGGTATTTCGGAGACAGGGAACTGGAATCACTGGTCACGATCACAATAGCCGGCAATGGCGGATCAACGGCAGTAACTGTTGAGCATACGAATATTCCGGTGGAGGACTACACCAACATCGCTGAGGGCTGGAATGAATATTATATGGGAGCCATCAAGCGTTTCTATAATCCCAACTTCTGATCATTCAGAATACCGAGGACATCCTCCAGTCCGCCCACTATCAGTCCGGCAATACCGGTATAGCATTTTGTTTTTGAAGAGGCGGTTACAATATCTGCCCATCGCGGCAGCCAGTTAAGCATCTCATCTTTGATAAATCCGGCAAGGTCCCTTCCAATCATTGCCTTGATGTCATTATCAGCCTCAGTGAGATATTTCTCGATGAGCAGGTTGGCAAAGAGCAGCTGGATGCCGAGATGATCAGGAGGAAGAGTGCATCTGTCACACCTGCTGTGTCCATACCTGTTATAGAGGTTACATAGTTCATGATGGTGTTCTGCAGCTGGTTTACCGCTAATGACCCAGTGTGATGCCGCCGGATATGCTGCCGCTTCGTTCTCCTCTGCAAGGAGTGAGATGTAGTTGCTGCTGACAGACAGATGGCACTGCTGTTTGAAGGGACAGGGTGACCGGAGCAGCCTGCTTGCAGCCTGGAAGCGTTTGTTTGAGCTTTCCACAGGCAGGTTCCTGAGCAGTCCTGAATCACAGATATGGGGCAGACCGCTCTCGTCCGGTGCCATTGTCACTGCTCCGCCTAAAAAGAGGAAGAGTGCAGTATAGGCCTGCAAAAGCTCCTCCGGTGTGTTCATTGAACCAATATTGCCGGTCATCATAAATTCAGGTTGCATAACCCATAAACATGATGATCCGTCAATTTGTTCATCTGTCCACCTTCTCCAGCTCTTCCAGCTCACCGATGCCCATAGTGTCAGACAGGCTGGCAATGGTTTTAAGGTCCAGGTCGCCCTGAATCGATACGATTGATGTTCCTCCTCCTCCGGTGATCATCACAAGCTCAGCTATCCGTTCACCAGCTTCGCGGATCATGAAGAAGACCTCGCCATCTTCCTCCCTGACTGTCATCAGCTCTTCATACCCGTTCCTCCTCAGTCTCGGCATGAGCTCCGTGGCGAAGTTCACTCCCCGCGAGGCGGCGGTGCTGTCCATACTGAGGATACGTATTCCTTTGATCCTCGTCACCAGGTTGCGAAACTCCTCATCATCACTGTCAATCCTGGAGAGCAGGCTGAACATCTTTGAGGAGATGTAAACCGATGTGAATCCCTCTTTTCCGTCATACCTGTTAAACAGGTCATCCACGGGACTTTTCTGTGCGCAGAGCGAAACTGACATTACTGTCAGAAGCAATATTATGAGCGCCTCTTTTTTCATCTTTATGTTTTTAGTCTGTATTATTTTCTTTATGGCCAGGTTCGATTTCATGGAGATACCGTAGCCGGGAAAGATTGTCTGCAACGATGTCACTAATCCTGCCAAGACCTTCAAGTTCTTCTCTCTGTTCAGTGATGGTGCTTACCTGTCCCAGCTGTTCCACCCCGCTGTTCATTTTTCCTGAAACAGTCAGCAGGATACTCTTTACCTCAGCCATTGCTATCACGGGGTCATCATAAGTATCCCTTGCCACAGGTGAGCCCTGGTGGAAGAAGATCATCCACAATCCGGCAACGATTACAGCCACGGCTGCAGCTGTTGCCAGGTGCCGCAGAGCTCGTCGCGCAGGTCTCATGGTGACTTGCGTATGTGTCACCGACTCCAGTCTTTCATAAAAACCCTCTGATGGTTCAGGCACCTTTCCAGAGAAGGAGGCAATGTATCCAAACTTCCTGCGGAGCTGATCGGGAACAGAGGGATCATTCAGGTACTCCCTGAGCAGCTGTTCCTCTTCAGCGGTGGTCTCACCCTCAAAATACTTGTTTATCAGTTCTCTTATCTTCTCCTGTTCCATAGTTGTAGATTCTGTTCATCTCTTCCCTGACATGCTTTCTGCCCCGGGATATCATTGTCCGCAGTGCTGCCACATTCGTTCCCATTGCTTCTGCGGCCTCTTCGTAGGAGTATCCCTCCATGTCTCTCAGTATGATAGCGCTGCGACCCGGTTCCTTCATCCTGCTGACGATGGCGGTGAGAACTCCTGCCGCTTCACGTTCATCACCAGTAGCCTCATGGACAGGTTGTCCATCTGCCCATCCGTCCGCTTCAACGAGAGGTTCGAGCCTGAGCCTTTTTCTTTTCCTCAGCAGGTCTATGCAGCAGTTGCGGGTTACCGTTGTACACCATGCAGCCGGGCTGGCATATCTGCTCTTCTCATTTCTTCCGCTCCAGAGTTTCATCATCACCTCCTGCACCACATCCTCGGCCTCTTCACGGTTGTTCAGGTACCGGTAGGCGAGGGCATAAAGCCTTCGCCCCTCCGGCAGTATCTCTTTCCTGAACTCTTCGGGGGTCATCTTTCTCTGAAATCTTTCCCAAAGGTATCATTTAGCATCAATCTCCAGTCCCTCAAGAATGGCAAGCCTGTCACCGTTATTGGCCATTATGCCGGATGCCTCCTCACGGGTGAACCGGCCGCTGATTTGTGCAACAACCTCACTATCATGACCTTCGGCCATCATTACCAGTTCCCTGACCATCTCATCTTCCATTTTTACCATAAAGCGGATATCAGATCCCTCATCCCTGACTGTCATCAGCTCTTCATATCTTCCCCTCCGGATAATGTTCCTCAGTTCCGGTATCATTGCATCCGAGTCCTTACATTTATCCTTATCCCTTATAACCAGGCGTATGGAGGTAATCTTACCCGTAATGTCATCCTGGTCATCCGCTTGCCCGGAACAGACGAAGGACTTGAGTATGCTGCCGTTGATTATTATGGAGGTGTATCCCTCCCGGTCATCATACCTGCCGAAGAAATCATCAAGTGTGGCTCTCTGAGCAGACAGGGCTGCAGTGAGCGTCAGAAGTGAAATTGCAAAAAGAATTCTTTTCATGACTGTCCGTTTTAATGTGTTTACAATAACAATGACGAACAGAGAGCAAAAACATTACAGGCTCCTGCTATTATTTTGCCAGAACACTGATATCACAAGAGATACCTGTACTGTCAATTGGCTGACAGCTGAATTACCAGGCTTGAGGGTGGCGATGGGTAATGACACCGTCTCCTTGAGCGGTGGGGTTTGATGGAACGTAACAGAGATTGAATCCGCAGTTGTTTGTCAGCTCCTGAAATCTGCCATCTCATCAGGATAAGCGTTGCTCTCCAGTTTCTTTTTGATCTCCTTGAAGGCCAGAACGGTATAGTTGACATCATCCATGGTATGAACGGCTGTAGGTATGATGCGGAGCATGATTACGCCTCTCGGGACCACGGGATAGATCACCACCGAGCAGAAGATGCCATAGTTTTGTCTGAGATCCTTTATCAGGTGCGTTGTCTGTGCCAGTCCCCCCTTGAAGATGACGGGTGTTACAGGCGACTCAGTACGGCCGAGGTCAAACCCGGCATCCCTGAATCCTTTCTGCAGTGCGCGGGTGATCTTCCAGAGGTTCTCACGAAGTTCCGGATGTGTCTTTATCATCTCCAGGCGTTTGATGGCTCCCAGGGTCATAGCCATGGGCAGTGACTTGGCGTATATCTGAGAACGCAGGTTGAACCTGAGATAGCTGATTATATCCTTTTCACCTGCAACAAACCCTCCTATGCCTGCAAAACTCTTGGCGAAGGTGGCGAAATAGACGTCTATCTGGTCCTGCACGCCGAAGTGCTCACCGGTGCCTGCACCTGTCTTTCCCATCGTCCCTATGCCGTGGGCATCATCAACCAGCAGGCGGAAGTTATATTTCTTCTTGTAGGTGACTATCCTGTCAAGGGCGCCCAGGTCACCTGCCATGCCGAAGACCCCCTCGGTGATTACCAGGATCCCTCCGCCGGTGTCGTCAACTATCTTCCTGGCATGTTCCAGCTGTTTTTCGAAGCTCTCCATGTTATTGTGAGCATAGACAAATCTTTTGGACATGACCATTCTCAGGCCGTCCATGATGCATGCATGCGACTCGGAGTCGTAAACAATGACGTCATGCCTTCCTGCCAGGCAGTCAATAATGGACACCATACCCTGGTACCCGTAATTGAGCAGGTACGCGGATTCCTTCCCGACGAATTCGGCAGCCATTGCTTCAAATTTCTCATGCATGGTGGTCTGCCCTGACATCATCCTGGCGCCCATGGGGTATGCCAGACCGTACTGTGCTGCTGCTTCGGCGTCTGCCTTACGCACTTCAGGGTGATTGGCAAGTCCCAGGTAGTTGTTGAGGCTCCAGTTGAGCACCTCTTTGCCCATGAATTTCATACGGGGGCCTATTTCACCTTCAAGCTTCGGGAACATGAAATACCCGTCACCCTGTTCCTGGTACTGTCCGAGCGCACCACGGTTCTTTCTGATCTTGTCGAAAATATCCACGTCAGTATAGTTTTTGATTGATGCCCGCAAAATTATTAAAACAAATCTCAGGCATAGTACCTATTTATACCTATTTGTTCTGTTGTTTTAACAATGCGTTAACTACTTTGTATTCTAAAAGAGAGCACTTTTGTAATACAATGAACCCAGTAATCAAAAAAAATAGTAATTTTGCGCAACATTTCCGGATATGAGGATCAGACTGATAACACTCCTGTTGCTTGCTCTCATCGTTTCATCATGCGGTGAGTATGAGAAGCTTCTCAAGAGCTCTGACTACGAGCTTAAAAAGGCCAAGGTCTTCGAGTATTATGATGACGGCAAGTACATGAAGTCGATAGAGCTTCTTTCCCAGATATTGCCGAGATACAGGGCCACTGATGACGCTGAGCAGCTCAACTGGATAAATGCACAGGCTCACTTCAGGATACGTGACTATATGATGGCAGGCACTTATTATCAGACTTTTGCCGAGACATATCCGTTGAGCAACAATGCCGAGGAGGCACATTATCTGGCAGCCCTTTGCGATTACTATCAGAGTCCACGTCCGGAACTGGACCAGGCAAATACCAAAAAGGCAATAGAGAGCTTTACCATCTTCATGCAGCGTTATCCGACGAGCACGCGGACAGACGACTGCAAGGCCAGGATACTTGAACTGCAGGAGAAGCTTGTTGAGAAATCATATCTCAGCGCAAGGCTTTATTATGATCTTAAAGAGTATCGTGCCGCCACAGTATCACTTGCCAACAGCCTCAAAGAGTACCCGGATACCAGGTATCGCGAGGAGCTGATGTATCTCAAGCTTGACGCGCAGTATCTCCTGGCTGTGAACAGCATACCTTCAAAGAAGGTGGAGCGGTACCAGACCACGCTCGACGAGTACTATTCGTTCATTGAAGAGTTCCCTGAGAGCAAGTTCTCAAAGGATGTCTACAGGATCTTTGAAAACACGGCAAAGTACCTGCAGATAGACACATCAGTACAACCAACAGATAACAATTGAACTACAGCAATAATATGGACTACAAAAAGACATCAGCCCCTTACACAACCATTACCAGGGATATTGACAAGTTTGATGCATCAACCGGCAATATCTACGAAAGTGTCATCATATGTACCAGAAGGGCAAACCAGATAAGTGTTGAGATGAAGCAGGAGCTTAATTCCAAGCTGGAAGAGTTTGCCTCTTTCAATGACAACCTGGAAGAGGTGTTCGAGAACAGGGAGCAGATAGAGATCTCAAAATTCTATGAAAGGCTTCCGAAGCCTACACTCATTGCTCTTGCCGAGTTTGAAGACGAGAAGATCTACTACCGTAATCCCGAGAAAGAGCAGAAGCAGAAGAAATAATTGCGCAACATGCTTAAAGGCAGGAAAATACTGCTTGGAGTCACCGGAGGTATAGCAGCTTACAAGGCTGCCATTATCATCCGGTTACTTGTCAGGGAGGGGGCAGAGGTCAGGGTGATCATGACCCCGCTGGCAAAGGAGTTCATCACCCCGCTGACCCTGGCCACACTATCAAAAAATCCGGTTCTGGTTGATTTCTTTGATCCGGAAGACGGCAGATGGAACAGCCATATTGATCTCGGCCTCTGGGCTGACCTATTCATCATTGCGCCTGCCACGGCAAACACTATGGGCAAGATGGCGGCAGGAATAGCGGATAACCTGCTGCTTACAACCTTTCTCTCGGCACGTTGTCCCGTACTGCTTGCCCCGGCCATGGACCTTGACATGCTTGCTCATCCGGCAACAACCGGCAACATGGAGAGACTGAAGTCGTTCGGCACCCTTATAATCGAACCTGATACAGGTGAACTGGCAAGCGGGCTGGATGGAAAGGGGCGGATGGCAGAACCCGAGGTGATAGTTAAGGAGATAAAGGAAGTCCTTTCAAAAAAAAAAATAACTGAACTGCCGTTACAGGGCAGACGGGTCATGATCAATGCGGGCCCGACCATTGAGCCCATTGACCCGGTACGTTTCATCAGTAACCATTCATCCGGACGCATGGGCATTGCCCTGGCCGACAGGGCTGCAAGACTGGGAGCAGAGGTGACCCTCGTGCTGGGTCCTGTCAGCCTGAAACCATCAGAAAAAGGCATAAACATTATCGCGGTAAAGACGGCATCAGAGATGAAAGCAGCCTCGCTGGAGGCTTTTCGCACCTGCGATATTGCTATCCTGGCAGCAGCGGTGGCGGACTTCACCCCGGAAAAGGTCCATGAGACAAAGATGAAAAGAGGACCGGGTTATCTGGAACTGAGGCTGAAGCCTACCGAAGACATTGCTGCATCACTTGGAAAGATCAAAAAGAAGGGGCAGATCCTCGCCGGATTCGCCCTGGAAACGGAAAATGAGATTGAGAATGCCAGGGGTAAGCTGCAGAGGAAAAACCTTGACCTGATAATACTCAACTCACTGCGGGATGAGGGCGCCGGCTTTGGCCATGAAACCAACCGGATCACCATCATTGACAGTAATAATAATATTGATAAATTTGAGTTGAAATCCAAGGAGGAAGTTGCTACGGATATATTTAACAGGATTATTTCACTGATACGCTGATCACCCATGAGTCAACCGTCAAGAACCAGGCTATTCATTGCAGCAGTTCTTCTGGTGCTGGCCACCGGCACAGCCCGGTCGCAGGAACTGTACTGTAATGTCCAGGTTTCGGCTCAGAAGATTCAGGGGTCGAACAGGGAGGTCTTTCAGAACATGCAGCGTGATATCTACGAGTTCATGAACAGCATGGTCTGGACAGACAATATCTTCAGTTTTTCAGAAAGAATAGAGTGCAACCTGCTTATCAGTCTTGATGAGCAGCTCTCTGCCGATGAGTTCCGGGGAACGATCCAGGTGCAGCTGAGCAGGCCTGTTTACAATACAACCTACGAATCGACAGTCCTGAATTTCGTCGACAACAATTTCCAGTTCAGGTATGTTGAGTTTCAGCCTCTCGAGTTCAATCCGAACAGCCACACAAGCAATCTTGTTTCGGTGCTGGCCTACTATGCCTATCTGCTTATAGGGGTGGATTTCGACACATATGCGCAGGGAGGCGGCACCCCGTATTTCCAGGTGGCTGAGAAGATTGTGACCAATGCCCAGAACGCGCCGGAGCAGGGGTGGAAGCCTTATGACGGATCAAGGAACAGGAACCGCTACTGGCTGGTGAAAAATATACTGGACAATGAGTATGCCGGTGTGAGACAGTTTCTTTACCTTTATCACCTCAGGGGCCTTGACCGTATGGAGTCTGACATGACACAGGCAAGGACAGAGATATATGAGAGCCTGCGGAGGCTCCAGGAGGTACACAGACGCAGGCCGGATCCTTTCATGTATTACATGACAATCATACTTGACGCCAAGGCAGATGAGATAGTAAACATCTTCTCACAAGGTTTCCCCGAGGAAAAGAACAGGGTGGTGCAGATACTCAATGAGATTGACCCGGCAAACGAGAACAAGTATCAGAAGATACTCTCCTCCACCTGACAACTAACCGCTCATGCTCCGCAGACTGACAGTTAGGAACTACGCCATCATTAAAGAGCTGGATATGGCCTTCGGCGAAGGCTTTACAATTATCACCGGTGAGACCGGGGCAGGTAAATCTATTCTATTGGGGGCTCTGGGACTGGTTCTCGGGGAGAGGGCTGACACCTCCGTGCTGCTCAGCCACGACGAAAAATGCATTGTGGAGGCCGAGTTCAATATCAGGGGATATGACCTGGAGGAGCTCTTTAACGAGAACGAGGTTGACTATGATGATGATGCTATACTGAGAAGAGAAATTACACCGTCAGGCAAGTCGAGGGCATTCCTCAATGACACCCCCGTTAATCTGGGGGTGATGAAGGAGCTGGGCAGTCGGCTGATTGACGTGCACTCACAGCATGAGACCCTCCTCCTTGGCAATACCATGTTCCAGGTCCGCGTCGTTGATGCCTATGCTGACACCACAGCTCTGGCCAGGGAGTACTCTCAGGAATGGAGACGGTACCAATTGGCCAGGAAGCAGTATGATGCGGCTGCGCTCGATCTGGGGAGGGCAAGGGCAGATCATGACTACTATTCGCATCAGCTTGAGGAGTTCAGGGCGGTAGACCTGGTTCAGGGTGAGCAGGAGACCCTCGAGAAGGAGCAGGAGATGCTCTCCAATGCATCGGAGATCAAGGAGGCACTGGCAAAGGTCACCGCTGCTCTCGGCGGGGAGGATGTTTCAGCCCTCTCGCTGTTGCGCGCGGCACGCCTCAGCCTCTCAAGGATAGCAGGCTGGCTGCCTGAGGCAGGAGAGCTTGAAAAGCGAATGGAGACACAGCTCATTGAGCTGGATGATATATCATATGAGGCTGAAAAACTAAATGAAAACGCTTCTGCTGACCCCGGCAGGCTCGATTATATTACTCAAAGGCTGGATACAATATACTCATTGATGCAGAAACACCGATGCAGGGATATTGATGAACTGCTGTCAGTGCAGCAAAAGGTAGAAGAGGCAGTGGCTGACACCAGTGATGCCGATGAGAGGATCGGAGAGCTGAAAAGAAGAAGTGATGAAGCTTATGCGGATGTTGAAACGCTTGCAGCACGCCTTTCGGAAGCCCGGAACAGGGCTGCTGACCCTCTTGCAGGACAGATAACCGCCAGCCTCCGTAAGCTGGGCATGCCGCATGCGCGCTTTGAAGCACGTGTAAAAGACCTCGCGGCGCCGGGCCCGTCCGGTAAAGATGCGGTGGAGTTCTTTTTCAGCGCCAACCGGCAGGTAGAGCCTGAGGAGCTCTCACGATGTGCCTCCGGGGGTGAACTGTCAAGGGTGATGCTCTGCCTGAAGTCGGCGCTGGCAAGCAGCTCCGGCCTGCCTGCAATCATCTTTGACGAGATAGATTCAGGCGTCTCGGGAGAGGTGGCCTCAATGGTAGGCTCCATTCTTGCAGATATGGGCAGAAAGATGCAGGTAATAAATATTACTCACCTGCCCCAGGTGGCTTCCAGGGGAGGAATGCACTACCATGTTTATAAGGAAGAGAGTGATCACTCAACAATAACCCGTGTCAGGTTGTTGAACGACGAGGAAAGGGTGACAGAGGTTGCCAGGCTGCTCAGCGGCACCACAATAACTGAGGCCGCCATCCGAAATGCCCGAGAACTTCTGAAAGGAAATTGAACCCGTGACTGTTAAAACAGAAAAACAAGATCATGACAAATAATCTGTTAGAGGGCAAAAAGGGGATTATCTTCGGTGCACTCAACAACAAATCGATCGCCTGGCACGTGGCTGAAAAAGCTCATGCTCAGGGCGCCAGGCTGGTGCTGACAAATGCACCTGTGGCAGTACGGATGGGCACAATTGATACGCTGGCTGAAAAGACAGGTAGTGAGGTTGTTACGGCTGATGCCACAAGCATGGAGGATCTGGAAGTCCTTTTCCGCAGAGCGATGGAGATCTTTGACGGGCAGATAGACTTTGTCCTTCATTCCATCGGCATGTCTCCCAATGTCCGGAAAGGAATCCCGTATGCAGAGAGCAGTTATGAGAACATGCTGAAGACGCTTGATATCTCAGCACTTAGCTTTCACAGGATATTGCAGACATCCTGGAAGATGGATGCAATAAAAGAGTGGGGTTCGGTGGTGGCACTGACGTACGTGGCAGCACAGCGCACCCTGGCCGGTTACAATGACATGGGTGATGCCAAGGCGCTGCTGGAGTCAGTTGCAAGGAGTTTCGGGTATATCTACGGCAAGGAGAGGCATGTGAGGATCAACACCGTGTCACAGTCGCCCACCGCCACCACAGCCGGAGCGGGCATAGCAGGCTTTGACTCGCTGGTGGATTTTTCTGACAGGATGTCGCCCCTGGGCAATGCCGATGCCTCCGACTGCGCGGATGTCTGTATCACTCTCTTCTCCGATCTCACAAGAAAGGTTACCATGCAGAATATTTTCAATGATGGCGGTTTCTCAAGCATGGGTATGAGCGAAAGGGCAATAGAACAGTACAACAAGAGCTTCAGGGAGTGCCCTGATAAGTAAAAATACTCATCATGCGGCAGTATAAAGACCTATTTTGAAGGTTCGTCGGCAGCCGGGAGGGGTGCTTTTTCTATTTTTACTTTTCTAAAACTGACCGCCATGTTCAGCCTTATAATGCTGGCAGTTTTCTGCCTCGTTTTCCCTGCTTTTCTTATCGGGCTTACTAAGAAATACGGATTTCTAAAGAAAATAGGTGCCATTGTGCTGGCCTATGCCACGGGTATCATTATTGCGAATGTGGGGATCATGCCCCGCAGCAGTGAAGCCTATCGTGATGCCACCATAGGACAGGACAGGTCATACATACCAAAGGCTGAGGCAGTTGAGATGGTGGCAGCCGGCACCCTGAAGCACAGTGATCTGCGGTATAACAGTATAGTGGCTGTTCAGGACAATATGCAGAGTGCCCTGGTTCTTCTGGCCATACCGCTGATACTCTTCTCACTCAATGTGAGGAGATGGCTGCGGTTCTCCGGCAAGGGCTTCCTTTCAATGGTACTGGCATTATTCTCGGTAATTGTCATTGTGGCAACGGGTTACCTGATATTCAGGGATAAGGTGGAGGGTGCTGACAAGATAGGCGGTATGCTTGTAGGATTGTATACCGGGGGTTCTGTAAACCTGGCCTCCATTGCACTTGCGCTACGGGTTGACCCGCATGCTTTTGTCATGACAAACACCTATGACATGATTGTGGGTGCTATTGTCATCCTTTTCTTTATAACTGCCGGACCGGCCTTCTTCAGGCTCTTCCTTCCGCCCTTCAAGGCTCCGGCTGCAAAGGCAGGAGAGGATGTGGACATCAATGCGATGCACCGGAAAATGGCAGAGGATTTTGACGACTATTCCGGGATGTTCAAAAAGTCAACAGTCTTACCGTTGCTTGGCGCAATTGCTCTTGCGGTGGCAATCATGGGCGTGGGGCTATTTGTTGGTTCACTCTTGCCAAAAGTACCACTGACGGTTTCGGTGATACTTACCATAACAACGTTGGGTGTGGCTGCCTCATTTATTAAACCGATCAGGGGTATCAGGAAGACATTTCAGCTGGGAATGTACCTGATCATTGCCTTTTCCATAGTCATTGCCACGCGGTGTGACCTGAGCATTATATTCCAGGTTAAGTACTTCAACCTTCTCCTGTTCATTACCTATGCCTACTTCGGTTCACTTTTCCTGCACCTTTTCCTCTCCTGGATATTCAGGGTCAATGCCGATGATTATCTGATAACCACCACCGGGTTTGTCTATTCGCCTCCTTTTGTGCCGATGGTTGCTGCAGCCCTCAAGAACAAGGATATCATTCTTACAGGGCTGGCAACGGGTATGATAGGCTGGATCCTTGGCAACTATATAGGTGTTGCCTTCG
>JAAZAP010000250.1 GCA_012514255.1 Bacteroidales bacterium | reverse complement strand
TGGCAAGCTGGTCTTTGTCATTATCCTTCAGCCTTCATCAGACATACTGAAGATGTTTGACAGGCTCTGGGTTCTTGACCGGGGCGGTTATATGATCTATGATGGTGATCCTGTGGATGCCATCGTTTACTTCAAGACAGAGACCTCTCAGGCCAATGCCGCGGAGAGTGAGTGCCCTACCTGTGGCAATGTGGAGACCCAGGAGATACTCCAGATAGTGGAGGCAAAGGTGGTTGACCCTGATGGCAGGAGAGGGCAGGAACGCCAGGTGTCACCGGTAGAGTGGTACCACCGGTACAGGCAGAAGATGGAGCCTGCACTGACAGGCAGGCCCGAGATGAAACCTCTGCCGCCAAGCAA
Source organism: Bacteroidales bacterium (assembly GCA_012514255.1). The sequence goes on along the minus strand of JAAZAP010000250.1, from coordinate 1,800 downwards.
CTTCAAGATCCCCGGCAGGATAAAGCAGATACGCACCTTCGTCAGGAGGAACCTGGTGAGGAAGTATGCCGATAAGCAGTACCTCGTCATAAATCTGCTGGAACCGCCCCTGCTGGCATTCATTCTTGCTTTCGTCTCAAAATACATCTCTGACGGCGTCTATCTCTTCTCTGACAACAAAAGCTACCCGGTCTTCCTTTTCATGAGTGTGGTGGTTGCCCTTTTCCTGGGGCTTACTGTCAGCGCAGAGGAAATATTCAGGGACAGGAAGATTCTTGAACGGGAGAAATACCTTAACATCAGCCGGTCAAGCTACCTATATTCAAAGATAAATTTTCTCTTCGGTCTGTCGGCTGTGCAGACCCTGATGTATGTAGTTATTGCCCAGCAGATTCTTGATGTCCAGGGGATGATGTGGCGGCACTGGCTCATTCTGTTCACCACAGCCTGTTTCGGGAACATGGTGGGGCTGAACATCTCTGCCGGCATGAGATCGGTCATAAGCATCTACATTCTTATTCCGCTGGTTCTTGTCCCGCAGCTGTTGCTGGGAGGTGCCATGATTCGGTTTGATGATCTCCACCATTCGCTTACCAGGAAGGTATATGTACCTGTACTGGGTGATGTGATGACCACCCGCTGGTCTTACGAGGCCATGGCTGTGGAGCAGTTCCGTTCAAACAGGTATATGAAACCCTATTTTGAGACGGAGATGATGATCAGCCGTTACGACTGGCAGTCGGCTTTCCTGGTGCCCGAGCTGAAGCGCAAGAGCAGGGAGTGTGCCTGGGCGGCCGGCCGGCCGGAGTACCTGGAAGTATACCGGAGCAACCTGATCAAGCTGGAGACCCATATAGGAGAGCTCAGTAAAGAAGCCGGACTTGATCCGGCACAGGCAATGAGGGTAATAAAAAAGGAACCTTTCACAACGGATGCCTCCTACATTGTCAATGATTACCTCGACTCGCTGCAGAAGGTTATCCGCGTCATCTACCTGAGACACAGTGCAGCCAGGGACAGCATCACCCGGAGTATTGTTGCGCGGACAGGGCAGGACGAGCTCGTCAACATACGGACGGCCAATCATAACAATGAGCTGGCAGATATGGTGCTCAGCCGCACGGTACAGAAGAAGCTCTATGACACAGATAAAAGAATCATACAGAAGTCTGATCCTGTGCTGATGCTTCCCGGTTCGCGTACGGGAAGGGCTCATTTCTATGCACCCTTTAAGATGATCGGCAATCTGAGGATAAGCACTCTCTGGTTCAACATGATGGTTGTCTGGCTGATGAATATTTTTCTTTTCGTGACTCTCTATTTTAACCTGCTGAATCTGTTCATCAGCCTGATTGAGAGAATAAAGATTCCGGGTTTCGGATCTGACAGGGTTGTACCTCCATGGGAACTGATCAAGTGAGTGCCGGGATGGGATATGACAGGGTAAGGGCCAAGAAACACCTCGGGCAGCATTTTCTGAATGACAAAAGGATAGCGGCGGCGATAGTTGAGGCGCTCAGGGCCGAAGGCTGTGACTCAGTTATAGAAGTAGGGCCTGGCATGGGTGTGCTGACCCAATTTCTTGTTGAGAAAAACCTTCCTTCATTCAGGGTGGTGGAGATAGACAGCGAGTCAGTGGAATTCCTTACCCGTAATCTGAAGGGAAAGGCAGAGATCATTGAAGGCGATTTCCTGGACCTTGACCTTAGGCCGCTGGGTGACAGGCTGGCTGTAATAGGTAATTTCCCATACAATATATCAAGTCAGATCTTTTTCAGGATCATCAGGAACCGTGACCGT
>JAAZAP010000249.1 GCA_012514255.1 Bacteroidales bacterium | reverse complement strand
GTGTGCCGCCGATGCTCTGGTAGTCGGGGCCCCGCTCGGAGCGCTCATGCCACAGTCGCACACCGGCGGCGCGCACCGGTCGCCAGTCGAGCGCAAAATACCAGCTCCTGCTGTTGTCGCGCAGCCAATGGCCCATATTGTAACCCTGGTTCTCAAAGGTGGTGACCGGCACGTTATGCTGGAAGGTGAGGGGGTAGGTGAAGGTGCACTCCGTTGTCAGCCAGAGGTTGGGCAGGAATCTGAAGTTTCCGGTGCGGAACCCGCCCTTCCATGAGAAGAAGTTATAGTCGGGTGTGGTGAACCGCGCTGTGGAGAGCTCATCGATGAAGAGTGTGCCATAGAGGTGCAGGTGCCTGATATTGTGCGAGCTGATATCGAGGAACATCTGCGCGTTGCTGTTGCTGATGCCGTCGTTCACACCGTGGTCCACTGACTTATAGAAAAATATGGGCATCAGGTAGTATGGCGTTATGCGCGGATCGGACCAGATGACGCTGTTGCCGGCGGAGATATGGAGCCGTTCCACCGGCGTGAAAGTGAATATGTTAGCTGCGAAGTACTTGCGGCGGTAGTGCTCGCGGTACTCCGTGCCATAGGCGTTGGTGACCCAGTATGAGCGGGCGGAGTCGATCACCATCGAGGTCTGCCATCCGTGTATCCAGGTCATCTCGCCCCATTTGACCGGTTTGAGATGGAGCCTGATATGCATGAACGAGGGCGCCCTGCCGGAGAGGATGTTGGTGCCGGCATAGCCGCTGCCCCACACCGGCGAATCTTTCAGGAAGGCGATGTCGCCCCATTTCCACATGTAGCTGATGCCACCGGTCATCTCGGAAAAGTCGGTGCCGTTCTTTATATGTCCGCCACGCTCGCGGGTGAGATACTCAGCGCTGCCCAGGAGCGGATCCTGGTGGTTGTCCTGCAGGGCTGCGAAGAACGCCCAGTTCTTATAGTTACCATAGACTTTCGCCCCGTTTTTCCAGGCGATGGCGCTCTGCCGTGTTCTGCCGCCGTCCGATGCACCACCGTCAGGGATGATTGAGGTTGTACCGGAAGTGACTCCTGCCGTCAGCCCCAGTATGGGCGACACGGTGACGCTGAAGAGAGAGTCGCGGTAGTATGCCGTGGCGGGGTTCAGCAGCAGCTTCAGTTTGGCGTCTGCCTCGCCGTGGCTGTATATGCCGAGCCAGAATTCAAGCTCTTTCTGCTGCCTCGGGGTAAGGGGGGCATTTCTCTCTGTCGGCTCCTGCTGCCGGCTGCCGGCATCCGGGATTCCTGCCACTGCGGTCACTTCATCACCCGTTGCTGCCTCTTCCTTTCCAGCCATTCCCTGATCAAACCGTCCCGTCGTGGCCTCTTTTTCCTTCGCGTCCAGGTCATTCCACCCGGCTGCCTCCTCCAGTTTCTGCCTGATCATCAGCCTGCTGTAGGGCTTCACCACCCCGTTCAGAGTTATCACGCCATCGGCTGCCAGTTCATCAAGGAAGAGGTAAACGGCCTCATCACCCACCGGCTCGGGGATCAACTGGGCCTTCGAAGGTGCGCTCCAACACAATAACAGCAGTGTTGATAAAGTTACTATGTATGTTGAATAATTCACGATTTGAGGCTTTTCACAAAGATAACGCTTGTAGCAAATTTGCAGCAGACTGTCGAAAAACTATAGGATATGAAAAGGGGAAGATTTCGTGTAATCACGCTAAGCGCTGATATACTGATACTTACAGCATCCTACATCCTTATGTCGATGCTTAAGCCGGCGGGACTGAAAGCCTACATACCATCGCACATCACCTTCTTCCTTCTGCTGGCGCTGTTATGGATCATCGTCTCGGTGGCCGGCGGCAAGATTGGTCGCGGCCGCATCGTTAACCTCCGCACTCTCTTTTCGCGTGTCCTAACCGCCAACCTTATAGCCACGAGCATTGCCGCTCTGCTTCTCTTCGCCCTTCGTGATCTTCATTACTCGAGGCAGGTGGTGTTCGGCACGGCGCTCACCGCCACCTTCCTTGAGCTGGTTCTCGGGACGCTCTTCCTGGCTTTCCGCAAGGCGCCACTGATAACCCCCGCCACCATCAGGCTCACCGAGCGCGAGATGGTTGCACGTTCGCAACCCGCTGACGCCGGTGATATCATCCCAGACCCTGCGCTGACGGTGCGGTTGCAGGAGGGGTGCTCACGGGTGCGTGCCGAGGCGCTCTCATCAATGATCAGCAGGGATGATGCAGCGCGACTGGCGATAGTCTCGACAGGGGAGGCGTTTAACATTCAGAACCTCGAGCACAGCAACTATACATGCATCATCAACCTCAGGCCGATGAACGGCATCAGGAAGCTCGACAGGTTCCTTGACACGGTCAACGGACGGCTGGGCGACGACGGGCTCTTCCTCTGCTCGGTGGAGACGCTGGAGCAGCGGGCACAGAGGCTGAAAGAGAAATATTCACCGGTGATATGGTACCTGCTGGTGGTGCCCGATTTTATTTTCAATCGTGTCATTCCGCGCCTGCGGCTCACCAGGGGATTATGGGAGTTCATCACCGGGGGCGCCAACGCACCATTCTCGAGGGCTGAGGCGCTGGGACGGCTCAGTCGCGCCGGCTTCGCCATCAGGCAGGAGAAATTCGCCGGAAACATACTTTGCATCAAGGCTGAGCGTCGCTCTGCGCCAATGCCTGTAAATGAAAATAACTACGGGATGATCATCTCCCTGCCCCGGATCGGTCGTGACGGCCGCACATTCAACGTCTACAAGCTGCGCACCATGCATCCCTACTCGGAGTACATACAGGATTATGTTTACGAGCTGCACTCGGTGGAGGATGGCGGTAAGATGAAGGACGATTTCCGGGTGACGATCTGGGGGCGTTTTGCGCGCCGTGTGTGGCTGGACGAGCTGCCGATGATTGTCAATATCCTGAAGGGCGATATCAGGCTGTATGGCGTGAGGCCTCTCTCACGGCACTATTTCAGTCTTTACGACGATGAGATACGCGACCGGCGCATAAGGTACAAGCCCGGGCTGCTGCCGCCGTACTATGCCGATATGCCCACGGGCCTTGAGGCGATACAGCACTCGGAGCTGAGGTATTTTGATTCATGGGACAGGAACCCGCTGGGCACCGATATCCGTTACCTGGCCCGTAGCATGTACAATATTTTCTTCAGGAACGCGAGGTCTGCTTAATATTAAACGAAAAGGCCACGGATAATCCATGACCTTCAGACCTGAGACCTTTAGACTGTCAGACTATTTCTGCTTCAGCTTGGCCTCCATGCACAGGGTGGCATGGGGTACGGCGCGTAGACGCTCCTTACCGATGAGCTGACCCGTCTCACGGCATATGCCGTAGGTCTTGTTCTCTATGCGAACCAGCGCTGCCTGGAGATGCTGAATGAACTTCAGCTGCCGTTGAGCCAGGCGGCCGGCCTCTTCCTTTGACAGGGTGGTGGCACCCTCTTCCAGCACCTTGAAGGTGGGAGAGGTGTCCATGGTGTCATTATTGTCCTCGTGGGTTATGCTGGCCTTTAGCACATCATAATCCCTCCTTGCCTTCTCGAGCTTTGCCATGATGATCTGCCTGAATTCCTCCAGCTCCTCATCCGAATATCTTGTCTTTTCTGCCATGGCTAACGGTGTTAGTATTACGCGGCAAATGTAATATAATTTGTTTGAATATAGACATGCTCTTTCATATAGTCTGAAGGTCTTAAGGTCTGAGGTCTTAAGGTCTGAATAATAATTGATTAAAAAGTTACCCGGGGTATTGCGTAAATTTTGCATGCCGAATAGAAAAATGCGAGCTCAGTATCTCCCAAGAATAATAATCGATGAAAAAATTGTATTTATGTTTAAGTAACATTATTTTTGTAAAACATATTACTTGTCATGTTTGTAAACAGAGAAACAGAAATCAGCAGGCTAAAAAGGATCCTGAACCAGAATACTACCCAGCTGGTT
>JAAZAP010000248.1 GCA_012514255.1 Bacteroidales bacterium | reverse complement strand
TGAGGGATAACGCTTTAACCGACCGGATCCGGCCAAGAGTGATTGAGTATATCGGAGGGATCGTCGGAGGTATGAGGCACAAGCCGTTGATCGTAAACGGAGCCATGGATCACATGCATATCCTGCTGGGTCTGAATCCTTCAGTATCAATATCTGATACTGTGGCCGCCATCAAAAAAAATTCAACGGTTTTCATCAACCAGAACCGGTTGGTAATGGGTCAGTTCCGGTGGCAGGAGGGGTATGGAGCATTCTCCTACAGTCGTTCAGAACTGGAAAATGTGTACAGGTATATACAGAACCAGGATAAGCATCATGCCCGGAAGTCATTCAGAGAGGAATACCTTGCCCTGCTTGACAGGAATATGGAGGATTATGATCCGAGGTTTCTCTTTGAATTCCTTGACAGCCTCGGGGGACCGGGGCGGCAGGGGTGAGAGAGGGTGGGTGTCATTGCCTGTTACAATTCTTGATGGCCTACAGCCATCCCCACCCATTAACACCCTGTTCTACAGTTCTTTATGGCCTACGGCCATCATCGCACATGTGGTCTGCGGCCATCCTCACAAATGTTGCCGACCGTGGCCACCTCGTAGAGGTGGAAGAATTGTACAATCATGCCGCCCCAAAACAAAAGGGTGGGTGGGTGGGGCGCATGCTTTACAATTCTTGATGGTCCGACCATCGGGTTTTGGGTGATTCTCCCTATCGACAATTCTTGATGGCCATCCCCCCGCCTGCGGCCAAAATCGGCAATCGCACATCGCAAATCGACAATTATTGATGGCCTACAGCCATTCCTGCGGGTAATGTCCGACGCAGGGTAGAGGTTGTGCCGTAAACGAAAAAAGCCGGCATCATACCGGCTCCTCAATCTCTGTGGGGCGTACTGGAATCGAACCAGTGACCTCTTGCCTGTCAAGCAAGCGCTCTAAACCAACTGAGCTAACGTCCCGATCTGCCCCGCACCCGCCGGCTGCTAAAGATAACCAACTGAGCTAACGTCCCGGGCGGGGACAAAGATAAATATTTTTTGGATTTATCAATTACTCGATCATTACTGGCGTGTTGAACGAGAACAGGAATGACGATCCTCTGCCGGGGAGCGACTCCACCCAGATGCGCCCCTTCATCAGCTCCGTCAGACGCTTGCATATCGCAAGTCCCAGTCCGGCACCCTGCACCTTCGGGACATCCTCATTCCAGTACTGAACGAAAGGAAGAAAAATATCATCGAGACGCTCCGGACGGATCCCCGCGCCGGTGTCAGTAACAAAATAGGTGATGGTATACCGGTTTTCAGTGCGGGAGATCCTGTACCCGAACTTTATTTCGCCGTCATCGGTAAACTTAATTGCATTGCTGACAAGATTGCTGAAGATCTGACTCAGCCGCAACTCATCAATATACTGGTAAACAGAAGTCTTCGATTTTTCAATTACAGGCGTCAGCTTCAGCTCTTTCTTGCCCTCGGTCTCAAGCTCATGATCAAAAGAGGATACCATAGATTTGATGAAACCATTGATCTCCACATTGGTGTACTTGATCTCCATGCTGTTGCTCTCGATGCGAGACATGTCTATCATGTCATTGATCAGCCTCAGCAACCTCTGCGAATTAACCTCTATCAGCTGCACCATCTCCTGCTTCTCGGCCTCCGTAGTGTCCATCGAGGTGAGAATGTTCAGGAAACCCATCATGGCATTGAGCGGGGTGCGTATCTCATGACTAAAGTTGGCAAGGAAGGTCGTTTTGAGTCTGTCAGACTCCTCGGCCTGCCGTCGTGCCGCAATCAGATCATCCATGATCCTCTGTGTCTCCGTGATATCCTGGCAGGTGCCATAACGATAGAGAATACGCCCGTTATCATCATACCGGATATTAGAGTTGACGGCAATGGCCTTCACCTTCCCCTGCGGCGTGATGATCCTGTACGTAATGTAAAACGACTCTTTCCTTTTCTCTATGGCGTCCTCCAGGGAAGTGATAAGGTAAGAGCGGTCCTCGGGATGGGTATAGGAGATATTGTCCTGATATGTAAAAGATCGGCTGGTGGGATCATCGGTAAATATCCGCGATATCTCCTCCGAGCCGATATACATATTTGTCTCTGGACGGAATTCCCACCACCCGAATCGTCCGATACGCTGAGCCTCCCTGAGACGCTCCTCGTTCAGCTCAAGAGCCCGTCGGATGCGGTACTCCTCGGTTACATCGCTGATAAGGCTGACATTGAATCTCTCAAGGTAACTTGTCTGCACCTTGATGGTTATGATCCTGCCGTCCTTCCGCCGTGCCGGTCGTATAAGGGGCTCTTCGCTCCTGCTCCCGAGGATGTTCTCCTGTTCACCGGTATCGGTGGAGAGATCCAACGGGGTCATCCTTTGCAGCTCCTCCTCGCTGTACCCGAACAGTTCGGCTGCAGCCCTGTTTACCTTGATGAACCGGTTGGTCGCATTGTCGATAAGCATAATGGCATATCCCGCCCTGTCAAAAACCTCCCTGTACCTGTTATAGGTGGCACGGGCAAAAATGCGTTGAAAGAATCCCCCCGATAAAAGAATAATCACTATTCCTTAAAATTAGATTGTTTTGCTGACGTAAATTTAACCCTTTTTACTTTATATCTAACTATAACGTGCCGATGCAGAAAAACTTGCGTGAGACAGTGAATCCTTCATCATCAACAGCTGTTATGAGGTGCTCCCCTTCACCCACCCTGACCTCTGCCTGGTGAATATGCCTGGTCATCCCGATATACTTATTGTCGAGGTGCCAGTAGATAACTGCATTCCTCCGCCGGTGAGCTATCTCCGGAAGCATTGACATCATCTGTCCCTGGAGGCTCCGGGGTATAAATATGCGCGCATCACGCGGCGGATAGACAAACTCCATTGACGCAATCTGCATGTCATCCGCGCATCCGTCCCTGAAAGGGGGAAGAGTTTTATATGAGGGATTGCGCATGCGATAGTAATACTCCATTGCCGGGGGCAGTACAAACCACGAGTGTGCTGTTATCTCGCAGAGCGAAGCGCACGAACTGTTGACCCTCCATGTTCCTGATGTGTCGAGGGTCACAACGGTATGGTACGGGCATGCTTCGCTGCGAAGCCCGGTCTCCGGTATCCATATCTCCTTTTTATCCGTGCAGTCAGGACCAGCCCTGTAGCCGCTTGCAGCACACACCTCAGCGAAGGTCATCCCCTCTTCCGGCCTGGCGAACCATGATCCTGACGGTGGCAGCAGCCTGATGATGTCAAACAGCAACGGTGCTGCCGACGAGATGCCTGACAGGCCGGGGCGACCCTCGCCATCGGCGTTGCCCGCCCACACTGCAACCACGTAGCGGGGAGTGGTGCCTATTGCCCATGCATCACGAAAGCCGAAGCTGGTACCCGTTTTCCATGCCACCTCCGGCGCACCCCCGAAGTACTGCCATCCTGTCTCCGTCTCCGGCCTGTTGACCCGGCGAAGAGCCTCATAGGTCAGCCAGATGGCCGGGGGGGAAATTGTCGATTGTCGATTGTCGATTGCTGACTGTCCCGATCCGCTGACTGGCGGATCGAGGATCCTCGGTCCCGATACCCGGGACCGGGACTGACTGTCCCGATCCGCTGACTGGCGGATCGAGGATTCTCGGTCCCGATACCCGGGACCGGGACCGGCTGCTGACTGTTGACTTTCTGTCAGGGCGCGGGCCATAGAGGCATAGGCCTGCGCCAGCTCCCACAGGGTGGCCTCGCCGCCGCCGAGGATGAGTGAGAGGCCATAGTGGGAGGCGGGTTTGGTGAAGGTGGTGAAGCCCAGGCTACGGAGAAGGATGAGGAAACGTTCCTCCTTGTACATCTGGAGCATGCGCACCGCCGGGATGTTGAGCGAGCGGGCCAGCGCGTCACCGGCAGGCACGGCGCCGCTGTAGCTGAAGTCGGCGTTCTCCGGGCGGAATCCCTGGAAACGGGTGGGTATGTCCGGTATGAGCGCATCAGGAAGCAGCTCTCCTGACGAGAGCAGCCCCGCGTAGAGGAACGGTTTCATGATGCTGCCCGTA
>JAAZAP010000247.1 GCA_012514255.1 Bacteroidales bacterium | reverse complement strand
TGAAGGTGACTCGGTCATCTACCTCAACGGATCACACCTCGCCGGATATGACAGTCCCGTGACACTTCCGGCCAGCGATATGGAACGGAGCGCATTGCTTCCGCAGAGCGAAAAGAATGAAGCAACCATCTATACGGATTATACCGGCGCAGAGGTGGTGGCATCGGTCAGGAAGGTGCCCGGAACCGACTGGTACCTTACAGCCAAGAAGGAGACCTCAGAGATACTGGCCCGCTTCTTTCGCGAGATCACCATGATCTGGCTGATCATGGGATTCGTATATCTGGCCCTCGCCAGCATGGTTTACCTGATAATCAAAGCCACCAGGGCACGCTACCTGCGCGAAAAACAGCAGGAAGAACTGAACCGGCAGGCCATCATGAAGCACTTCGACTTCGTGATGAAGCACGGCAATGATATCATATTTTTGATTGATAGTGATCTGAATATTGTTGAGGCCAATGAGCGTGCCGTTGCCACCTATGGCTATCCTCGCAATAAGCTCCTCGGCATGAGTGTGTCTGACCTCCGTACCCGGGATGAGACACCCATGCTGGCAGAGCATGTCAAAAATCTCAACGAGACCGGCTCATCATATATTGAAACAGCCCACCAGCGAAGCGACGGCACCACGTTCCCCATTGAGATCAGCGCCTATACAGTAGAGGTTGAGGGCACGCGCTTTTACCAGAGCATCGGCCGTGATATCACCGAACGCAAACGTACCGAGGAGGAGATGCGTGAGAGCAACAAGAAGCTAAGCACCATCATCAATAACCTCCGCGGAGTGGTCTTCCGCTGCAATGATGACAGAGACTGGACAATGCAGTACATCAGTGACGGCATCTATGAGCTGGCAGGCTACCTGCCCAATGAGTTTATAAACAGTAAGATACGGACATTCGGGTCAATAATTGACCCTGAGGATGTGAATAGAATCCGGGATGAGATCCACGCCTCTCTCGAGACCGGGTACCTCTATACTATTGAATACCGCATTATAACCTCATCAGGAAGCAGGAAATGGGTATGGGAGCGCGGACGCGGCTACTACGAAAACAATAAGCTGGTGGCGCTTGAGGGATTCATCTCTGACATCACCGAAAGGAAGATGATTGAGGAGGAGCTTATCAGGGCCAAGGAGAAGGCAGAGCAGAGCGACAGGCTGAAAACGGCGTTCCTGCATAACGTGTCACATGAGATACGAACACCGATGAACGCTATTGTAGGTTTCACCACACTGCTCGACACACCTGACATCACTGATGACAGCCGGAGACAGTATATAGATATTATATACCAGTCGAGCAACCAGCTGCTGTCTATTATCACTGACATAGTTGATATCTCCAACATTGAGACGGGACTGGTGAAGATCAGCCGGGCCACCGTTAACCTCAACACCCTGATAAGGAACCTGTATGATCAGTACCGCATGCGTGCACAGAACCAGAACCTTATACTCAACTTCACAACCCATCTTGATGACGATGAGGCCAGTGTTATAACTGATGAGACGAAGGTGATCCAGATCTTTTCCAACCTGCTCAACAACGCACTGCGCTTTACCAAAAAGGGAAGGATAGAGCTGGGATACGTCCTGAGAGGCGAGATGATCGAGTTCTTTGTTTCGGACACCGGCATTGGCATAGCTCCCGAGCACCAGGAAAAGGTGTTTGAACGCTTCTTCCAGGTGGAGGGGCCAAGCTCCAAGCAGTATAGCGGCACCGGCCTCGGGCTCTCTATATCAAAGGCTTACGCAGAGTTGCTCGGTGGTTCTATCTGGCTGATCTCAACTCCGGGTGAAGGTTCTCTCTTCTGTTTCTCTATACCATTTGTCAAACCACCCGAGTCAATGGTTCAACAGCGGAAAACCTCACGGAAATAACCCGGCTGATTGCCGCCGGGGCATGCCATACGGAAGCCCGGCAGGAAGATACTGCCCTGAAATCCAGCTCAAATACTTACTTGCTGTCTTCGCTCTTCCTGATTGCTATACCCAGCTCGTCCAGCTGCTCCTGCTTGATTGTAGACGGAGTATCAATCATCACATCACGGGCCTGGTTGTTTTTCGGGAAAGCAATAAAGTCGCGGATTGTATCTGATCCGCCCATGATGGCTGTCCACCTGTCAAACCCGAACGCAATTCCCCCGTGTGGCGGGGCGCCGTAGCGGAAGGCGTTGAGCAGGAAGCCGAACTGGTTCTGTGCCTCCTCAACGGTGAAACCGAGGGTGCGGAACATGAGCGACTGTGTTTCGGGATCATGGATACGTATTGAGCCTCCTCCTATCTCTGTACCGTTTATAACCAGGTCATAGGCGTTGGCGCGAACCCGCCAGGGATCACTCTCCATATACTGAATGTCCTCCGGTTTGGGCGCCGTGAAGGGATGGTGTTTGGCGTAGAAGCGATGTGTCTCATCGTCCCACTCAAGCAGCGGGAAATCTACCACCCACAGCGGGGCATAGACTGCGCTGTCGCGAAGACCCAGTCGCCTCCCCATCTCCAGTCGCAGCTCACCCAGTGCGTACAGTGTCTTCTCCCGCGGGCCGGCCATGATCAGGATCAGGTCACCCGGCTCAGACCCGGTCATGAGAGCAAGGTTGGCGAGGTCGTCAGGACTGTAATACCTGTCTATCGATGACCTGACCGTCCCGTCAGCCTCAACCTTAGCCCAGACCAGTCCCGTAGCGCCTATCTGCGGGCGTTTGACGAACTCCGTCAGTTCATCCAGCTGCTTGCGCGACCATCCTGCACATCCCGGTGCGGAGATGGCCCCCACATATGCCGCAAGCTCGAAGGGCGGAAAATTCCTTCCCTTCATCGCCTTTGTCACATCTTCCAGGCGCATGTCGAAGCGGATGTCAGGCTTGTCGGTGCCGTAACGGCTCATGGCTTCGTCGTAAGGAATGCGCGGGAACGGCCCTTCAAATCCCAGTCCTTTGATCGCGTGGAAGAGGTGGCGTGCCAGCCCCTCAAACATGTTCAGTATATCATCCTGATGAACGAATGACATCTCGCAGTCTATCTGCGTGAACTCCGGCTGCCGGTCAGCACGCAGATCCTCGTCGCGGAAGCACTTCACTATCTGGAAATATTTGTCTAAGCCCGCAACCATCAGCAGCTGCTTGAAGGTCTGGGGGCTCTGGGGAAGGGCATAAAACTCACCGTTGTGGAGCCGTGACGGCACCACGAAATCGCGCGCCCCCTCGGGAGTCGATTTGATGAGCACCGGGGTCTCCACCTCTATAAATCCCTGCCCGTCGAGGTAACGGCGCACCTCCTGCGCCATTTTATGCCTGAGGATAATATTGGCACGTACATTCTGCCTTCGCAGATCGAGGTAACGGTATTTCATCCGCAGCTCGTCGCCGCCGTCGATGTTCTCTTCGATGGTAAAAGGTGGTATATCCGACGTGTTGAGGGTCTCAATGCTGCCGGCAATGATCTCGATATCGCCCGTGGGGAGCTTCGGATTCTTGTTGCTTCGCTCTGCGACAATACCCGTGACCTGTATCACGAACTCGCGGCCCAGCTTGCGGGCCTTCATGCAGAGGTCGGCATCGGTCTCCATGTTAAAAACCAGCTGGGTGATGCCGTACCTGTCACGAAGGTCAACAAATGTCATGCCCCCGAGGTCCCTTGAGCGCTGGATCCATCCGGCCAGGGTCACCTGCTCGCCCGTGTTGGCCTGCGACAGCTCCCCGCATGTGTGTGTTCTGTACATATCTGTTTTTTGAGGTAACAAAAATAAGGTATTCCGGTAAAAAACGGTAAAAACTTTTCACACACTTGTCGCAGCTTTTTCCTAAACTTGCAGTGACTTACAAGCGGTTCCCGGGACAATGACTACCAGACTCAAGACCAGGACGGCAAGGCTGTCTGTCATATCTAACAGCCTGCTTATCATCATGAAGATCATGGTTGGCATCTTTACGGGATCAGTGAGTATCATCTCCGAAGCCATCCACTCGGCAATTGACCTGGTTGCAGCTGTCATTGCTTTCTTCGCGGTGAAGATCTCGGGGAATCCGGCAGATGAGAGGCATCCCTTCGGTCACGGCAAGGTGGAGAATGTCTCAGGGGTTATTGAGGCGCTGCTCATCTTCGCTGCCTCGGCATGGATAGTCTATGAGGCTGTGGACCGGTTTATCCACCCCGGAGAGACTGAGGCGCTGGGCCTTGGGGTGCTGGTGATGGCTATATCGGCAGTGGTTAATATATTTGTTTCCAGGAGATTATATAAGGTTGCGAAGCTGACCGACTCGGTGGCGCTGGAGGCTGACGCGCTGCATCTGAAGACGGACGTCATCACCTCTGCCGGGGTGGCGCTGGGACTGGCGCTCATCTGGATCACCGGCTGGCATATCCTTGACCCGATCATAGCGCTGGT